>CBDTXL010001309.1:0-1770 GCA_965364435.1 uncultured bacterium
GGCGGGTCATAGCCGCGCCAGACGCCTACTAAAACACCCTGCACCTCGACACTTTTCGCCGTCACCTCTATGGGCCGGTACTTGGGATTGGCAGGTTTGAGTGTGACTCGTTCCCCCTTACGGTAGAAGCGTTTCAAGGTCGTGCCGTGTCCTTCCACTCGTGCGGCGACAATCAGACCATTCTTCAGTTCCTCTGGGTCGGGGACGGGTCGCATAATGACCACATCCCCTTCGGCAATCATGTCTTCAATCATGCTGTCTCCGATTACCCGTAGCGCAAAGTTACCGGGTTGGCGGAAAACGGGAGACAAATCCAGTTGCTCAACGGTGTCGGTAAAGGGTTCTACCAGACCGCCAGCCGCGATCGCTCCTAGTACTGGTACTCCCACAGGAGTGGAACCCAGAATCCGAATTGTGCGAGCTTTTCCTTCTGTCCAGTCAATGTATCCTTTGGAACGCAAATGTTCCAGGCGACTCTGAACTGGGGCTGGTGACCGTAAGTTCATTGCTCGCATCATCTGCCGGATTGAAGGCGCGTGTTGGGATGTGCGAATATAATCCGCCAGCCAATCATAAAGTTGTTGTTGGGCTTCAGTGAGGGATTCCATAATGTTATTGGAATGTAAGAACTGGTTTTGATTTGTAGGGGCGGGTTTCTCGACAATTGGGCTTTCCTACTGAGATATAGGTCAAGCCGAAGAAGAGTTTTGAATTAAAATGATTCATCTTCATCACTTCCTCTGCTGATTGCTACCATCTATAGAACATTCGTACTACTAACCCCCCCCATTTGTCCAGTAGGGGCAGGTATAAAACCTGCCCAAGTCGGCAGTTCAATCTGCTCCCAAAAGACTGGCAAGTAACGCTTTTTGCACATGCATTCGGTTTTCTGCCTGATCCCAAATACGCGATCGCGGCCCTTCCATTACCTCATCCGTAATTTCTTCTCCCCGGTGAGCTGGTAAACAATGCAGCACAATCACGTCCGGGGCGGCGCTGGTCAAAAGTTGTTCATTCACCTGGTAAGGCTGAAAAACAGGAATTCGGGCATCAGCGGAATCCTCCTGACCCATACTCGCCCAGACATCGGTGTAAAGGACGTGGGCATCCTTAGCAGCCGCAATTGGGTCATCGGTGAGCATTACTTCCGTCCTCCCACCAGCAATCTGCCGTGCCTGATCTACAATGCCACTATTGGGTTGATAAGCTGGTGGTGTTGCAATTCTCACATTCATCCCCGTTAGGGCGCATCCCAACATCAGCGAATGAGCTACATTATTGCCATCTCCCAGATAAGTCAACGTTGCCCCAGCCAATGAACCAAAGCACTCTTGGACAGTCAACAAATCCGCTAAAACCTGACAGGGATGCTCCAAGTCAGTCAGGGCATTGATGATCGGAATCCGAGCATACTCGGCAAAGGTTTCCAGCTGCTTCTGCTCAAAGGTGCGAATCGCCAGGATGTCGAGATACCGATCTAAGACCCTCGCTGTATCTACCACCGGCTCCCCCCGACCCACCTGGGTAACATTAGGATTCAAGTCAATTACCTGACCACCCAGTTGGTACATGGCGACTGAAAAACTTACCCGCGTTCGTGTAGAAGCCTTAGAGAACAACAGACCTAACACCTTGTTGCACCGCAGGTTCACCTGACCTGCTTTCAACTGAGCGGCTAAATCCAATAGTTCCTGAATTTCAGTGGCACTGAGGTCTGCTAAACCCAGCAAATCTCGTCCTTTTAATGTCTCCATCTTCTTTCCCCGATGA
>CBDTXL010001310.1:0-1767 GCA_965364435.1 uncultured bacterium
TTTACGCGAATGTGTTTGTGGTTGAGCATGAACAGCCCTCTGCCATTATCAGTGCAGCTTAAAGTGGGGTTGAAGGTTAGTAGGGCGTGCAAGTTGCAGGGCGAGAAGGTTGAAGGGCGAGAAGAGTGATTGAAACCTTCAACCTTCCAACTTTCAAATCAATTCACCCGTTTCTTGCAGCGAGTGCAGACGCCGGTAAATCCCTTCGCGGCGCAGTAGTTCATGGCGAATGTCTACACCATCCAATAAGATGCGACCTTGATTCGGTTCAAAATACCGGAACAGGAGTTTTACCAGCGTAGACTTACCCGAACCCGATAGGGGCACGATATTACCGTGGCCTTACCCTGTGATCTATGCATAAGACGTGAGGATATGTATGATGAATGGAGCCGATAACGCCGTATTTTAGAAGAAATAGCATGAAAGCGATTGAAACGACTGCCACGGTAACTACAGACGGCAAAATTACAGTCCAACTGCCACCAGACATTCCCCCAGGAGAACACAAAATAGTGCTGGTAATTGATGAACAATCGCTTGCTGATTGGAAGCGTCTGCCACTTAAATTTTCAGCTTATCCAGTTGGATTAGTCAAAGAAAGCTTTACCTTCCGTAGAGAAGACCTCTATGGCAACGACTGAGAACCCAGTCTTTATCGACACGAATATTTTAATATACGCGAATTTGGCAATGTCGCCCTTTCATCTAGAGGCCACTGAGCGACTCCAGGCACTTGATGAGCAAAGGGTTGATCTGTGGATCAGCCGCCAAATCCTCAGAGAATATCTGTCTGGCATGACAAGACAGGGCGACTTAACAGGGGAGATACCTATTGCATCTCTCGTTGGAGACGTTCGATATTTTGTCAACCGCTTTCGCTTGGCTGAAGATAGTCCGCAGGTAACAGAAAGGCTTTTGACGCTAATGGATCAAGTGCCCATCGGTGGCAGACAGGTGCATGATGCAAATATTGTGGCGACAATGCAAGCTTACGGAATTGGTCAACTGCTCACTCACAACGTCGCTGATTTCAACCGCTTTTCAGAGTTGATAACTGTGTTGCCACTGGTGAGGGATGAAGCTTAAGGTGCGTTAGCGAAGCGAAACGCGATCGCGTTTATCGCATTTACCCAAAACTCCCTAAGCCTCCTTACCGCCTGGAGAGAGCGATCGCAAGCAGTTAAACAAAAAAAGAAACCCCAGCAGCCACTCTGGGGTAGGGAGATTGAGGAGAAGCCAATTTTTAAGAGCAACCAAGCTATTCGCTCTGTCCCGGCGTTATCCGATAGAGCTAACAGCAAGTGAGGTCAAAATCAGTAAGCCAACCAAGAAAGTAGCTACCGCACCTTGCAGAGCATAACGGCGCTGTTCCCATACAGTCGGATACTCTGCGTAGTAAATGGTTGTTGCAGGAGCGTAGTTGTTTAGGATGCCTTGTTCATTGGTGGTGGTGTACATATCGCTTTTTTTCCTATTTATTAACTTTATGTAAATAAATGTAACAGGTAATTTACAAAATGGCAACAACTGATTTGAAATCCGGATTAAATACCCCCTTTTTTTAACGAACCACAGAGGCTCAGAGTTCGCCGAGTAAAGAATAAGAGGAGATAAGAGGGGTTATAGATGCGGTAAATTCCCCTTAGTTCTTTCCAGCTCGTCCAGCCAGATTCGCCACTACTGCCGCTAACTCTTCTGGATTGACTGGTTTAGCGATATGTAGCTGGAAGCCTGCCCCTAGTGCGTTTATCCGATCTTCGGCTC
>CBDTXL010001311.1:0-1767 GCA_965364435.1 uncultured bacterium
ACTGGACCAAGACCGGCTGGCTACATAAACTTGGTCATGACCTTGATGGCTTTCCTTCATGGTTTAGGTGCCCTGATCGCGATCTGGAATCAGCCCGCGCAAGAGATATTAATTCCCTGGCTTAATGTCGCCGGTCTAGACTTAACTATCCCGGTGCAACTCTCGACCCTTACCATCGGCGGGACAATGCTGATATCGGGGATGAATCTGCTATCGCAGATTTATGCGATCGGTTATATGGAGATGGACTGGGGTTGGGCACGATTCTACTCTTTCCTGGGGCTGTTTGAGTGGGGGATGTGTAGCTTAGTCCTTTGTGACTCTTTATTTTTCGGCTACATGATTCTGGAAGTCCTCACCCTGGGTACTTATCTCCTAGTCGGGTTGTGGTTCAGTCAGTCTTTGGTGGTAACGGGTGCGAGAGATGCTTTCCTCACCAAGCGGGTAGGAGACTTAATCCTATTGATGGGAGTGTTAGCCCTCTATCCCTTAGCTGGAACCTGGAACTTTTCTGAATTAGCAACCTGGGCGGAGACGGCAACAGTAGACCCGAAAGCCGCCGCACTGATAGGTTTAGCCTTAGTTGCTGGTCCCTTGGGTAAGTGCGCCCAGTTCCCCCTACATCTATGGCTAGATGAGGCGATGGAGGGGCCGGTTCCCTCGACAATTTTGCGGAACTCAGTCGTTGTGATGACGGGTGCTTGGGTGCTGATCAGGCTTGAACCCGTTTTAGCCTTGTCCCCCGTGACTACGTCAGCTATGGTGTTCATCGGTGCAGTGACAGCAGTGGGTGGGACGTTAATTGCGATCGCTCAAATTGACATCAAACGCACCCTTTCTTATTTGGTTAGTGCCTACATGGGCTATGTGTTTATCGCCGTAGGCACCGGACAAGTCGAGACAGCCTTAATGTTGCTGCTTACCTACGCCGTAGCAATGGGTTTGTTGGTAATGAGCATCGGCGCAGTGATTTGGAATAGCATTACCCAGGATGTCACTCAATATGGTGGCTTGTGGTCCAAAAGACCTATTTCCGGGTTGGCGTTTGTTGTCGGTGCTGCTGCCTTAGTCGCCTTACCTCCCTTTGGTTGCTTCTGGTCCTTAGTGAAATTAGCAGACCATCTTTCCACAACTGAACCCTTGCTGTTTGGGGTGTTGCTGTTGGTGAATGCGCTAAGTGCCTTTGGTTTAACCCGCGTGTTTGGTCTAGTGTTTGGCGGCAAACCCAAGCAAATGACACAGCGATCGCCTGAAGTTCACTGGCCAATGGCTTTGCCAATGGTAGTGTTAATGGGCTTTACCCTCCATGTCCCCTTGCTACTGCTGCAATGGCAACTGTTACCGGAGTGGGAAGCCCTAAATACTACAGTCGCTGGAATGCTGGTGTTGTCCAGTGTTCTAGGAGTAGGCATTGGAGGGCTGATTTATCTCAATGATCGCTGGACTAAACCTGTACAACTTGTTTGGAAGCCACTGCAAGACTTGTTAGCCTACGACTTTTACACCGCCAAAATTTACCGACTGAGTATTGTTTTGGTAGTTGGCTTAGTCTCCCAGATTATGTTCTGGATTGACCGCTATATCGTTGATGGACTGGTAAATCTGGTAGGCTTAGCAACAGTATTCAGTGGGCAGAGCTTAAAGTACAATGTCTCTGGTCAGACCCAGTTTTATGCACTGACAATCCTCTTAGGAGTAGCTCTCTTGGGAATTATGGTGAGTTGGCCGGTTTTGGCTCGTCTTTCGCTGATTATTACTGGCTGAGGA
>CBDTXL010001312.1:0-1766 GCA_965364435.1 uncultured bacterium
GGGCATTCCTACTTCATCCGGAGTGCAACCACTTAACCGTCCGTAGGCAGCCACCGTGAGTCCCACGGCAGTTAGCGCTTTCTGCAAAATATTGATTGCGGCATTTTCATCCCTGTCCATTTCCAAGTTGCATTTCGGGCATTCATGAAGTCGGACAGCTAATGTTTTGGGAACTTTCGTGCCACATCCAGAGCAATTTACTGTGGTGTTGTGAGGACTAACCTTAACAAAATGTACGCCGCATCTTACTGCCACTGCTTCTAATACTGTTAAGAACTTTCCCCAAGCCACATCGTAAATTGATTTGGCTAACTTGGTTCTCGCTAGCCCTTTAATGCTTAAATCTTCCGCGGCAATTAAGTCATACTTTTTGACAAGTTGATGAGCAATATTGTAATGAAAAATCTCTCGCTTCCTACCTATGCGTTGGTGGATGCGGGAGATTTTGTTTTTCTGTTTTTGTGCGTTTGTAGAACCAGATTTCTTTCTGGCTAAGCGCTTCTGTTGACGGGCAAGATGCTTTTGGGTTTTTCTGTAATGCTGCTGAACCGCTACGGATTCTCCAACTGATGTTACAAGAAAAGATTTGAGTCCCAAGTCAATACCTACGACCCTCTTGATTTCGTCAATAGGTTTTGGGGTTGGAACCGAGTCATCCTCTAAAGAAACAGCAACATACCATCCGTCAGCTTTTTTGACGATAGTTGCGGTCTTTAACTCAAAGCCATTAGGGAAAGGACGATGCATGATAACTGGCATCGAACCTATCTTCGATAAAGTCAATACGCCAGCTTCAATTCTATTAACTCCAGCTTTTGGGCAGTTAATCCGAGGAAAAGTAAAGGAGCGCATTTCTCCTTTTTTCTTAAACTTAGGTCGTCCTGCTCTTTTGCCAGATTTGTCTGGTTTCATCCACCTATCCCAAGCTTTATCTAAACGCTTGAGATTCTGTTGTTGGACTTCAGCATGAATTTCCTTGTAGACCGGAAATAGTTCCTTGGTGGCTTTGAGTTCTCCGGCTTGGAAATTGAAGGAAAGGAAACCTCTCTGGTATCTCACCTATCGGTTCTGAAGCTAAACTACACCGCTCAATTTGACACCGCGTTCTACGCAGCCAGTCAAATCTTTGACCTAGAGCGTAGTTCAGGTGTCGTCGCAGCATCTCTAACCAAGTGTCCATGATGGCGACTTGTTCGGTAGATGGCTTGATTCTGTAGATGTGCGTTAGTTTCATGCTAATATCTTACATTAGTAAGTCGCTTAGTGCAATGAGTTACCATATTAACTCTGGAGCGTGTTACAGGCTGCAAGTACAGAAGAGTGCTAGTCACCAAATACCGCAAGAAAGTTATTAACCAGGCGATGCTCAGTCGCCTAGAACAAATCTTCCGTGATACTTGTTTTAAGTGGGAATCAAGTGTTGTGGAATTCAACGGGGAAGAAGACCACGTGCATTTGCTGATTGACTATAATCCAAAGGTGCAAATTAGTAAGTTTGTGAATAATTTGAAGACCGTTAGTAGCCGGTTGATTAGAAAGGAATTCGCTCCCGCATATTAACAAGTTCTACTACAAACCCGTATTTTGGACTGGCGCTTACTTCGCTGCTAGTTGTGGTGGCGTAACATTAGAACAACTCAAGGCTTACGTTCAAACACCTTGAGGCTCCGGAAGAATAATGTTGCTGCGCTTTTTTTTGCTGGCTTCAATTCCCCTGCCACTAAACTTCGTTATAGTGGCAGTACCCTTTCAGCTTTTTAGATGGA
>CBDTXL010001313.1:0-1761 GCA_965364435.1 uncultured bacterium
ACTAAGTTAAGGGACATTAGAGGACGGGACTTACGCAAAGAAAGCCTCTAAATCACCAATGGTAGGGGCACGACATATAGTACTCCTACCCAATGTGGCGTCTGTGTGTAAGTTCTGAGGAGTTTGTTTACCAATCAGCGCTTTTGTCGAGTAATTCTCGTTGCGCTTATCCCTCTCAACTAACTAGGAGTCAGAATGAATACCGAACTAAACAAACAACAGGATAAGCTTGTTGAAACATCACTCAGCAGCAACAGAGAATACTTTAACTTTGAGCTATGGGCTACTGAAGTTAGACGCCAGATGCTTGCTTTACTCGAAAAAAAGGGCAGTGAAAGGGAAGCAAAAAGTAATAGAAAAAAATGGCAGCAAGGTTAGGTGGGAGCGTCGGCTATTTGTCTTGCTATGCGCTAAAACGGCGTGATTGTCTGGCTTGGATATCCTCTAGCTTGGTGTCAGGAATTGCTTGGATGAGCGATCGCGTGTAGTCTCGTTGGGGATTGTTGTAAATTGAGTCAGCTTGGCCAATTTCTTCAATCCGCCCTTGATTCATTACCATAATGCGATCGCTCACAAACTTGACCACACTCAAGTCATGGGAGATGAAAATATAAGTCAAGCCAAAATCTTGCTGCAAGTCTTTGAGGAGATTGAGTACCTGCGCTTGTACCGAGACATCCAGCGCCGAGACTGATTCATCGCAAATGATAAATCGTGGCTCACAGGCTAAGGTACGCGCAATGCAAATCCGTTGTCGCTGACCTCCAGAAAACTCATGGGGCATTCGGTTCATCGCGCTGGCGTCGAGTCCGACTCGTTCTAGTAAGTTTATCGCTCGCTGTCTGCGTTCCTGTGGAGAACCACCTAGCCCATGAATTTGCATTGGTTCCATTATCGCTGCGCCAATACTCTGTCTCGCATTCAGGGAACCATAGGGATTTTGGAAGATAATTTGCATATAGCGGCGCAGGCGGCGCAGTGGCTTGGCATCCAGTTCTAGAACTGAATCACCATCAAAAATAATCTCGCCTGAAGTCGGCTCAATCAACCGTAGGAGAGAGCGACTTAAGGTAGATTTCCCACAACCGGATTCTCCCACTAATCCCAAGGTTTCGCCGGGATAAACATCAAAACTAACATCATCTACGGCTTTGAAGCCTGTTTTCTTGCCAAAAAAGCCCTTTCTTACAGGGAATTCCTTGGTCAGCTGACGCACAGACAGCAAAGGTTGCTGCTGTTGCAGGCGTTGGTAGCGCTGTTGCACTTCGCTGCTGGACACTTGGGCGAGTAACAAGTCTGTTTCTTCTTGGCTGTGCGTTTGGGGCAGAATTTCCAGTTCCCCCGCCACATTAGTAGTAACCTGCATGAAATCTGCCACCGTTGGCAGGCGTTTCAGCCGTTGGTCTGGACGAGGGCGACAGTTAAGCAACCCTTGAGTGTAGGGATGTTTAGGGTTGGCAAATAAATCATAGACTTTGGCTGTCTCTACGGCATTACCCTGATACATCACAACCACACGGTCAGCGATTTGGGCAATTACTCCCATGTCATGGGTGATGAAGAGAATCGACATATCTCTGGCGTCGCGTAGTTCCCGCAGCAATTGCAAAATTGTCGCCTGAATGGTCACATCCAGAGCGGTGGTTGGCTCATCGGCAATCAGAATGGCGGGGTTGCCACTCAATGCGATCGCAATCATTACCCGTTGTTGCTGACCGCCTGAGAGTTGGTGAGGATAGCGGTTCATCATCTCTCTGGGGT
>CBDTXL010001314.1:0-1757 GCA_965364435.1 uncultured bacterium
GATCGTGTAAGACCTGTTGTGCTTGCAGCATCTCGCCTTTGATTCCTTAGCGCCTCATCCCTCTAATCTAGCTGGAAGTTGATTTTTGTCACCTATTTTCGGCAGGAGGCTCCCGCTATAGCTAGAGGAGGATTTATTGAGCCTAAAGGCCGAGTACCTCCGATAGTTTAGCGGCGAGAGGAATGCCGAGGAAAACGGAGGGACGGAGTTTTCCAAAGAATATTCATTGCAGTGATATAATTATGGGATGGAAAAGCAAGTGTTAACGATAGTCTGCAAGATTAACCCAACACCTGAGCAGGTTGCCAAAATTGAGGCGACGCTTCAGGCGTTTGCGGATGCTTGCAACTACATCAACGAAGTTGTAGAACCCAAGATTACCCACAACGTAACCATACAGAATCAGGTTTATAGAGAGGTGAGGGAACGTTTTGGGTTAGCTTCTAACCTTGCTATTCGTGCCATTAACAGAGTGAGTTCCAATCGCAAAACAGCCAAGCGAATGAACAAGCCTGTTAAAAAGTTCCTCCCAACCTCGGTGGATTATGACGCCCGTATCTTCTCCTTCAGGGAGAAAGATTGGTCGGTATCATTAACTCTCGTAGGAGGGAGAGAACGTTTTTTAGTGGATGCTGGGAGTTACCAGAAAGGGAAACTATCTGGTTTTAGTCCAACATCTGCAACTCTAGTTAAACACCAAAATGGAACCTATTCGGTAAATATCCAGGTAAAGAATGATGCCCCAAGTCTTCAAAAATCCCAAGGTGTAATTGGGGTAGACTTGGGGCGTCGCGACGTGGCTGTAACCAGTGAGGGAGAAAGCTTTTCAGGGGAACAAATAACAAAAGTTCGAGATAGATATTCAAGGGCAAGAGCGTCTCTTCAAAAGAAGGCTTCAGAAGGCACAAGGTCTACTCGGCGTCGTTGCCGACAAACCCTGAAACGGTTATCTGGTCGCGAGAGGCGCTTTCAATCGTGGGTAAACCATAACGTCAGTAAACACATTGTTGGTAGGGCGAAACTTAATCAGTGTTCGATTGCCATTGAGGATTTAACTGGCATTCGAGAGCGAACAAATCAACAACCCAGAAACAAGACAGAACGGAGACGCTCAAACTCATGGGCATTTTATCAACTTCGTCAGTTCTTGTTTTATAAAGCCTTAGGTTCTGGTGTTGAAATTGTCTTGGTTAATCCCGCCTACACAAGTCAAAGCTGCCACAAGTGTTTGTACGTCCATCCAGTAAAAGGAAAGTCCTACCGCAATGGTAAGACTTTCAATTGTGGGCATTGTTACTGGAAGGGGGACGCTGATTTTAATGGAGCCAACGTAATTAGACTTTTGGGGGCTTCTGTAAACAGCCCTGGAGGTTCGTACCTTTCGTGTGAACTACGTCGGAAAGTTGAGTACTTCCAACCTAGTTTATTCGATTTGGTACAGGGCTACTGAAAGCCTACACCATAGTCGGTACTCCGATTTGGTGTAGGTAGTTTACCTGCCCAATTGTCTGGTGCCAGGAGCACAGATTAGTTCACCATTCTGAACAATTGGATCTGCCGGTCGGGCTTTACCAGGGGAATTTGCTTCACACAGGATTGCGATCGTTGCGTCCCACCCTGTGCTATCGGTATTGAGACCATTTAAGGGACCATCAAAGGCAGCCCCGACATAGCTCTTAAGGTTATCCTCGCGAGATATCCCGTAGTTAAATGCCGCCGATTCAGTCGCACGAGTTGAATAGTTGTAGTTTTCTGTC
>CBDTXL010001315.1:0-1756 GCA_965364435.1 uncultured bacterium
TCCGCTACCCGTGATTTTACTGTATTTTATCATACTGTTGTCCTAATCATAGCGCTACGCGCTATATCCCTCTTCTGTCACTCTCCGAAAACATTTGCCATTTCTGAACTAAGCGAGCCTTTGTATATGAAGCAATCGCCAGATTTTTTCCTAACAACAAATACAGCCACCAAGTTTTTCTAATAGGATAGCTTGTATTGATTGACTGATAAGGCTTCTGGAGATTGCCTTCCCGGAGAGTGACAGAAGAGGGATAAGTTAAGAGGACGGGAGATGGGGAAAGTCCCGTTTTGCACGTTTGCCGTTGTGGCTCACACAGGTGCCAGTAAAGAGCTGTTCCTTTTTTCCCTTGTAGGAGAGTTTGTCAGACTTTCGCCAACAGTCGTCATGATCGCGAGCGCTCACCAGTACCTATGAAAATCGAGGTGATTTACAACTCAGTATCCGGACGTTCCGTTGAAAAAAAGTTTACTAGAAGTTTTTTTATTAGAAAAAGCCACTTATCCAAGTTATTTATTGTTATGATTCTTGATGACTCTACCCGGACTTACAAAAGAAATTCCTTGGGAGGACACAGCACTAATCATAACGGCTTCAACCACAGGTTCAGAAACTTCTTTTTCGGCTATCCACTCGACAATAAAGTTGGCTCCTAACCCCCCACTAGTGTCAGTTCTCTCTACAACAAAATCTGTAGAAGCAAGAGAACCAAGTTCCACAGGACGCTCTAAATACTGCTTGATTAATTTGCCTCCTGTATCATAGTAGCGGACTGAAGTGATGATGATGGGCTTGCTCAAATCTGTATTGCGAATACTAAGAGTGGCTGATAAATATAAAACTTCCTTCTGGTTTTCATAATAGATATGGGAGTAGATAGGAACATAGATAGTTTGCCCCATCGCTATCTTGCTCTTATCATCCAACGTTAAGCTAAAGCGCATTTAACTTGCACATTCTCAACACAGGATAAAATCGCTCAAATCCTCACCCCCGCTCCCCCGCTCCCCTGCTCCCCCGCCGTCTCCACAAACAAATTAAATGCGTAACAGCTTACCACCTTAAGGTGGGGTCGAGTCACCTGACCAGTATCAGATTGTGGCTTCTGTGGAACCTCTCGTGAGGTGCAAGAGGTGAGGACAATAATCGCTAGGGTCAAAGAGAAATACAAAAAAAGCTTCATCAGAGGTGATTGTTAGATTCCGCTAAATGGCTTCTAGTTGTCGCTTATTCATAGTAGTTGAGAAGAGTTTCCAGGCGGTCTATGAGGCTCGGCATTAAAATTTTCCTCAAGAAATTAGTTACTAATCGAACCATAAATATTATCTTGATCGCATAATTACTAAAGGCTTCAATTCCAGCAAACCAACGATTTGCTCCAACAGGTATTTGGTCACCGTAGCCAATCCGAAAAAAAGTTCCAATGCTGAAATAGAGAAATTCAAAAAACTGGGTTTTACGGTGACCTTCTCGATTTAATATCTGCCCCCAGTTTCAAGTGTCTGCAATCCAGTACCCAAAAGCAAAAAAAAACTACAAGTCCCAGGCAAGCAAACAGCAATTGAGACCGGTAAATATGCCAGCGTATTTTCCAATTGTAGTTCATGGCAAAAACAAGATTTAATGACTCGTATTTTAGAGAAAAGTCAGACCTTTTTCATCAGACTTTAATCGTTCAAGCGCTGTAATATCATCACTAGGTAAGCTGCTACGCAGCTAAATTGAATAAACAGCATCACCTTTGTTTTTTATTTTG
>CBDTXL010001316.1:0-1756 GCA_965364435.1 uncultured bacterium
ATCACTCACCATCCGGCGGGGATTCATAGCAGCACCATCCCCCAGGAAGTTATTCTGCTGACCCTTCTCGTAAGCCAAAGGTCCGAGAATCTTGCTCATGCCGTAGGTAGTGACCATCCGTTCTGCCAAGTCGGTGGCTCGCTGCAAGTCATTAGCGGCACCCGTGGTAATGCTACCAAACACAATTTCTTCGGCGGAACGCCCACCCAAGAGCGTTGCAATCTGACCCCGGAGTTCAGCTTCATCCATCAAGAAGCGGTCTTCAGTCGGCAGTTGCAGCGTGTAGCCTAGGGCTGCCATCCCACGGGGTACGATGGATATCTTTGCCACTTTACCACCACCAGGCATGAGAGCGCCAACCAGGGCATGACCAACCTCGTGATAGGCGACAATCTTTTTCTCCTTGTCGTTGAGAACACGGCTTTTCTTCTCTAAACCCGCCACAACTCGCTCGATCGCTTCAGCAAAGTCTTCCTGGGCAACGGTTTCACGCCTTGCGCGTGCTGCCAAGAGAGCGGCTTCATTGACGAGATTAGCTAAGTCAGCACCGGCAAACCCAGGAGTACGAGCTGCGATCGCATGTAAATCTATATCTATGCCCAGCTTCACATTCTGGGCATAGATATTTAAAATTGCCTCGCGACCCGATAAATCCGGACGGTCTACCAGCACTTGACGGTCAAAGCGTCCCGGACGTAACAAAGCAGCGTCTAAGCTTTCGGGGCGGTTAGTGGCAGCGAGAACAATCACCGTTGTATTGCTTGCCGCAAAACCATCCATCTCCGTCAGCAACTGGTTCAACGTTTGTTCCCGCTCATCATTGCCACCGTATAAACCACTGCTGGCACGGGACTTACCAATCGCATCCAACTCATCGATGAACACAATACAAGGCGCTTTCTTTTTAGCCTCTTCAAACAAATCACGCACTCGCGCTGCACCCGCACCGACAAAAAGTTCCACAAATTCTGAGCCAGAGATACTGAAGAATGGTACATTCGCTTCTCCAGCTACAGCCTTAGCAAGGAGTGTCTTACCCGTTCCCGGAGGTCCAACCAGCAGCACCCCTTTGGGAATCCGCGCCCCAATTTGAGTAAAGCGCTGCGGAGTTTTGAGGAAATCGACAATTTCCACTAACTCCGTTTTGGCTTCTTCTACCCCAGCTACATCAGCAAAAGTGGTTTTGGTAGACTCGCCTTCTACATAAACCTTAGCCTTACTCTTGGTAAATGAGAGGGCACCTTGTGGACCACCACCGCCAAAGCGACCGGCAAAAAACTGCAAAATCCCGATAAAAATTAATGGAGGGATAACCCAGCTGAAGAGAGTGGTGAACCAGTTATTTCTAGGAGGTGGGACGGCGGCGAACTCGACCCCTTTATCCTCTAAGCGTTTGGGCAGTTCTAGATCGAATATCGGGGTGGTCGAGATCACTTGTCCAGGCTGGTTGTTCTCACCTTTGAGCTGGTAGCGAATCTCGTTTTGCCCCACGGAAGCCCGCGCCACGTCGCCATCTTCCACCTGATTGATGAATATGCTATACGGCACCTGAGGAATCTGCGGACGGAACAAACTCGGCAAAAACAGGTTTGCCAACAAGAACAGACCTGATATCAATAACAGAATATTGCCAATCTGCCGACTTCGAGGCGGTTGAGGTTTATCTTTAATAGCCATAGGTATCAGTTGTTATTAAGTTAAGGCGGTTTTACCGACCTGGAACTCTAATAATTTTAATATTTCTTAAAGAGGCTGA
>CBDTXL010001317.1:0-1755 GCA_965364435.1 uncultured bacterium
TTAACAAAAACTTTCTCATGGCAAGCCGTCCGCTGTCGCGCCAGTTTAACCACTACGATAACTCATAGGTTTACCCCTGAGTGCATCCCGCCATAAGTCTTTAACCACCTCAACCGAGACGAGGGGATTCAGGGAAGAGAGGGAAATTTTAGCAGGTCAGTTATTTCTGCCCCCTGCACTAGGGGCTGCGAAATCTTTCGTTAGACTAAAAGTATTTAGAAGCCTGATTTTGTAGTAGAGTTGCGATCTCCTACTGATTCCCTAAAAGCAACACGGGAAAAAATGCAGGAGACGCGACTTAATCCCACTTTCCCCGGACAATATGGTACTTAACAGCATATCTAGACATGTACTACAAAGCCATCAAGACAAAACTCAAGCTGAATAACTATCAGGCAACCCTGATGGCAAAGCACGCGGGATTTTCGAGATGGGTCTACAACTGGGGCTTGAGGTTGTGGAGTGAGGGCTATAAGGAAGGAGTCAAAGCATCTGCTAATACCCTCAAGAAACTGTTCACGAATCACGTCAAGCCCCAGTTCTCCTGGATGAGCGAACTCTCATCCAAGGTCTACCAGTACGCCTTCATCTCGCTAGGGGATGCCTTCAAGCGTTTCTTCAAGAAACTGGGAGGCTACCCAAACTTCAAGAAGAAGGGCGTACATGATAGTTTCACTCTTGATAACAGTGGCAATCCAATCAGAATTGGTGGATTGCGCCATAAACTTCCATTTATTGGTTGGGTGAAAACTCATGAATCAATGCCCGATTGTGTAACCAAGAAGGTAACAATCAGTAAACAGGCTGGCGATTGGTACTTGAGTTTCCATGTCGAGATGCCAGAGATTGAACCTACACGCTTTGCTGTGGATGTGGTGGGTGTAGACTTGGGGATTTCAGGGCTAGCAACTTTGAGTACTGGTGTTATCTTTCCAAACCTGAAACCTTACCGTCAAGCCAAACAGAAGCTAGCACGGCTCCAACGCTCTGTCTCTCGGAAAGTTAAAGGTTCCAACAATCGCAAGCAGGCGGTGCTGAAGTTAGCCCGTCAGCACCGGCGAGTAGCATCCATTCGCAACGACGCTATCCATAAAATCACGTTATACCTGGCTCAGAACCACAGCCAGATTGTGATTGAGGATTTGAATGTTGCGGGTCTACTGCAAAACCACAAGTTAGCTGGTGCAATTGCTGATTGTGGGTTTGGAGAATTTCGGCGACAACTGGAATATAAGTGTCCTTTCTATGGCTCACAACTGTTGATAGCTGACCGATTCTTTCCCAGCTCTCAGTTGTGTTCGTGTTGCGGTCATCAACAAAAGTTGCCTTTGGCAACCCGTGTCTATGACTGCCCTGAGTGTGGGCTATCAATAGATCGAGACTTGAACGCCGCAATTAATTTGTCTAGCTGGGGGCGGCTTGCCCCTGGAAGTCTGCTGAGGGATAACCGCTCCCATGCTCCCAATGACGCAGAAAATAAACATCAATGTCCGGGTTGATCCGACGTTGTGTCAGTTTTATGAAGCAGTACATAGATAACGGAGCTAGATTGGGTTGGTTAATAGACCAGAAAAACAAGCGAGTGGAAATTTACCGTCAAGGTCAGGATGTCGAGATTCTGCAATCTCCTACAACCCTGCTAGGGGAAGATGTGCTGCCCGGATTTGTCTTAGATCTCAACGGAATTCTCTAGCTTAACTATGGAACGTGGTTTACTCTGGTTACCCTTACTGGCAGCGTTTATTTGGCTTGCCT
>CBDTXL010001318.1:0-1754 GCA_965364435.1 uncultured bacterium
CGCTCAACATCAACCCCAAGTCTGCCATTGCTTACCGCGGTCTGGGCTTGGCGCTAAGCAAGCAGGGGAAACTGGATGAAGCGATCGCAGCCTACAACAAAGCGCTCAAAATCGACCCAAACGATGCCATGGTCTACTGCGATCTGGGCTGGGTGCTAAGCAAGCAAGGCAAAGTAGAAGAAGGACTTGCGGCTTATCAAAAAGCGCTCAAAATCGACCCCAAGAATGCCACGGTCTACTCCGATCTGGGCTTGGTGCTAAGCAAGCAGGGCAAAATAGACGAAGCGATCGCCGCTTATCGAAAAGCGCTCACCATCGACCCCAACAAGGCCCGTGCTTACTACGGTATGGGCTTGGTGCTAAGCAAGCAGGGCAAAATAGACGAAGCGATCGCCGCTTACCGCAAGGCAATTGAACTGGCACCTGACAAAACTTATAAGGCTGATGTTTATCTGAAGCTGGGCGCTGCCCTGAGTAAGCAGAACAAATTAGAAGAGGCGCTGACCGCTTACCGAAAGGCAATTGAACTCAAACCTGACAAGAATAATTTTAATCCTTACCTTTCTCTGGGTAATGCGCTGTTTGATCAGGGGAAACTCGATAAAGCGATCGCTCTCTATCAAAAAGCCATTCAACTCGACCCGGAAAATACCTATGCTTACGACTATCTGGGCATGGCGCTGTCTGAGCAAGGGAAACTAAAAGAAGGAATCGCGGCTTATCGCCAAGTTATCCAACTCGACCCCAACTCTGAATATGCTTACGACAGTTTATGTTATGCCCTACAGCAACAAGGAAAGTTCTCTGAGGCGATTGAGCAGTGTAAGCGGGCGAACAGATTATCTCAAGACCGTTGGCTTCGTTATTGCAGAGTGGAGAATCACGCAGGGAGCAGGGAGCATGGAGCAGGGGAAAAAATTCCAGAAAATTCCCTGTTCCCTATGCTATATGACCCTTGCCTGACAATGCTGATGCCACCGAAGATGATAGTTGAGAATCTCAAGGAGGCGGAGCGACTGTTGGCTTTTCAGCAAAATCCCCAGCTGTCGGTGATGCCGGAGCATTTACCCAGTCCGAAAGATGAACCTTTAGTTGCGCTGAAGCGATCTGTTGTGCGAGTTATTGCCAAGAGTCCTGCCGACCGGGGTATCGGCACTGGCTGGTTGGTGAAGCGAGAGGGCAATAAGGCTTGGATTGTGACCAATCGCCATGTGGTTACAAAGAAAGACGAACAGCAGCCATATGAGCAAATTGAGGTAGAGTTTTACAGTACAGCACCCCCCAGTCAATTCCGTAAGCGACGACCAGCCCGGATTGCTAAAATTACAGCAGCTAATGACCCACTGGATTTAGCTGTGCTGGAAGTCACTGGCATCCCAGAGAATATTCAGTCCTTACCTATCTCCTCAAAAGCAGTTGCCCTGAACACGCCAATCCGCATTATCGGACACCCTAATACTGGTACTGACTGGACAGTTGCAAAGGGAGAAGTCAGTAACGAAACTGACCAGGAGTTACAGCTATCCGCTATAGTCGCGCCAGGTATTTCTGGTGGTCCTGTGTTAGATCAGCAAAATTTTGTTGTGGGCGTTGCATTTCAAAGCAATCCTTTTTGTAATCAAAATAGTGAAGTAGAGGGGAGAGCTGGCTGCGGTATCGCTTTACCGATGAAGCCAGTTAGAGAAAAGCTTGATAGTTGGGGAATCCTAGACATAGCTCATTTAACTAACTAACTGAGAAACAGGAACTGGTAT
>CBDTXL010001319.1:0-1754 GCA_965364435.1 uncultured bacterium
AGCGTCAACCGAGTCAGCCATCAGCGACATCAGAGCCTTCACCCGCGAGTTCTCCTAATCAATAGCTAGCTCAGCTCAAATATTCACCAAGGAGCGATCGCGTTTCTGAATGGCTTTATTATGACTTACGCACTGAAGCCTGAAACCTAGATCCCCCCTAGCCCCCCTTAAAAAGGGGGGGAACCTAAGTAAGTCCTGTTTATAACAAGTTGCTTTCAAGTGTCCTTGGAGAGCGGAGTGTTCGCCGTAGGCGTTCGTCCAAGGGTCGAATATCGGAGATTGCGTCAGTTCGTTCGCAATAACGTTGTATTTATCTAATTGCCTCTTGGTATCAGATGACGATCTTGCTGAGCTACTGCTATTCCTAGTCTTTGCTACTTTACCCAAAAAATCGAAAATTCCAGGTAGCTTCACAAAATCTTCACACAAGCTTGACACACTTTTGACAGAAGATTCATCAATTCGACACAATTTTTAAACCCAAAAATCTCTAATGAGAGGATAATTGAAATGTGAGTTAACGGCAGCAACTTTTTGAGTTTCGGCGATAAATGAAAAGGGCAGACAAAGAGCGCAATTCAGTGATTTTTACCCGAAAGAGTTAAATTCCTGTGTAATCTTGTTCTTTTCAGAACAAAGCCAACTCTCTCAATTTCTATCTTTAAAGGTAGAGAACTAGCAAACAATCTGAGGTGCAAAACTACCATGAAAAAACAAATTGTCGCGACAGGAGTTGTCCTTTTCTCTTTCATGTTGCCGCTCAAGGCAACCGCTGCAACCTTCAGTCAGCTTTTTGTCTTTGGCGACAGCCTCTCGGATACGGGTAATGCGTTCATTGCCACGGGAGGGTTAGTCAATCCAACGCAGGCTACTCCCCCAAGTCCACCCTACTTTCCAGGACGTTTTTCTAATGGTCCGATTTGGGTAGACGATCTCGCACAAAAGCTTAACGTAAACCTCACTCCGTTCCTTGCCCTTTCCTCCCCTGACCCCACGGCAAGTATTAACTTCGCTGTCGGTGGTGCTACCACAGGGGAGTTCAACGCCTTTGTTCCTAGTCCCCCCTTTCCCCCCTCAGGATTGCAAGCGCAGATCAATGCCTTTACAGCAACCGGTTTGCCAGCCGACTCGAAGGCTCTCTATACCGTGTTGGCTGGTGGAAATGATTTCAGTAGTGGGTTTATGCCGAGTGAATCAGTTAAGAATGTATCAGATGCAGTGACGAGCCTCTACAACGCTGGCGCTCGAAATATCCTAGTGGGTAACTTGTTTGATTTAGGAAAAACGCCTCGCGCTCTTGGTTTCGATCCCTTAAATCCGGTACCTCCCGGAACCTCCCAGTTGGGGACTCTATTCAGCAATGGGTTTAACAATGGCTTAGCCCAGACCCTGGGTGGTTTGAGCAAATCATTACCCGGAATCAACCTGATCTCTCTCGATATTAATTCCGTCATTAATAATGCGATTGAGGAATCCCAGAATTCGGGGAGTCCTTTCACGAATGTGACCCAGGCGTGCCTATTTGACCCATCCTGTATTTCTTCTAATCCTGTAGAACAGAACCAGTATTTGTGGTGGGATGGCATCCATCCGACCGCTGGGGGTCATACGCTAATAGCAGATGCAGCCATCCAAGCGCTGGATGAGAATCACAAGTCTGTCCCCGAACCTTCTGCGGGGTTGGGTCTATTAGCCTTCTGTGTCTTAGGTGCAGGTTCGATGCTCAAGCGCCAACACAAAAAAGTCAGCCTCGT
>CBDTXL010001320.1:0-1754 GCA_965364435.1 uncultured bacterium
TTGATAAGTAAATATACTTATTTAGGAAGGAGAGAATGGATTTGCATTTAACCGCATGTTTAAAGTACGCTTTTCATCTTGGACTATTGCCGGATCACTTGTTCTGACAGGCTGGGTGGGGGCTCCTGTCCAGGCTCAGTTACCACTTTTACAAGATTTGAACCTGCCAGCCCCTAGCCTACTCAATCAGAACTCAGATAATCGGGTAGTTTCTGGTTGCATCCGGCTCGATGGTCGCTGTCTGTTTAAAATCGCCGACCAAAAGTCTAATTTGCCCGATCGCATTAATGGTATTGAGCAACGACTGAACGATATCAGTCGCATTTACTTCAAAAACGACTCCTCAAAATTAACAATTCGCAGAAAATCAGAAGGGAATTTACCGGATATCTATATCTCAGTAGGCGATCGCGAAGTTCGCCTACTGAGCGTCACTGCTCCAGATGCTGATCTTCAAGGAGTCGATATTGAGTCTAGAGCTGAGCAGCTGATTGAAGAGTTGGAAGAAGGGCTGAAACGGGCGAAGCAGGAGCGGCAACAGCAGTTTCTTGCCCGTCAAGCGGGAATAGCCATTGGCACTGGCGTGGCGATGCTCATAGCCAGCTTGGCAATCTACTACTGGGAACGCCGATTAAAGCGCTCAAAAGACGAGCTTGCCCCCTCTGATTCATCCCCCACTCAGCCAATATCGACGCAGCTGACTCAAAAGCAACATTGGAATGTCAAAGAAGTTCAGCATCGACTGTTTCAGCTGACTAAAGCTGGAATTTTGGGAGGAGGACCCCTATTCATCTTGGGTCTATTTCCTTATACCCGGATGATACAGGTCTTGATTATCGGCAGTCTCAAAATTCCTCTGCGAGTGGGAATTATCGGATTGGGAACCTATGTGGTAATTCGTCTCAGCTATGTCCTGATTGACCGATTCGCCTCGGTGCTTGCTAGTAACTACTTACTGACTCCAGAAGCAAATCGACGTTTGCAGTTGCGCGTTTCAACGATTTCGGGTGTCACCAAGAGTATTGTCACCGTTGTCTGGATTGGAGTTGGAGTCTTAGTCACTCTTTCCACGGTTGGCGTGAATATTGGTCCTCTGCTGGCCGGTGCGGGCATCCTGGGTGTTGGCTTGTCTTTAGCGTCCCAAAACTTGATTAAGGATGCGATTAACGGCTTTTTCATCATTCTGGAAGACCAGTACGCTGTTGGTGACGTGATCAATGTGGCAGACGTGGGTGGTCTTGTGGAAAATATAAATCTGCGGATTACTCAGTTGCGCGATGCAGAGGGACGATTAATCACAATTCCCAATAGTGAAATCAAGGTGGTTGCCAATCTCTCTAGTAATTGGTCACGGGCAGACTTAGGTATTCCTGTTGCTTACTACACGGATGTGGACAAGGCATTGGAAGTGATTAACACTGTTGCTCAGGAAATGAGCCGCGATGAGCTATGGCAGCAGCAAATCCTGGATAAACCTGAAGTTTTAGGGGTAGATGACTTTGGCAGTCGGGGCGTCATTATTCGGGTATGGATTAAGACCCAGCCTTTGAAGCAATGGGTCGTCGCCCGCGAGTTCCGCCGACGCCTGAAGGGGGTTCTAGACGAAGCGGGAATCTCGATTCCAATGCCGCAGCAAGAGGTCTGGTTTAACAACTCGTTACCGCTGCAATCCTCGCTGGATGGTCGGTGAAGACAGGGGGCGCACAGAATTGTGCGCCGGTTCAGTAATCAAAATTAGGGGTAGGGGCTCTCGC
>CBDTXL010001321.1:0-1752 GCA_965364435.1 uncultured bacterium
CTGGGGAATTTGGAACTGGCGAAGGCGCACGATGACGACGCCAAAACCCATGAGCGCGATCGCACTACGCATCCATGCCAAGTAAGTACGCTCGTTCGCCAAATGATCCCGCACCCGTGACGGATTCTGTCGCCCTTGCTTGTCTGTATTGCTCACTACTCCCCCTTCATACAATAGAGGATGGCGTCTGGGGTTAATTGACTGGTGTTAAATTTCGTAGTGCCAGAAAGGCTGTTTCTCATGCAGAACAATAAATTTGCGAGGGAGGCGCTGAATAATTCCCTGCGTCTCAAGCTCCTTAAGGAGCCGCGTTACCGTAACTCTTGTAGTTCCCATTATTTCAGCAATTTCTTGATGAGTTAAGCGCAGATCAATGAGTTGTCCTTGCGCGACTTCCTGACCAAACTTTTTTGCTAGCCAACTTAGCAATCGCAGGAGCGAGGCGTCAACGGATCGGCAATGCAGAATCTCCAAAAACTCTTGAATTTGCTGAATATGCCGGATTAACGCTTCATTTACTTGGTACCACCTCTCCAGGGGGAGTAGAGTTGCCTCTACTGGGGTGAGACATTCAATTTGAAAAGGGTCCGCCTGCGATAGCACTCTGCCAACGACATCCCCTGAGCCCCATAAGCCCAAAGTAACCGTTGTTCCATCTTCAAGCCAAGTTAGGGTGCGAACCACCCCAGTTTCAATTTGCCAGAGATAATCCCGCCCTAGGGGAAGTACAGAGCGACGCGCAAATTTACTTCGTTTGAAGTCAACAGACTTAGGCGATAAAAAACTAGAAACAGTCATTGAATTAATC
Organism: uncultured bacterium; assembly: GCA_965364435.1. Classification (GTDB taxonomy): domain Bacteria; phylum Cyanobacteriota; class Cyanobacteriia; order Cyanobacteriales; family Coleofasciculaceae; genus CBDTXL01. The sequence continues at coordinate 809 of CBDTXL010001321.1, forward strand.
CCCGTTGCGAAAACCCTTTTACCACATCAAGTGCCTGTAGGCTGCCAAAGATGGGTTAAAGGAATTTTAACAGTAAACTACATTAAGCCGATAAATAAACTGTAGATTGGATGAAGAAATACAGAAGTGTCCTCAAACCCCTAACTTCTAAGGTTTGCTAAGGAGAGAAAAAGTATGAAAGCTTCAAAGGTGAGCCAGCGCGACAAACTCAGGTTAGTCTCTTATCTGGCTCCCAATATGTTCGGGTTCTACGAAGCGGTTGGGGCATACCTGAGCCGTCTACTGGGTGTAGAAAGCCAGCTAGTGCAGAGCCAATATGACCCGCTAGAAGACCCGATGATGCTAGAAGATCAACTGGATATTGCGTTTATCTGTGGCTTGCCCTTCGCACGGCATCAGCGAGTTGTCTCTACCCAACTGCAAGCGTTAGTTGCGCCAGTGATGCAAGCAAGCCGCTATCAAAATCGCCCAGTTTACTTCTCCGATATCATCGTCAACGCTGACAGTAACCTTCTGTGCTTTGATGACTTGGTGGGTAAAACACTGTGCTACAACGATCCTGGCTCGAACAGCGGCTACAACCTGTTGTGTCAACGACTAATTCAGGCTGGATACCCCAGTAGCTTTTTCGGCAAGATCATTCAATCAGGTTCGCATCAACGTTCTATCCGCCTGGTGGTTGATGGACTAGCTGATTGTTCTGCGATCGATAGCACTGTGCTAGAACAAGAATTGCGCGATTTGCCTGAATTGTCCCATCGTTTACGGGTGATTGAGTCAATCGGCCCCTGTCCGATGCCACCCGTAGTTGCGGCACAACGGCTTGGCTCAGCATTCATTGACTCGTTGAAATCTGCGCTCTGCCATCCGGATACAGAACTGCAATCGGCGATGGAGCGATCGCGTATACAGCGCTATGTTGCTGTGCAGTCTGAAGATTATAC
>CBDTXL010001322.1:0-1751 GCA_965364435.1 uncultured bacterium
CATTGATGGATAACTGCGGCAGCACAACAGCAAGGTCGTCATTGACAATCGTGCCTAAACCTTGAGCTTTACCGATAGTAGCGTTGGTGGGCGTCGAAAGGTTAACCCGAAAGGTTTCGTTCGGCTCAACGACAGTATCACCCTTGACGCTGACAGAAACTGTCTTCTTGGTTTCACCAGGAGCAAAGGTGAGCGTATTTGATGTGGCAGTGTAGTCTGAACCCGCTGTGGCAGTGCCATCGGCGGTGGCGTATTTCACCGTCACTGGCTGGCTGCTGGCTTGAGAGAGTTGAACATTAAAGTTAGCAACACTAGTGTCCGCGTTCCCTTCGGTGAGGCTGACATCGTTAATGGAGAGAGTAGGCAACACCCCTGGCGGGAGCGGCTTGTCATTGAGAATATAATTACTCGGCTTAATGGTGACGTTGCCTGGGTTGCCGTTGAAACCGAAGGAGACACTACCTGAAGGAGGGATAGTGGCGTTCCAGCTCAGGTTGCGGATGACGTAATGATTGCCTTGTTGACTGACAATTTCAGCGTTCCAGATGTTCGTAATCTTGAAGGGGGCGTCGAACTCAAGCGTCCAGTTACTCAAGTTGCTGTTGCCATTGTTAGCAATGGACATATTGGCGGTGAAGCCGCTGCCCCAGTCATTAGCTAAGGAGAATTCAACAGTATTCATGTAGGGTCAGTTGTAACGTGTAAACAAAGAGTGAGTTCGCGACGATTCTTTAATCAACGAAAGTTGCAAATCATCTGTAACTCTCAAGAAAGACTACAAGCCTCTCCTAAAAGCCTTTACTCGGCTGAGAATTGTCTCTACAAAAAACTTAGATTTGTGAATCAACCCTCATGCGCTATCTTCGTTTAACTCCCCTCGAACTGCCATTACTTTGGCGGATGTTTCATGTAAACTTCAAAGTCTAAAAACATCAAGCATTAAAATTATACAAATAAAAAAATATTCCTAGTCTTGAATTGACATAGGTTCCAGAGTAACGATTCCTAATACATCGAACTTTGGTTATGTTAAGTTTAGGTGAATTATTTTTTTTAGATTAGTAGTCATATAAGCGGAAATACTTACTAGATTTACAGAGCAGTATTAACGTATAAACTTTTAGTTTTTAAGAGAATTATTAATCAAAAATCACTTCCTATTTAGTCTCATTTCTTGAAGAATAAAACAGCCCTGTTTTTAAACGGGTAAGGAGCATCTTGCGTGAATTCACATCTTGCACCTGATGTCCGCAATCATCGCTTACCCCCCCCTCATACCATTTTTGATTTTAGATTTTGGATATTGGATTGAGAAAGTCCCACTACAGGGTCGTTTCAGAGGTTGGAAATGTGACATGGATAAAACCAATTAGTATCAGTCCCCCTTAATAAGGGGGGAAGCTAGCTTCCGAGTTCTGTTCCCCCCAAGCCTTGGGGGGCTAGTGCAGCGGGCGCGAAAGTTTCCCACCAGTTCTAAAAACCCCCATTACTGATTACCGATTACCGATTACCGATTACCCATTCCTAACTGAGGGGTTATTTCTACCGCGCTGCACTAGAGTGTGTTTTCTTGCCCCGGAGATCCCCCCCAGCCCCCCTATAAATAAAAGTCTTAGTCCTTACTCCTCTCCCCTTTTAGGGGAGAACGAGAGGGGTGGGGAGAGAATTCAGTCATTCGTCCGCCTTTTTAAGCCGAAGCGAAGGTGAGGAGATGCAAGGGGTATCTGAATCTGGCGGGGAAGGCGAGAAAA
>CBDTXL010001323.1:0-1750 GCA_965364435.1 uncultured bacterium
GCAGTCAACGGGACTAACACAAGAACAGGTTGCGGCTTTTTTGGGTGTTACTTACGACAGATGACAAAAATTCTGTGATTGAAGATGATAAAGCCCTCCGAGACATCATTTTTAACTAGCGGTGGGTTTGGGTGTCTATAATTGCTGCATCGTTGCCTCGGTAAGCTGAACGAGATGAAGTGGGTAGAACTTGGTGGGGAGGGTTCATCTTCTTCCCCCGTGGAGACTCCCGTTATAGTGAGCGCGGACAGATCGAGCCTGTAGGCGAGTACCGCGCATTGACTTAACGGCGAGAGGAAACGGGGGAAATTTTATGGGACTCAACGTCCCTAAAATTTCCAACAAATGCATAACAATAACCCTTACAAGATAGATGGTAGAATGTGATGCATGACTCAAAAAGCGTACCGATACCGCTTTTACCCAACGTCGGAGCAAGAACAACTCTTGCGTCGTACACTGGGTTGCGTGAGGTTGGTCTACAACTTGGCACTGCTCACTCGTACCGAAGCCTGGTACGAGCGCCTTGAACGGGTTGGTTACAGCGAAACATCGGGAATGCTGACCCAATGGAAAAAACAGGAAGACTTGCAATTTCTCAATGAAGTTAGCTGTGTACCATTGCAGCAGGGCTTGAGACATTTGCAAAAAGCGTTTGCCAACTTTTGGGAAGGTCGTGCCCAGTACCCCAATTTCAAGAAGAAGAGAAGCGGTGGTAGCGCTGAGTTTACTCGCTCTGCGTTCAAGTGGAAGGATGGACAACTGTGGTTGGCAAAATGTTCTGAACCTCTGCCTATCCGTTGGAGTCGGGCTTTGCCCAAAGGATGTGAGCCGTCCACTGTCACGGTGAGGCTGGAAGCATCGGGACGCTGGGTTGTCTCCTTGTTGGTTGATGACCACACCGTTACGGCATTGCCTCAAGTTGATAAAGCGGTGGGAATTGATGCCGGAATCACCTCCCTGATTGCCACCAGTGACGGGGACAAGATTGCCAATCCCAAGCATTTTAAACGCCTTCGCTATAAGTTGAGACAAGCCCAAAAGGTTCTATCTCGTAGAGTTAAAGGCTCCAACAATAGAGAGAAAGCGAGACGCGAGGTTGCTCGGGTTCAAGCCGCCGTCGCAGATGCCCGAAAAGATTTTCTTCACAAACTAACGACTCGACTGGTACGTGAAAACCAAACGATCGCCGTCGAGGATTTGTCTGTGAAGAATATGCTGAAGAACCATAAGCTTGCGGCTGCAATTGCTGATGCAAGTTGGGCTGAACTGGTTCGTCAGTTGGAATACAAGTGCCTTTGGGTAGGTCGGACACTGGTAAAGATTGACCGTTGGTTCCCCAGTTCTAAGCGCTGTGGGAATTGCGGTCACGTTGTTGATAAATTGTCGCTTGATGTTCGAGAGTGGGATTGCCCTGAGTGTGGAACACATCACGACCGAGACATCAATGCCGCACAAAATATCCTCGCCGCAGGGCTTGCGGTGATAGTCTGTGGAGCGAACATAAGACCTCTTGGGCATGAGTCTAAAGGGCAGTTGCGAAATCCCCGTAAGGGAAAGAAGCAGAAACTCAAATCGTGAGGTTTGGGAATCTCCCGTTATAGTCGGTACTCCGACTTAACGGGAGAGGATGTCAAAATAGAAGATTACCATTCTCCTTAAGAACTATTAAATGTCCGACGAACGCCCTGGCATATCGATTCCAGCAGAATACTTACCCGCAGGAAATGCTTGAGATGGCATTAGCGAG
>CBDTXL010001324.1:0-1747 GCA_965364435.1 uncultured bacterium
TGTGGTTCTCGACAGCCGAAGTAGGTACTGCCAGTAAATGTCCAGTTGGGATTAATCAGTGCGTATTTCATAAAATTCCTTGACCCGCTGCTAGCGGTGCGGCAACTCTACCGCGAGACTCTACCTAGATGAGGGGGTTTGGGGGAGCTATAGTGCCACCTCCATACCCGGAGGGTTGGGGGTGGGCTTCCGTGAGCGTCAGCCGAACGGTACATGGACTCCCCCAAGCCAATTATAGGGACTCGTTTGCGAAGCATGGTCGAAGAGCATTGTCCCTGTAATTGGCAATCTACCCTATCGGCAAACACAGGTAGATGCCCTATAATAATAGAATGCTTACCCTAACTTACTGTTATAAAATCAATCCAACGCCAGAGCAATTGACACTCATCGAACAGACATTAGAGGTGTGTCGCAAAGTCTGGAATTATGCTTTACGAGAACGTAAAGACTGGATTAATTCGCGTAAGTGCAGGGTAGATGCTTGCTCACTTCACTCGGAATACATTATTCCAGTAGACGCCCCTTATCCTAGCAAGAGTTTTCAAGAGAAGGCGTTAACAGTTGCCAAGAAAACTAATGAGAAATTAAGGAGTGTTAACGCTCAAGTTTTGCAGCAAGTATTGAGAAAACTCGACACCGCATTTGAAGACATGAAGCGGAAAGAGAATGGGTTTCCACGCTTCAAGAAGTTCGGACAAATGCGGTATGCAGTTTATCCTCAAATGCTAAAAGACCCATTAGGTCAAAGCTGGATAAAGCTTCCGCAACTAGGTAAGGTCGAAATAATTATGCATCGACCTATTCCCAAGGGCTTTGAATTGAAGCAAGCTCGGATTGTTAGAAAAGCGTCAGGATGTTACGTCATGCTGTCATTGCAGCTTGACGTAAATATTCCTGATACTCCCCCGTCAGGACATCCGTTAGGAATTGATGTGGGATTAGAGAAGTTTCTAGCAACATCAGACGGCAAGTTAATAAAAAGACCCAAATTCTTTAAGGCTCTAGCACGTAAGCTTAAATTGCTACAACGCCGATTAAAGCATAAGAAGAACGGGTCTAAGAATAAAGCTAAAATTGCCAGGAAGATAGCTAGAGTTCACGAACAAATACACGACACCCGGAAAGACTTTCACTTCAAGTTGGCTCATCACCTGTGCGACCAAGCTGGGATGATATTCGCAGAACAGCTTAACCTCAAAGGCATGGCTAAGGGAATGCTAGGTCAGCATACCTTAGATGCTGGATGGGGTCAGTTCTTGCAGCTATTGTCCTGGGTTTGCTGGAAGCGTGGGGTGTATTTTGCCAAGGTGGATGCGGCTGGTACGTCTCAGACTTGTCCTGAATGTAATGCTCATGTATCCAAGAACCTATCGGTTCGAGTGCATGAATGTATGACGTGTGGGTACAAGACCGATCGTGATGTAGCAGCCGCTCAAGTGGTTAGAAACCGTGGTGTCTCTGCCGTTGGACAGACGGTGGATGAAAATGCCTGTGGACGGGATGCGTCGGGGACTGAGTCACTCAGTCTAGGTGGCACCGGAAGAGACAGGAAGTTCCTGGAAGCGATGCTAGGAAGCCCATCCCATAATCTTTGATTTGGGATGGGAGGATGTCACTAGCCATTGATAAAGTTTGCGGACGCCTTGGCGAAGGCTTACAGAAGGTGTCCAGCTGGTTGCGGCTTGAAACTTACTTGAATCAGAAACGTAGTAACGCTGGTCTCCAGGACGCCAGTTGTCAAAAT
>CBDTXL010001325.1:0-1746 GCA_965364435.1 uncultured bacterium
TGCGGAGGTGTTTGACGGTTTCTCGATTGGTTCTAATGACCTGACTCAACTGACTCTGGGTTTAGACCGTGATTCGGCTTTGGTTGCTCATATTTTTGATGAGCGCAGTAAAGCCGTCAAGCGGATGGTGAAAATGGCGATCGCAACTGCAAAAGAAAAAGGTCGTAAAATTGGTATCTGTGGTCAGGCTCCCAGTGACTATCCTGAGTTTGCTCGCTTCTTAGTGGAACAGGGAATTGACTCGATGAGCCTTAACCCTGATTCGCTGCTGAAGACGCTGTTGATGGTAGCAGAAGTTGAAGGGATTACGGGTTAGTGATTTCACCCTTAGTCGCGGCTACTTCGGTGGGGAGCAACTCTCCCCACCGAAGTAGCCGCTTTTTGTTGGTCTTTTTTGCTGTTGCTGACACTTCACTTTTTCTAGTTTTTAATTCTCCAGGCGTTAAGCTCTCTTCGTCATATTGTGTGAATGCGAGCACGTTCCTTTGCTTAACGGGTAGAGAGCAAGAGTTGAAAGATAAATTATGTGTACCTTAAAAGTCACTTGGAGAATTGAGTACGGCTTTAATATAGCGGTTGACTTCTGCATCTGGGTACTGGAATTAGACGGACTGCATGTACCTCCTTTTGACCAGCATCCAGAAGGAGACAGGATACTCCAGGAGAGAGGACTAGATGCCGAAGCTTGGCGGGAGTGGCTGACAACGGTTGTTGCCTTTCAGGATTCCATTCTGCTCTGGCCTTTGGAATCACAAGACCAACAATCATGGGTGGAAGAGAAATTGACCTCGTATGGAGATTGGGCTTCTAGCATGGGTCACAAGCCTGATATGATAGCTTTACGCTCATCGCTAGAAAAGCAATGGATACGACTCTTGCAACAGCATCGTGCCGCTGTTGCAAGAGTTAGTCATATCCCTGGAGACAAGAGCAAATTTAGATATCCAGCAGACGTCTGGGTAGGTGAACCCGCTGTTGGAGAACTGCTCTTATCTTTATGGCAACGTTATCAATCTGTGGTAGCTGAGCGAAACCCTGAACGGCGCTTACTGGCGCAACGCAGCAGTTTTAAAGAGGGCTCGTCTACACTTTTGCAAGACTTGGAACCCTATCATGCGCGTTTAGACTACCTGCTAGTTTATCAGGTAAATTATCCCGCGTTAGTAGAGTACCTTATTCCCCCAGTAGCAGTAATCTTATCAGAACCTCATGGCTTGACCGCAGGCAGTGTACTCAAAGCGCGAATACTCAATGCAGCAGAAGATCTAGCCACCAGCAGGAACTCGAATTGATGCCCCATTAACATCTTTATCAATGGAGTTACCCTTCTCAAAGCTTTCGAGAAGAAGAACCAATCGTCATTTAGGAATTTGTGACGCGCTTTCAGGTTTAACGCTTCTTTTTTAGATTGGCTTAACGTGGGATGGACTGCCACCGATATAATATCGCTTCCGATTAAATAATCATCGTTAGGATAGACGCGGGGACACGGGGACGCGGCGACGCGGAGAGTCTTGATGATGACGACCATTACGGATTTGATATCAATCAGGTATTTCTACAATAGTGATTTCCACCCAAATTTTTCAATTGCGTCTAAAAAGTTTCTTATCTTCAACTCTTCGACAATTTCTGTTGTGTGTAGAGATATTATAACTTCACTAATATTCTGATTTTTATCAGACAAATCACTGATTATTTGTCCCAACATTATTTCCCAAACGGCTTTTGCTGAAAACCTCCCTG
>CBDTXL010001326.1:0-1745 GCA_965364435.1 uncultured bacterium
GGTGGATGCCTTGGCATGAGCAGGCGATGAAGGACGTGGTAAGCTGCGATAAGCCGCGGGGAGTTGCACGCAAGCTGTGATCCGTGGATTTCCGAATGGGGCAACCCGGCGCTTCGGCGTCATCCCGTGCAAGCGGGAAGCTAACCCGGGGAACTGAAACATCTCAGTACCTGGAGGAAGAGAAAATAACAGGCGTCGCAAGGCGCCGCGCGTCTTTGGATGCGCATGATTCCCCAAGTAGCGGCGAGCGAACGGGGAGGAGCCCAAACCGGTGAGGTTGAGGCCTCATCGGGGTTGTAGGACCTGTAGACCGCATTGTGATCCGGAAGTCGAAGCTTCTGGAAAGGAGCGCCGTAGGGGGTGATAGTCCTGTAGGCGTACGGAGGCGATGCGAACGGGTATCCTGAGTACCACGGGACCGGAGGAATCCTGTGGGAATCGGCCGGCACCATCCGGCAAGGCTAAATACTCGCTCATGACCGATAGTGGACCAGTACCGTGAGGGAAAGGTGAAAAGAACGCCTGGTAGGCGAGTGAAAAGTACCTGAAACCATGCGCTTACAAGCGGTCGGAGCCTTTGCGTCGGAGACGGCGTATAGGGTGACGGCGTGCCTTTTGCATAATGAGCCTACGAGTTACGCTTTACTGGCGAGGTTAATGCGTTTGAGCGCAGCAGCCGTAGCGAAAGCGAGTCTGAACAGGGCGCTTCTGTTCTTTGGAGCAGAGTCAGTCAGTAGAGGTAGACGCGAAACCGGGTGAGCTACCCATGGGCAGGATGAAGTCCCGGTAACACGGGATGGAGGTCCGCACGGATGTCTGTTGAAAAAGGCTCCGATGACCGGTGGGTAGGGGTGAAAGGCCAATCAAACCCGGAGATAGCTCGTACTCCCCGAAATGTATTTAGGTACAGCGTTACCGTGGAGTCCGTCAGAGGTAGAGCACTGATTGGGCTAGGGCCCTTCACCGGGTACCAACCCCAGGCAAACTCCGAATGCTGATGTGATGTTCGGTAGCAGTGAGGGCGCGGGTGATAAGATCCGTGTCCGAGAGGGAAACAACCCAGACCGACAGCTAAGGTCCCCAAGTCTACGCTAAGTTGATCAAAGGGGGTCGGACTGCAGTGACAACCAGGATGTTGGCTTAGAAGCAGCCATTCATTTAAAGAGTGCGTAATAGCTCACTGGTCGAGCGGCCCGGCATCGAAAATTCTCGGGCATCAAGCGTGGCGCCGAAGCTTCGGAATCGTCTTGATTTTGGTTGAGATGCATTGGTAGGGGAGCATTCCAGGGGCGTTGAAGGTGTGCTGCAAGGCATGCTGGAGCGTCTGGAAACGAAAATGTAGGCATGAGTAACGACAATCCCGATGAGAAATCGGGACGCCGCAAGCCTAAGGGTTCCTGTTCAACGTTAATCGGAACAGGGTTAGTCGGGATCTAAGCCGAGGCCGCAAGGCGTAGGTGATGACGAACGGGTCAACATTCCCGTACCGCCGAACGGCGCTGAGCTGAGGTGTGACGCAGAAACGTAAGGTCCGCGACCTGACGGAATAGGTCGTTGAAGCGTGTAGGCTGAGGGGTAGGCAAATCCGCCCTTCGTGAAGGCTGAGGCGCGACAGTAGGGGGAGCCTTTGGGCGAACCCATAGAGGCCCCAAGTCGGCTGCCGAGAAAAGCATCGCAGTGAGCCGCAGGCGCCCGTACCGTAAACCGACACAGGTAGGCGAGGAGAGTATCCTCAGGCGCTCGAG
>CBDTXL010001327.1:0-1743 GCA_965364435.1 uncultured bacterium
GAGCAGTCACCACAAGAACCGCAAAGCAACTCAACCCTGGAAGAAATCCGTGCAACGCGCTTAGAGAAAGTTGAACAACTTAAAGCGTTGGGGCACAATCCCTATGCCTACCACTGGGAGTCTACCCACCACGCGGCAGAACTCCAGGAAAAATTTGCTGACTTGCCCAATGGCGAGGAAGTAGATTTGGAAGTTGCGATCGCGGGTCGTATTTTGGTGCGTCGAGTCTTCGGGAAACTGGCGTTCTTCAATCTCCAAGACGAAACAGGCACAATTCAACTGTACTTGGACAAGAAGCGCATCACCGAACAAATGGCAGATGTGCCAAATGCCTTTAACACAGTCAAGCAGCTGACGGACATTGGGGACATTTTGGGCGTCAAGGGGACCATTAAGCGCACGGAAAAAGGCGAACTATCAGTCTATGTCAGCCACTACACCATGCTAACTAAGTCGCTTTTGCCCTTACCGGATAAGTGGCATGGTCTTACCGATACCGAAAAGCGCTATCGGCAGCGCTACGTTGACCTGATTGTTAACCCCACGGTTCGGGAAACCTTCCGACGCCGTGCCAAAATCACAGCAGCGATTCGCCGCTACTTAGAGGAGCAAGACTTTATCGAAATTGAGACGCCAGTGCTTCAGAGTGAAGCGGGTGGTGCAGATGCTCGTCCCTTCATCACCTACCACAATACTCTGGAGATGGATTTATATCTGCGGATTGCTACAGAGTTGCCTCTGAAGCGGTTAATTGTGGGTGGGTTTGAAAAGGTGTTTGAACTGGGGCGCATCTTCCGCAATGAGGGAGTTTCCACCCGCCATAATCCTGAATTTACTACGGTTGAGCTTTATCAAGCCTATGCGGATTACCATGAGATGATGCAGCTGGCGGAGAATCTGATAACTACTGCTGCTCAAGAAGTTTTAGGGACGCTACAAATTACTTATCAGGGTGAGGCGATTGACCTGACACCACCTTGGCGCAGAATTACAATGCATGAGTTGGTACAGGAGAAGACGGGTTTAGATTTTACTCAGTTCAAAACTCTTGAAGAAGCGAAAACAGCGGCACGCCAAGTCGGCATAGAGGGCGTGGACGAGTGTCAATCGATTGGGAAGCTACTCAACGAATGCTTTGAGCAAAAGGGAGAGGAAACGCTGATTCAGCCTACCTTTGTGCTGGATTATCCCGTTGAAATCTCTCCCCTGGCTAAGCCTCATCGGGAGAAGGCGGGATTGGTGGAGCGCTTTGAACTATTTATCGTTGGACGCGAGACGGCGAATGCCTTCTCAGAGTTGACCGATCCTATCGACCAACGAGAACGCTTAGAAGCGCAAGCGGCACGTAAGGCAGCAGGGGACTTGGAAGCACAGGGTGTTGATGAGGACTTTCTGACGGCGCTGGAGTATGGGATGCCACCCACGGGTGGGATGGGGATAGGCATTGACCGCTTGGTGATGTTGCTGACGGATTGTGCGAGTATTCGGGATGCGATCGCGTTTCCCTTGCTTAAGAGTACTAGCAATGTGATTAAGTCATTCGATTATGACGGAGCAACTCAAACTCTGCGTGTTGAATTCAACAACGGCAGTGTCTACAAGTATCACGATGTGCCTGATAGTGTGTATCAGGAGCTAAAGATTGCCCCTTCGGTTGGTCAATACTTCAATACACATATTCGGGAAAAATACGGTTGCGATCGAGAGGTGTAATACCATTTCACTTTTAATCCGCTACACATA
>CBDTXL010001328.1:0-1743 GCA_965364435.1 uncultured bacterium
AAAAGTGCTGATGCAAGGATTTTTAACCACAGATGGACACAGATAAACACAGATGAATTTGATAGTCTTGCTCAACTTTTGCAAGAGGTCTACTGATTAAATCGCTTTCTACGATTTTTCTCGGGCTGTCAGGGCATTCTTCTTAGGTGCCCTGGCTTTTTGGTTGGCAATAACTTAACTCCCTTGTCTTGGCTGATTTCCACAATCGAGGCAAGCGTCCATCAGGAAAATTAAGGGTTTACCACAATAGACACATCCCCCATTTGGGTACTGGCTAACTGATTCTTGGGGCATCTCCCGACACTTCAGGCATCCCAAAAGACCATCCTGACTCTGGACAGCTACAGAGCGACACTTTTGGCAGAGTTCGATTTTCCACTGCAAATTAATGATTTTCATTGGGCAGACAGAGCTGTAACAGTTGTATCGGCCCTACTAGTCTGTCATTAACTTCTGTCATCTGTCGAAAGATACATATTTTTCCGCTCTGAACCTCTTCTGCTTTTCATAGCAGTTTTCAGTTGTCTACACTATGAGATAGTTGAATCACATACTGTTCTAGTTGTGCAGCACGGTGGGCGGCGGTGTGTTCTGCTAACACGCGATCGCGAGCCTTTTGTCCAATTGCACAACGCTCTGCTTCCGCTGTCTCCTGAAGATAGCGCAAGACTTCTTCTGGAGAAGAGGCAATGAGGATTTCCTTGCCAATTTCAAAAATTGTCTCAATTCCCTCCCAGTAGTCGCTGATAATCGGAGTTCCACAGGCAGCGGCTTCAAACAGGCGCACACTGGGCGAGTAGCCAGCCCGAACCATATCAGCTCGTGTAATATTCAGTGTGAATAACTGGGAATTGTAGAATGAGCGATGTTCTGACGGGGGCAAATGCTCAATGCGATCGACGTTGCTAGTCCATTCGAGCGCATCAGGATACTGTGGACCTGCCACCACGAAGCGACCTTCTTTCCACTGACGTGCTGGCTCAAGCAAAAGGTTGTCTAGTATAGGTTGGCGGTCATCACTGTAAGTGCCCATGTAACCTAAATTCCAGCGCTGATTACATTCCTCTGGGTAGTACAACTGGGGGTCAACTGAACAGTACAACGTTCTTGCCATGGGTGAACCATACTGCTGCTCAATACGCTTCAGGGTGGGACCACCTGTGAAGGATAGGTAAAGGTGATATTTCGGTATTAAGGTAGGACATAGGTATTCCGTCTCACCTCGTTCCAACTTGGAGAGAGTCACTGGTGTGTCGATATCGTAAAAAGCGGTTATTCCTTGCGCTGTCGCTGTCACCCACTCGCCTACGGCTACACCTTCAGGTACATATGACCCAACGATCACAAAATCTGCATCATCGACTTCTTGGGTGAAGCTGTCTTTCAATTCATCCAGACTTGAGTAGAGCTTAGTGTGACAATATGGGGGATTAGGGAGGTCACGATTTGCCGCGTACCACGGGACATCCCGTTCAAGAAATAGCACATCATGGCCTCGTGCTACTAGTTCGCGCACTAAGCCTCGGTAGGTTGTTGCGTGTCCGTTTCCCCAAGAGGAGGTGATTGATAATCCTAGGATGACGATTTTCATACTAAGAGCCTATCCGAAAAGTAGATTTAAGAGATTTGAAACCGCAGATGAACGCCGATAAACGCAGATGAATAGGGGATTCTGATAATGCGCCCCTTTCTTTTCCAGGATTTTTCGGATAGGCTCTAAGTTGCGGTCAGAAATGTCATTGA
>CBDTXL010001329.1:0-1741 GCA_965364435.1 uncultured bacterium
GTGATCAGTAAGATTTGGCGAAGCTATGTACTTGGACATAGGTCTTGGAGTAGGGGAGCAACCCTGACAAAGCTCCTACTATTGGGACTAGGAGCTTGCTGTCCTATCAGTTGGCCTCACCCCTGCGATGTCGCGGGGGTAAATTTACTTTTTCTGTATAATAAATGCAGAAAAGCCCCTAGAGCGCATGAACTAGGAGCTTGTTGTCCTATCGTTAGCAATGCCCTTATTACGGTGGCTTGCCTTACTTAAAATTTACTACCCTAGCTAGACGTAATCCTCTATCTAAAGGCATTGTTCTTGGGAGACAGACATAAGTAAGCCTGCGTGGAATCGTGTCAGATAAAAAAACTGGGTAGCTTCAACAGCCACCCAGAAAATTTTCTCAGGCAAACAGCTGGTTTGCCTCGACAAGTGTAGTGAATTAAGCAGTCACAGCCTTCTTGGTTACAGCGTTCAACTCGCCTTTGGCATACTTAGCAGCAAAGTCATCCAGGCTCAGTTGCTTAATCTTGCTGGCATTACCGGCAGTACCAAACTGCTGGTAACGCTCCAGGCAAACCTTCTGCATGTACTTAATAGAAGGCTTCATGAAGTGACGCGGGTCAAAGTTTGAAGGATCTTTGAATGCTGCTTCACGAATCGCCGCGGTGATTGCCAAGCGGTTGTCAGTGTCAATGTTGACCTTACGGACACCACTCTTAATGCCCTTTTGAATTTCTTCAACAGGCACACCGTAGGTTTCAGGAATATTACCGCCGTACTGGTTGATCAATGCAAGCAGGTCTTCCGGCACAGAGGAGGAACCATGCATCACCAAGTGGGTGTTAGGCAGGCGGCGATGAATTTCCTCAATCCGGCTGATGGCAAGAATTTCACCAGTAGGCTTACGGGTGAACTTGTAAGCACCGTGGCTGGTGCCAATGGCGACAGCCAGGGCATCTACACCAGTCTGCTCAACAAAGTCAACGGCTTCATCGGGGTCGGTCAATAGTTGGTCATGCGAGAGAGCGCCTTCAAAACCGTGACCATCTTCCGCTTCACCTTTGCCCGTTTCCAGAGAACCCAAGCAACCCAGTTCCCCTTCAACACTGACGCCTACTGCGTGGGCGACTTCTACAACTTTACGAGTGACTTCAACGTTGTACTCGTAGCTGGCGGGAGTTTTAGCATCCGCTTCCAGGGAGCCGTCCATCATGACGCTAGTGAAACCATGACGAATTGCCGAGTAGCAGGTTGCTGGGCTGTTGCCGTGGTCTTGGTGCATGGCAATTGGCAGATGGGGGTAGGTTTCTACCGCCGCCAGAACCAGATGGCGCAGGAAATATTCGCCTGCGTAGCTGCGGGCACCACGAGAAGCTTGTAATATCACTGGGCTATCCGCCTCATGAGCAGCCTGCATAATCGACAGGATCTGCTCCATGTTGTTAACGTTATAAGCTGGAATGCCGTAGCCGTTCTCAGCCGCGTGCTCCAACAGCAGCCGCATGGGTACGAGCGCCATATATAGTCCTCCTAACTTCTGGTTTGTTGTCAGCTAGTTGTTTTTAGACAAGCTTAATTCTTAGAATAATCTTAAGATATTTTATCGGCTTATAGGAAATTATCTCACCTAGATTCTCAAATAAGGATCTTTTATAGCCTTAATAATCACTTGCTTTGGCTTGAATGGGTCGCCCGGGATTCGAACCCGGAACTAATCGGTTAAAAGCCGAGTACTCTACCGTTGAGTTAGCGACCC
>CBDTXL010001330.1:0-1739 GCA_965364435.1 uncultured bacterium
CTCAGGTCAATCTGAGGGTAGAGGGCTTTGTTCCATGAGCTTACTATTGTAAGAGCTAGGACTTAATTGAGATCTATTTTTTGCAGCTAGTAGCAGAGCAAGTAATGAATTCTTGGCGCGATCGCTTAAATCGGCTTGGGGGTCGAACTCGATTTGTAGTCTGTCGTTTGTTTATGCATCTGGCAGGTGACGAAGTTGCACCGCTATTGGGGGTTCTCAATCGCGCTGCGCGGGAGGCAGTCGAATCAGACGGAGACTTAGAAGTTTTGGGAGAAGGACTGGTTGAAATTTGCCAAAACCTCTTACAGTACGATACCTATTGGCAATCGGCAGCGAATGAAGGGAACGTTTTTTGGAATGAGGGGGAAGCTGGAGACTATGTAACTGAGTTATTTACTGACTCAGCAGAACGCTACCTGAGTGAAGCCGATTTTACCCAACCCCATCCAGGGAAAAATGACCCTTTATCCTTGCCTATCACTCGTAACTTAGTTGTCATGATTACGGTGGCTTACGTGGGTGAAGTTCCTGAACTGGAAAGTGATCTTGCCAGTATGAGTGCCCTTAAAGCTGGTCTAAAAGCTTTGATTAATCTCCACTATCAGGAGAGATTACAAGCGATCCAGGTTCACTTTTCCCCGGCACAGTTGGGTGATGAACTAACGAATGAGCAACTGTTGATCAATTTTCCTGAACTGATTCCTCTGTAACAGCTTTTAGGGATTCCTTACGAGCTTTCTTGCTCTCTAAATTTTGTAGGCGCGAGTTGCTCTGCAAGACACGATTGTTCCACCAATCTTAGGGTTGAATCCGCCCTAGTTCTGGGTAGTAACCCCACTAATCAGCTAACAGTTAACAGCTATTTTTGAAAGAGCCTAACTTTTCACCAATTTATGTTCCGCAAAATAACAATCCTTTTAATATCCCTGAGCTTGTGTTGGACTACATTAGCTTGTAGTTCTCCTGACTCAACGCAATCTTACCGGAATCCGAACAATAACACCTCATCGGCTCCTACCCAGTTGAGTCCGGGGAAATATCCGGTGCAACAGGTGACCTACGATGATGGTAATGGGGAATACAACTTAATGTTGCTCAATACCCCAGCGGGAACTCCGCCGGTTTTTCGCACAACAGACTTACAGATGGCTCGTCTGACCGATGAAGAGATTGCGGCAGGACAGAAGAGTTATCTAAGTAAGGAGGGTGGTCAAGCGGTTCTGCACCTGACAGAGGACTTTAAGATTGAATACGTTCACAACGTGACGCAGACGCAGACTAATCCTCAAACAGGTCAACAAGAAACGGTTGTAGTGCGTCAGCAATCTGGCTTCTGGGCACCTTTTGCTGGAGCCATAGCGGGTCAAGTTGTGGGCAATATGTTGTTTAGACCTCAATACTATGTGCCGCCCGTCTATCAGCCTGGGGTGGTTCTAAGGGGTTATGGCGGATATGGCAGCAGCTATAATCAGGCAGTCGATCGATACCAAACCCGCTACCAAGCGCCGCCACCTGCTGTCAGAAATCGCGAAGCCTTCCGGACAACTGGACGCTTAAGATCACCTTCGTATAATCAACCAAGCACTGTGCGTCGAACGTCGCCAAACAGTACTCGCTCTACAGGATCGGGTTACGGTTCGAGTAAGTTACGCCGTTCTAACCAATCGTCGCCGACACGAACGAAGCGCCCAAGTAGTTTTGGCAGTGGTAGTAGTTCGCGCCGTCCTAGTGGTTTTGGG
>CBDTXL010001331.1:0-1738 GCA_965364435.1 uncultured bacterium
GATACTGTTGTCGAATTCAAGTGGCTAATCTTGCAAACCTCGAAACCCTTGTTTTTGCTATTGGTTTCTCGTTCAAGAAATTGATTGTCCGCAATAGGTTTATTCCTGTCGCCGTCGCTATTTCCTGCAAATGCGTTTTCTCTAATCCTTTGTATCTGGAGCGGCGAAGCGTCCCGCGACGCACGCCCTGCGAAAGCGTTCCTTCGATTCCGGCTCGTTTCTTGTATTCCTGTTTGCCTGCTGCGCTCGACATCATCGAGCGCGTCTTCTCAAGTGCTTGATACAGTTTTTGTGCCGGAATAGAGACTTGTCGGGCAGAGCCGGATTTGTTACGCACGCATTTTTCGCGGCTTTTGCAAACCTGACAATCTCGCCAATCAAACCTGATTTTAACCACATCTCTGCTGTTTTGCTCCTTAGTTCGGTAAGCATACCAGTAAACGCTTTGTTTGCCTTCGGGACAAACCGCTCGCTTGTGTTCCCAATCAATCCGGAATTTTTCCGTATCATAACCGCCCTCGCGCGCTTGCCAGCTTGGGTTGTAACGAGTCGGACCAAACAACTCGATGCCTTGCTTTTCCTGGCTTTCAACCAATAACTCTGAATCAATATAACCGGCATCAACCAAGTGACGCGACGGCGATAAGTTCCTTTTTGCCAAGCTCTGCTGAATCTGTTCGGTACAACCGACATCCTGAGTTGTCGCCGGTGTTGTCAGAACGTTTGTAATCAGACGAGGCAAAGCGTCATCACAGCTTTCAGACAGGTGAACTTTATAGCCTGTCCAAATTGTATTGTCTTTGCTGCTATAGCGAGCTTCAACGTCATATGGAGATTCGATAGCTGTCGCGGCTTTTGTCATTTCTGATGTTTTTCGCCAGTTAATCTCGCCTTCTTCCGAGCGCGCGTAATGTCGCTGCCAGACTTTTTTGAGAGTTTCGACTTTCTCCAACTCGGATAGTTGCGGCTCTTGCGTCTCGATCAGTTCAAGCAGCAGAAAACCATCCCGCCCGACTTTTGCCGCAAAATCCGTTTGAGCTTTTTCACCCTTTGGCAGTCGTGTTTGTTCGGCTCTCGTGCTGTAACGCTCAAACCATTCTGCCGACGCGTGCGAGCGCAGCCATGCGGGAGCCACCGCTGCCAACTCATTCAAACAAGCACGCATTGTTTCACACATTAGTTCGAGGCGATTCATGACCCGAATGGAGGCTAAAACGTGAGTCGAATCAGTGCGTTGTTTGCCCCTTGCTTTGAGCAGCTTTTTGTCTCTGAGGAGTTCGATAATGCGGTCAAGCAGCAGTGTTTGCTGATTGTTTTCAACCAGACGTGCCCTGAAATTGCTTAAAACCGAGTAATCAAAACCAGAATCCTCCAGTTCTAACCCGAGCGCATATTTCCAATCAATCCGAGAGCGGACGGCATCGGCAGCTTGACGATCTGATAAATTCTCCAGAAACTGCATGACTGTAATCAAAGCTAATCGCCAGGGTGGAAAAGCAGGCTGACCCAGTTTCGGGTAAAGAACGGAAAAATCGCTATCCTGAAATAAAACGCCGAGTTCATCGCGCATTGAAAGATAGAGATTGCCTTTTGGAAAAGCGGCGCGGGCAACTCGAACGGTTTCTTCAGGAATGGGTTCAATAGCGGAAAGTTTCAAAGACATAATGGTGTTCTCCTGTTGAAATAACACCATTATATTGAGAAAATCTCAACAGAAAACGAATTCGACAACAGTATC
>CBDTXL010001332.1:0-1737 GCA_965364435.1 uncultured bacterium
TGTAGCCTAGTTGAATGATCGACCCTCGCTCCTCTACTGTTGGGTTGGTATTGTCAACAACCACCGAACGTCCTGCCTGGAGTGCTACTTCGATCAGCTGTGCCTGTCTTCTGGCACGATTTTTATTGTTACGCATTAGGTCTTTGCTAATGTGTTCGTGTGTTACGGCAAAATGCTGGTGGAAGAATGTACTCTTACCACAAGCTTGCAAACCGATAAAGATGATTAACTCCATAGATTTTGACAATACGATAAAACTTAATATTTACGGTCGTATTTTTTTATCTTTTTGTATAAAATGCGACTTCAAGAACTTCGTCGGCAGCAGCATAGCTAAGGGTGTCTCAGAAACTCGATGAATAACGGCAAACAAACCAGGTCGGAATCTTCTTTAGAAGCCCTGTTACGATTAGAAATAATGGAGTAGTTCGCGATGGGCGATCAGTACAGCCGAAGTAAATGGCAAGAGCCAGCGATTTGCCGCATTTTGGACGCCAATTTAGACCGAGCTAGAGAAGGCTTGCGGATTATTGAAGAGTGGTGTCGCTTTGGTCTCAACAGCGCCCAGATGTCAGGAGAGTGCAAGCAAATGCGCCAGGAATTAGCCATCTGGCATAACGAGGATCTCCGGGCGTCGCGGGATACTCCGGGAGATCCAGGCACTGAACTGACTCATCCGAGGGAAGAAGAACGTGCCAGCATCCAGCAACTGTTGCAAGCAAATCTTTGCCGTGTCGAAGAAGCGCTGCGGGTGTTAGAAGAATATGGCAAACTTTACAACCCTGATATGGGTGCGGCATTTAAGCAGATGCGCTACCGGGTTTATACTCTGGAGAGCAATTTACTAGCATACCGGCGTCATCAGCTCCTTACGCGATCGCACCTTTACCTGGTTACCTCTTCTTCAGAACAGCTGTTTTCCACGGTAGAGGCTGCCCTTCAAGGTGGACTAACGCTGGTACAATACCGGGAAAAAACGGAAGATGATTCGGTAAAACTCTCTCATGCCCAGAAACTGCGGCAGATTTGCCATCACTACGGTGCCCTGTTTATCATGAATGACCGGGTAGATTTAGCCTTGGCAGTTGATGCGGATGGTGTCCATTTAGGGCAACAGGATGTCCCAATCGCTCTAGCGCGGCAGCTACTGGGCCAACAGCGCCTGATTGGTCGCTCTACCACTAACCCGGATGAAATGCACCGAGCGATCGCAGAAGGTGCGGATTACATCGGCGTCGGTCCCGTCTATGACACGCCAACCAAACCCGGTAAGGTAGCCGCTGGTTTCGATTATGTGCAGTATGCCGCTAAGAATGCAACGATCCCCTGGTTCGCGATCGGGGGAATTGATCCGAGTAACATAAACGATGTCCTGGCTGCTGGTGCTGAGCGTGTGGCAATTGTTCGTGCGATCATGCAGGCAGAGCAGCCTACTCTAGTCACACAGTATTTCCTCTCCCAACTTACACGAGAGCAAACCCTCCGCAGCCTTGAAGCCCGCGTTTCTCAATCTCATGTCTAACAAAACTGGTCAGATTACTCTTCAAGTCAACGGGGAATCCCGTACCTGTTCTCCTCAAACTCAACTCCCCCAACTGTTAGAACAGCTGGGCTTAAATCCACGCCTGGTTGCCGTGGAATACAACGGAGAGATTCTCCACCGGCAGTTTTGGTCCGAGACTCAGATGCAAGAGGGCGACACGATTGAAATTGTCACCATTGTCGGGGGCGGCTAGC
>CBDTXL010001333.1:0-1737 GCA_965364435.1 uncultured bacterium
AGTACGTGTTCCTGGTGTGTTTCAGAAGAACCAAATTCGGGTAGTGTACCTACGCAAACTTTCCCAATAGAGTGTCTCTTTCTGTCGAGGACAGTCTTGGATGCTTTCTTTGTCTTATTTTTACGATCTCTGATAAGTCAAGAGAATCGCTCTTTACAGGGCAGTGATTAGCTCAAGAATCTCCGCACATAAGAGGGCGGAGAGTTGTCAATTGAGTGTAGTCTACTCACACTTTATCAACTCTTCAAGAATAAGGGGTGACACCCCTCACTCCATTTGTCATACTAAGAGTAATAGATGCACCCTGATAATCGAGAGAGTCGCTATTGTGGCTCTCTTCTTTGTTTTTACAAGCTTCGATTCTCCACATTTGTGCTGAGGTCTTTCGTACTCCGACCTAGACCCACAGAGTAAATCCTTGGCTAAACGCTGCAAATATCTACTAAAAGTTAGATGTGCTAGTACGCTTAAAGATATATGAGTCGTTTGGGAATGAACCAATGTGTAACTGGATAGCGTTAGATGAAGAATGGCAACAGCGCACCAAGCGACTACTCCAGCGTTGTATGAATGAATCGAACCTGACCAAATCTCAACTCATGTTGGAAAGAGCCTACAACTCAGAGTTAAGACGGTTAGAGTGGCAATATGGCTACAAAGAATATAAAGAAACTATAAACAATTGCTACATAACGTTGAACTCACAGCCACATACTTGATAGCAGGTTTTGCCTTTGATAGCCACTATTGATATTGAAACGGGTTCTCAATGCTGTGTTCCTCATGGGGGCGTCAAAAATACCCAGAAAGCAGGTTCAACCGGCGGAAGCTGGGGTAGAAGGTTCCGAAGGCGGGGGAATAATCTCAATACCATATTTGGGTGCAGTAATGAGGATTTTTTCCAAGTCTTCGGGACTCAAACTCGGTGCAGGAGTAACCTGAGTATTCGTTGATTTCCCAACTTCTGCAATAAACTTCTCAAATCCTGCTGGCGTAACCCAAATCAGAATTTTTGCAGGCATAGCGCTAATGTTGGTAAATCGATGAAGCTGACCCTTGGGGGAGTGGAGGAAGGTTCCCTCTGTTGCAACAAGCGTCTGCTCTTCGAGCTGGAATTCAAGCTCTCCTTCTAGAATATAAAACGATTCATTTTCTCGACTGTGCCGGTGAGGGGGTGTGCCGCCACCTTGTGGTGCAACCACAACTTCACACAAGGCATACGCTTCACCTGTATCTTCGCCCACTGCCTTAAAGGTGTACAAGTCCCTATCAAACCAGTAAGAAGCCCCTTGACCCGGTTGCATTAAAAGCTCGTTTTGATTGATTGTCATTGTAATCCTTCAGTTGAGGTTTTAAGTAGCATAAATCAATAGACCTCTTGCGAAAATGCTTATCTGGGATTTGTAACCACAGATGTAGACGCGCTAGCGGCTTGCCGTTAGCGAAGCGAGGCGAAGCCTAGGCTACACAGATAAACACAGATGGATTTGATAGTTAGAGATGTTGCATGCGTTAGAGACTTTGCATGCAAGGTCTCTACAGGGTTCCCACAATAGGCGATATTTATGGAGAGAGTCACTGTTGAATTGCCTGAGCCTGTTTTTCAATGGCTTGTTGATAGGCTTTGACTTGCAGATCGATTCCAGTGATTGCCGTGCCAACGACAACGGCATAGGCTCCTCGTTTTAGGGCTTCTTGAGCCATCTGGGGTGAGGCAATGCCACCTTCACAAATCGC
>CBDTXL010001334.1:0-1733 GCA_965364435.1 uncultured bacterium
TGTGGTGCGGCGCTTAACTTCAACGGCGCTTTGATCCTAATTCCCATGCTGCGGCATTTTATGACTTGGCTTCGCAAAACGAGCCTCAACAACTATCTCCCTATAGATGAGAGCATCGAGTTTCACAAGCTCGTGGGTCAAGTCATGTTTGCCTTTGCGGTTGTGCATACGATCGCGCATTTTCTCAATTACACCACACTGCCCGTTCCCTTTGCACAAAGTTTGTTTGGCACGAAGGCTGGCTTGTCAGGATTTTTGTTACTGCTAGTTTTCGCAGTTATGTGGGTTACAGCGCAAGCTCCAATACGGAAAGGAGGAAAATTTGCGCTTTTCTATATCGCTCATATGGGCTACTTCCTGTGGTTTGCCCTCGCATTAATTCACGGACCCGTTTTTTGGCAGTGGGTATTATTACCTGTTGTAGGATTCGCGATTGAACTGGTTATTCGCTGGAGGAATACAAAAGAACCCGCTTACGTGGTAAATGCCTCTTTACTCCCCTCCAAAGTTCTCGGTTTGGAAATCGCACGTCCGCAAACCTTCCACTATCAACCAGGGGACTATGTGTTTGTTAAATGTCCCAGTCTATCCAAATATGAATGGCATCCCTTCACAATTAGTAGCGCCCCCGAAATCTCCGATGTCTTATCTGTACACATACGCTCTGCGGGCAGTTGGACTGGAAAGTTATATCAACTTTTCCGAGAACAGCACGAGCAATGGATACGGTCAGGTAACTCTAAATACGAGCCTGGAGTGCTTGTCCATTTAGATGGACCCTATGGGACACCAAGTACCCATATCTTTGAATCTAAGTACGCTATTTTAATCGGTGCGGGTATTGGCGTCACTCCATTTGCCTCTATCCTGAAAAGTATGCTGTACCGAAGCCAACACGGTTCTTCAGGAATGCGTTTGCAAAAGGTACATTTTTATTGGCTTAACCGAGAACAAAAAGCGTTTGAATGGTTTGTTGAACTGTTATCCAGAATCGAAGCCGAGGATACTAACAACCTATTTGATATTAATTTATATCTGACAGGTGCTCAAGCCTCGTCAGACATGAAATCCTCCACTCTATTTGTGGCAATGGATTTGATGCACGCCCAGACACAGGTGGATTTGATTACAGGTTTAAAGGTTCGTACAAAAACGGGTCGTCCAGACTGGGATACGATTTTCCGGGATGTGGCAAAGCAACACGCGCCCGAAAAAGTTGACGTATATTTCTGCGGTCCTCCTGGACTCTCGCTACAACTGCGGAATCTCTGCCACAAATACGGGTTTGGCTACAGGAAGGAAAATTTCTAGCAAACATTCTGGCAGTTGGTGCATAATCTATCAGGTCAGGTCATCACCAAAAACACCTGACTTGAGGATTCCCCAACGAAGAAAAGGACTAAATGCTCATGAAATTAGACAAGTTCCTACTGGCACAAAACATGGCTTTCCTGATCTCGGTTCCACCGGGAAGCAAGTTAGCAAAATTGCTTTCCTTTTGCTTGACAATAAAAGCTAGAGAAAATACTTCAGGAACAGATATGTTGAGAATGACCTGTGAGCTAATGGAAAACCCATCTAACTTGCCTTATTGGACACAAGAGGTGATGGGACTCGATTTAGATTACAGCACTGAAGAGTGGAAAGCGTTGGGAGATATGGGTATAAAGGATGCAAAAGCTTTTATGGCTATCCTGTCGCAAGAATTGCAAGACATAAATTTGTAATATCAA
>CBDTXL010001335.1:0-1731 GCA_965364435.1 uncultured bacterium
TCTCCTGGCAGTCAACTACGTTGAGCTTGAGGCTTACATTTCCAGTGTAGTTGGAGCCGAGGTGTCTCCTAGTTGGCCGATGGATGCTTTGAAAGCTCAAGCAATTGCTGCTCGCTCTTATGCTTTGGTTCATTACATCCGACCTGCCAGTTCTCTATATGATTTGGGAAACACTGAGCGTTGGCAAGTCTACAGAGGCGTCAGTGCTGAGTGGAACACAACTCATCAAGCAGTTAAGGAAACCAGCGGAGTTTTTCTGAGTTACAAAGGCGGGGTAGTTGAATCTATGTATGCTGCCTCTGATGACATTGTGACCAATGTCTTTGGCGGTAGGGGGATGAGCCAAAATGGAGCTTTAAGTTTAGCTCAACAGGGTTACAACTATAGACAAATTTTAGGCAGGTATTATCCAGGTACGTCTTTGGCTTGGATGGACACGAAATCATCTGATGTAGATTAGACCTATAGGTGATCAAATCCAGTTAATCAGTGATAATTAAGCAGCCATCCACTGCAAGCTTGGTGTTCCACAACTGACCTAAGTTGCAGCAAGTGGCTTTTCGCGTTGAGGAGCGATCGCACCAGCAGTGATTGCTTCGCTTACCGCATCTTGCTGAGTTTGTGGCACGCTGCCTTGCTGTTCTGATCGTTGCTTCAGTTGCTCTAAAAATTGAATTACAGAATCTTCAAGGCGTCGCTCTTCAATCGGCTCAATAAATTTATCAAAGGGATTGAAATCAACGATATAATTACCTATTTTAATCCCAATAGGTTCTAAATGCTTACCTGGCATTTCCTCGTGAAGGATTGGAAGCTTCCTGCGCTTCAATTGCTCAATCAGCCAAAACACGTCAAGATTCTGGTTAGTCTTATTTCCAGCAATAGTATCCCTGTCAAAGGAAATCAGTGCCGTTAAATTAAATAAATTACTCCGCTCAATAAAGCACTGTGTTTGTTTTTTTGTAGGGAGTACACCCAGACCAATCTTGTCGAGGAAACGCGCTATAAAACCGAGAGGTTTGGGAATCGCACTTTCTGTATCACTAATGTCAGGTGCAATTAATAAAGACGGTTGACCTTTAATAGACGGTCTGTCAATGCCTATATCTTTGAGGCTATTTTCAATTTGTTGATATTGGGATTCACTTCCTCCAACACACCCTTCTACAATTTTCTCCCATTCTTCACCACTTAAAAATTCAAGTAAAGTGATGTACTTGCATCCTAAACTATGACCAATCCAAAAATAATTAGACTTCTCCTGGTATAGTTTTGACTCATATTCTAATTTTTCAGCAATTTTGGTAATTTCTTTTCTGAGTATCTGCTGTTCCTTTAGTAAACTGATAGCAATAGGCCAATGACGAAAACTAAACCTGAAGGGTAGAGCAATTATGGTGTAACCCTCATCAAAGACTTTTTTAAGAAAATAGCGATAAAAAACAGTCGGAAAAGTACCAAAAAAAGCTCCTCCAATAAATTGAACGACACCTTTAGGATTTGGATGTACAGCAACCCAGCTATGGGAAATGGGTTGAAAGTTGAATGGTTTTATCATGTTACTTTATCTCTAAGGTCTTGGAATTAGAAATTGACGGTACTAGCCGCCAGTAAATTCAAGGTTATCCTCATCATTTAGCAGGCGGTCTCTTACAAAATGACCTAACTTCGGGACATCCTTACAGGAATATCGAGTTTGTCCATTACGGTATTTAGCTCTTTCAAGTTTTC
>CBDTXL010001336.1:0-1730 GCA_965364435.1 uncultured bacterium
TAAAGGACTACAAGTCTGAGAAAATCAGAAACGATCGCAAAACAGAGCAATAATTCCTCACCTATCCTTAATTAGAGATTATTCTTTGACCACAAGGGAGAACAGCGTATGAAATTGGCTTACTGGATGTATGCAGGCCCGGCTCACATTGGTACCCTGCGGGTTTCCAGTTCGTTTAAGAATGTCCACGCCATCATGCACGCGCCGATTGGAGATGACTACTTCAACGTGATGCGATCGATGCTAGAGCGGGACAGGAATTTTACCCCAGTTACGATCAGCTCCGTTGACCGTAATGTTTTGGCACGCGGTTCCCAGGAAAAAGTGGTGAACAATATCACCCGCAAGGATGTCGAGGAACGCCCTGACTTGATTGTGTTGACCCCGACTTGCACCTCCAGCATTCTGCAAGAAGACCTGGAAAACTTTGTCCAACGGGCTCAGTTGGATGCCAAAGGGGATGTCATGCTGGCGGATGTGAACCACTACCGCGTGAATGAACTCCAAGCCGCAGACCGCACCCTGCAACAAATCGTCCAGTTCTACATCGCTAAGGCTCGCAAGCAGGGCAATCTGCCAGAAGGCAAGACCCAAAAGCCCTCGGTTAACATTATCGGTATTTCCTCCCTCGGCTTCCACAATCACCACGATTGCACCGAACTGAAGCGGCTGATGGCTGACCTGGGGATTGAAGTCAATGAGGTGATTCCAGAAGGTGCCTCGGTTCACAACCTGAAGAATTTGCCGAGCGCTTGGTTTAACCTGGTGCCTTATCGCGAAATTGGCTTGATGGCAGCGAGTTTCCTGGAAGAAGACTTCGGGATGCCTTATGTAGATATTACCCCGATGGGTGTAGTGGAAACGGCGCGTTGCATCCGCAAGATTCAGGAAGTGCTGAATGCTCAAGGAGCCGATGTCGATTACGAAGAGTACATCAACGAGCAAACCCTGTACGTCTCCCAAGCGGCTTGGTTCTCTCGCTCAATTGACTGCCAGAATTTAACGGGTAAGAAAGCTGTCGTTTTTGGCGACAATACCCACGCAGCTGCAATGACCAAGATCCTAGCGCGGGAGATGGGGATTCACGTCGTCTTAGCTGGTACTTACTGTAAGTACGATGAAGAGTGGTTCCGCAATCAGGTGAGCGAATACTGCGATGAAGTGCTCATTAGTGATGATAATGGGGCGATTGGGGATGCGATCGCGCGGATTGAACCCTCCGCTATCTTCGGCACCCAAATGGAACGGCATGTTGGCAAGCGGCTACACATTCCCTGCGGCGTAATTGCTGCTCCCATTCACATCCAAGACTTCCCTATCGGTTATAAGCCGTTCCTCGGTTACGAAGGCACAAACCAAATGGCGGATTTGGTCTACAATTCCTTCACCCTAGGAATGGAAGACCATCTGTTGGAAATCTTCGGTGGTCACGACACCAAGGAAGTGATTACTAAGGGGATCTCCGCTGGTTCTGACCTCGGTTGGAATAAGGAAGCTCAAGCGGAATTGAACAAGGTTCCTGGCTTCGTTCGGGGTAAGGTGAAGCGCAATACTGAGAAGTTTGCTCGTGAGCGTGGCTTCAATGAAATTACCCTTGAAGTGATGTACGCGGCTAAGGAAGCTGTGGGGGCTTAAGCTAGCACGCCGCTAAACTCAGAGAGGGGTGAGGGGTTTTCTTCACTCCTCTTTTCTTTTCTAAAAGGTAGTTTAGCGATAGCGCACTATCCCAC
>CBDTXL010001337.1:0-1727 GCA_965364435.1 uncultured bacterium
ATAGACGACGCATCCTATCAAGTCTGGTTGCTTACTTCGTTTATAGTCCTTGGTTAATGGTTAATGGTTAATGGTTAATGGCTGATGGTGACTGACGGGTTGTCCTGCTGGATCTATGCTACAGAGTTATCAAAGGATAATCTATAGGTGGAAATCTTTATCGCGTTTGCCCGACTCGTGATCCAGCTATTAACTTCTGACGGTTTGCAAAAAGCGAATGTAATCCGAAGCTGCCTCCGCTGCATCCTCGATCAGTAGCAGATGTCCTGCTTTAGGGAATTGGATCATCTTGCTACCCGGAAGACAGCGCTGTAAGCGCTCTGCTCCCCGAATGTCATAAATCTGGTCTTGCTTGCCCCAGATTACCAGGGTCGGACGCTGAAGCGATCTGTTCCGACAAAGGACTTCCTCATACAAATTCACAATGTCCCACACTTGCTGATAATGTCGGTTGCGAGTCCGATAGTCCCTGACTTTTTCAGCTTTGATAGAATCTGGAATGCTCGGAGGTGTGACAAACAGCAGGCTAATTTCCAGATCAAACTGTTCCTGAGTGATTGGGATAAAGGGATTCACGCCACTCAAGATCGAGTTTCTGACTGGGTTTGCCCAATCGATTACGCCCAATGGTGAACCAATCAAGGCAAGGCTCTGAACCTGGTTTGGATAGCGCTGAGCATAGAGGGCTGCGATCGCACCTCCCATTGAGCTACCTGCAATATCCAGGGACTGCACACCGACCTGATCGATCCACTGATGCAGCAGTGTGACCTGATTCTCCAGCGCATAATCTTTGATGGTGAATCCCTTGCTGTTCCCGTAGCCTGGTAAATCAGGTGCGATTGTTTGATATCCCGCCTCAGACAACTGACACATCATGCTGTCCCACTGCTCTTTTTCAGCAAACAACCCATGCAGCAAGAGAATGGTTCGTCCAGTCCCCACCTGATTGTAGAACACAGTCCCATTGCCGACGGGAACAGAATGGGTCTCAACTGTGCAACTTGAGGCAGCATTGACTGTATTCCCGAAATGATAACCTATCAGTGCAGTTAGCACTAGAATGCAGATAACCAGACGAAGAATGATCTGTTTCATGGTTTGTCTACGAGCACTCTGTAATCAGACACAATTTGCGGCATATCATTTTTGTCTTCAACAATGGAAGGAACTCCAGGCGCGATCACCTCTCCAGCGAGATAATTCGGCCAATTAGGTTTTTGCGACTGGAGAAGGGATTTGACTTCAGCAGGACTTACGCAACTGTCACAAGCGATCGCGCTTCCAGCATGCAATAGATATGCTATGAAGCTCACGGGAGCAGATAGACAAAGGATTCAACGGGAGTGGTTGCCCCGGTGTAACGGCAGCGATCGCGCGTTAGCTCTCGTGAGACGCAGTTTAGTGCACCAGAGAAAAACTAACAACTCAAAATTCGACGAATGTCGTGCTCTCTTGTGTGTGCCATTCGCGCTCATAATTGAGGAGTTTCACAGAGAAATTAAGCAATTAACTGGCATTGAATCTTGTCAATGCCAGTTAATTGCTCGTATAATTCACAACAACTTAACACCTAACAACTTTTAACGTCTTGAAGCTGGGATCGCTACAGCCTGTGATATTACCACCCAAGGTAAGGACTTGTTGCAGGTAATCAATAGCAGCTGGGTTGATGATTTCTCCAGGCATTAAGGCGGGGATGCCTGGTGGATAGGGACAGACTAACT
>CBDTXL010001338.1:0-1726 GCA_965364435.1 uncultured bacterium
CTGATTATTTGTCCCAACATTATTTCCCAAACGGCTTTTGCTGAAAACCTCCCTGCTCCTGTACCAAGCAAGGGAAATGCAATACTTTTAAATCTGTACCTATTGGCTTTTTTCATACAAGTATGAACCAATCTCTGGATTACCTTATCAGATGGTCCTTCACTCTCATCAAAATCAATAACCACTGCATGAAATATTTTTCTTGCGCGTAGGTTACCTGCTGTAGTAACTGCCACTTCACCTAAAGACAAAGGGATTAATTTTCTGACTTCCCTGTAAATATCCTCGCCACCAATCTGCCGAATTCTCTGGGACACACCACCGCCCATTGTCAGGTAGTTATCATCAGAACTGACAATGACATCGGTAACCAGGTTAGTGATATCACCTTGATAGATTTTTATCAATTTGCCATAGATTAAAAACTCACCTAAAAAACCTTCTCGTGATTCATTGGAAGCTGGAACCATCAAGCGTTGGTGCGCTATTGTAATAGGAGCTGGAGCTGATTGTGAAAGTCTCGAAGTGATAGAAGAGATAATGTTCCACCACACACTCCCCTCTCTCTCCCGATCCTTAAAACTAAACCACAACCAGTCCAACAACCCTCCTGGTAAATGACCAACCGGAGCTGTGGTATTGAAGGTGAGGTCTGAGTAGAATAGCCAGTAGCGGTCTCTAATGCGCCACCCTACGCGCTCACAAAAGCTGCCAAATATTTCAATGTGTGCCTTATTTGTACCGCCGAGGCTTTGCCAAATCTCCTGCTGTACACTCAAGCCAAATTGCCCTTTGCTGTATTTGACCCAGAGTTGGTCGATGGTGAGTAAGTCTGTACAGGGAAATTTTTCGATGTCTTCTTCTCTAAGCCAAGCTTCTGCTTCTCGACCAGCTATTTTAAGCATGATAGCCGTAGTTTCTTGATCGGCTTCTTTCCACCGCCCTGCTGCTAGTAGGTCACGCAAGCGAGTATAGTCGATGCTACGCTCTGAACTGAGGCGATCGCAAATAGCTTGTGCAGAAGAAGCTGAGGCGATTCCCTTGGACGCTTGCCCGTCTCGCTTTCCTAACAAGATAGCTTCGCTTAATGCCCCACCCTCAACATCACCCACTTCAGCTAGATTCCTGACCACTTCAATAGAGCTAATTTGGTTTTGGCGTACCTTAAGCGCTTCTAATGCTTGAGGATCAGCGACAATTTGCTCATTGAATAAACTCTCAATCTCTTCCTCAGTGAACGGATTCTCACCAGCACGTAAAGCTTCGAGCCAGCGTTGCCGTTGTAATCTTCGCTCCTCATCATCAGTCCAGTCTACGAATGCCTGAAAGTCTTCAATCGCTCCTGCAATATTCCCAGTGAGCGCTCTAGCAAGACCACGACTATCCCGAAACTTTCTATTTTCAGGCTCAAGCGCCACTGCCGTTTCACAAGCCTCCATAACATCAGTCGCATGCCCCCAGAGGCTACCCCACCAACAGAGATTATTCCCAACAATCGCAGGAATTTCCATTGTTGGATCGAGCTTTTGGGCTTCTGCATAGGCTGCAACGGCTTTCTCTATATCCCCCTGCCTTGTGAGCATTTCTCCCAAGACAGCTACCAATGTTTTAGCCACAAACTCCCGTACTTCTGCCGTTGAACTACTGTCCGAAGCGGGAGACAGTTCTGGGGTGTTTTGATGAGCGATTCCCTTTGGGATAGCTAGTTCCTCGGTCGCCACAGCGC
>CBDTXL010001339.1:0-1724 GCA_965364435.1 uncultured bacterium
GTGAGGTAAACGAAATGGAACAGGAGGAAATCGACGCTATCAACCAGGATTTACCGTTTAGCAAGCGGGAGATTAACTTCCTGATTCAAGAGACTCCCTGAACGCGACTACACAACTCGCAACATGAACACTTAGCAGTGACCCGTTACCAGAATCTCTTTCCCTAAACTTTAGCCCCCAGCCCCGACGCCCTATTTGCAAGTAAGTCTAATGGTTAATCAGACATTTACCAAAACTAATGGGTCTAAAGCCCCGTCCCTTCGACAGGCTCAGGGCAAGCCTTCAAGGACGGCTTTTTATTAACCTTCAATGCTGTGATCAACTCTGTGAGTACGTCAGATTTTGATCTTCCGTTCTGCTGGCAGTACAGCTCTAGTTTTTCAAACTCTTCGTCGTTCAATCGAAAAAATATATTCTTTTTCAGGGCGGTGTATATCTAGATGATATACAATCCTCACAGGAGGAAAGGCAAATGAAAGCCAGGTATCAGTACAGATTTTATCCAACAAGTCAGCAGCGGCAGAGCTTAGCTCAGTTGTTTGGTTGTGTGCGTGTGGTCTGGAATGATGCTCTAGCTATCTGCAAGCAATCGGGAAAGAAACCTAAATCGGCTGAGCTTCAAAAGAGGGTTATTACCCAGGCGAAAAAGACCGAGGAAAGGGTTTGGCTTGGTCAAGTATCAAGTATCCCTTTGCAGCAGTCAGTCGCTGATTTGGAAGTAGCTTTCAAAAACTTTTTCGATGCCTGCAAGGGGAAGAGAAAAGGGCGTAAGGCTGGATATCCCAAGTTTAAGAAGCGAACTTCCAGTCAGTCAGCCCGACTCACTGGCGGTGGTTTCTCTCTTAAAGGCGGGGGTGTCTATCTTGCCAAGATTGGCATTGTGCAACCGATTTGGTCTAGAGGATTACCCTCCCAACCCAGTTCGGTCACTATCATCAAGGATTGTGCTAACCGTTACTTTTTAAGTTTTGTGGTAGAAGTAGAACCGATTCAAACTCATGCCAAAAACCAAAGCGTGGGAATTGACCTGGGGATTAAAACTTTTGCCGTGATGAGCAACGGAGAAAAAGCTACAAGCCCTTACTACAAGCCGTTAGAACGTCGGATACGGAAGCATCAAAAGCGATTGGCTCGTCAAGAGAACGGGTCAAAACGTAGGGAAAAAACTAGGGTTCAAATCGCGAAACTGCACAAGCAAATTGCGGATACTCGCAAAGACTTCCTAGACAAACTATCAACTAAAGTCGTTAGTGAAAACCAAACTATCGTGCTCGAAGACCTCAAGGTGTCTGGAATGGTCAAAAACCGTAGATTATCTAGGGTGATTAGCCAGCAGGGGTGGAGGGAGTTTAGGGTGTTGATTGAGGCGAAAGCCCAAAAGTACGACAGACAATTTGTTGTAATTAGCCGCTGGGAGCCTACAAGCCAGACTTGTTCTGATTGTGGCTACAAATGGGGAAAGATTGATTTATCGGTGCGTTCTGTGCTTTGTTTGGGCTGTGGAGCAGAACACGACCGAGACGAAAACGCATCGATAAATATAGAGATGGTCGGCATGGGGCATCGGCACGACCTTAAATGTACGTCGAGACAGAGTAAGACTACTTCGGTAGCATCAGTCGATGAAGCGTAAAGAATCACCGCCCTTCAAGGGCGGTGAGTATGTCAAATACCAGTTCCTGTTTCTCAGTTAGTTAGTTAAATGAGCTATGTCTAGGATTCCC
>CBDTXL010001340.1:0-1724 GCA_965364435.1 uncultured bacterium
AGCTTGCAAGTGTTACTCAGGCTGTTTTTGCAAGCCCAAGGACATCAAGAGGCTCATATCTTGCACCAGCACCAAAAACCGGGCTTCTTGCAATTGCTGCAACCTGAAAGCCTTGATTTTTCGTTGATAAACCCGGTTTTTCAGGTCTTGTTGAGAAAGGTGCAAGATGTCAGGAGGGGGAAAGGGTAGCGACGAAGCTGCAACGAGCCGCCATACGGTGGCCGAAACGTTACCTAGCTGGTCATTTCAGAAAAATTTCTGACCAAATTTCCGCCAGAACGGAAACACGCATTCAATCAAGTGCAGGATTGTGGCTAAGATTGCCGAAGCGATGACTAGACCAGCTCGGCAGAAATAACCCACCAGCCTAGCTCCCTTCGGGAAAACCTTTAAACTTCCATTGAAAAGGTTGGGCAAAGGTACGATTGTAGTAGGCAATAAAGTCAAGAATTTTCTGCTTGAGGTCTTGGGTTGAGATAAAGTTGCCTCGTTTAAGTAAGCGTCGCATCAAAATGCTAAACCAACATTCAATCTGATTGAGCCAAGATGTATGTTTTGGAATATAAACAAAGCGAATTCGATGGGTAGAGTCAGATAAGAAAGTTTTTCGGGTTTTCATCGACTTGAGGATACCTTCTTTTTGCTTGACTCCCAAGTCATTATGAATACCGCAACGTTCTGCTACCAGACGCACCAGGGACTCAGATTGGTGAATATTGAGTTGGTCAACAATGAAAATCCAGCCAGCTTCCGGGTCAGTGTCCAAAGTTCGAGCAATATGGTTTTTGAAATCTTCTTCTGTACGAGTGGCACCGATAGTTGGGTGAATCAATTGACCTTTGGCGACATGCCAATTAGCCAGCAGTGTTTGAGTACCATGTCGAATGTACTCGAACTCTATACGCTCTACTCGTCTTGGTCGCATGGGTAAAGCCGGATGTAGTCTTTCCAAGGCTTGAATCCCACTCATTTCATCTGTGCTGACCAAATGGATGCCTTGTGTCAATAATTCTAAGGCTTTTTGGTGTAGCTGACAGATGTAAGTTACTTGTTGCTTAAACTCAACAGGGTCGTCAGGATTAGCATTGAGCCAATAACGATGGCGATGAGGTTGTAGAGTAGCTTCCTTTTAAAAAACGACCCACGCTTCGGGGGGAAATTTTCTCCACAATACCTCGTTTGATGGCTTCAGCCGCTAACTCGACTGGAGTCCAATGACTGACAGGATATCCCGATGCTTGAGGATTTTCACAAGCTAAAGCCACAATTTGTACGACTTGCTCTGTGCTGAAGTAATTAGTTGTCCCCGGACGGGAGCGATCGCTTAATAGCGTACTAATTAACGCCATCAACTCTCGGTCGCTACTGTTTTGTGCTTCTACAGTTGCCAGTTGAGGAGCTGCTCCTAGCCATCGCTCTCGCCACAAGCGCACTTGAGTTCGCTCTAATTTCAACTCGCGAGTGAGCTGACTATTAGAAGCTCCGGCAGCAGCCCGCAAGATCAACTGTGCTCGTCTCACTAGACCGTAAGGGTTTGTGGTGCGACGCACAATCTGTTTGAGTAGGGCTTGCTGTTTTTCTGACAGCAGAATTGCTTGTGCTTGGGGGCTGTCCATTGGCTCTTGTTATCAACTTGTTGATTTTTGATGATCTTGCTATTGGTAGTTTACCTGAGTTTTCACCTTTATCTAGGCTGGTGGGTTACTTCTGCCAAGCTGGTCTAG
>CBDTXL010001341.1:0-1723 GCA_965364435.1 uncultured bacterium
TTTTTGCAGGTCTTCTATTCTTTCCTTGTGTTCTTGTATACTTCCTTTCAGTTGTTGAATTTTTTCTGGGTCATAGTGTTCAGTCCCGCTATAGCGGGAAAATTGTTGTTGAAGTTGACGATATTGCTCTTTCAGTTGGCGATATTGCTGTTGATTCGCTAGGTAAGTATTCCGCAGGCGGCAGTATTGGTCGCCTAAGGAGGTGTTCTCACTATTAGGAACCTGCCCCAACCAAAACAGGAACAGCACCAGCTGACCAAGCAATGAGGTAGCGACAGCCAGGGCAATATTACGAACTTTGAGGCGACCTTTAATTTCCCGAAACAGTTGCGGATTCCAGTCGCCGACGCGGTCAAGCCAATTGAGTTGCATAATAATTACAGTCTCCAGAATCAAATGGGTTATGAGACTTGCTAGCATCCTAGCTTTTTGGGTGCAGTGGAATTTTAGGTAGGGCAATGCCAGTGGTTAGGTGCGATCGCAATCCTATATCTCTCATCTATATCCCACCCAATTGCACTTATGCACTCTGGGTTTTAGCTCGAACTCAGTCTTCTACTAAACCTTGATTTTCAAGCTTTGTGACTCAGAATCGGGTCTTGCCTTAAGGTTGGGTTCTGGGTCTTGCGCTACCCACCCCTGAGGCGAATAGTAGCGAACTTCAAAATGCAGATGCGGTTTGTCAGTGTCCGGGCGTCCGGTGGAACCCACTGTTCCCAATGCGTCTCCCGTCTTAACCTCCTGACCCGCACGCACAGACAGATATTTCAGATGAGCATAACGGGTTTGGCGTCCACCTTGGTGATTGACAACCACCAAATTACCGTAACTAGCTTGCTGACCTGCGAAAGCTACGGTTCCACCATCAACTGACAGCACAGGTGTCCCCGGATTTGCCAGTAAATCTATTCCACTGTGAAACGTCGCTTTCCCGGTACTGGGATTCTGATGCCAGCCATAACTCAGTGCCACTGGTGCTACTGAGGGCAAAGGATAACCAGCGAATCCGGTGTAAGTCTCTTGGCGCGGACGTTCCTGCGTTGACCAATTCACTCCTGGAATGAACACCTGCTGGGGCTGTTGTTGACAGCCATTTAGCTCATATAAAATATCAGCACGGACACCGTAGGCTGTCGCTAGGTCTTGCCAAGTAGAACCAGCAGGAGCTTGAACACGGATGCCATTGAAAGGGGGAATCAAAATTTCTCTTCCGACAGCTATCGACCCTCCTCTTAAACCTGGGTTCAGACCGATCAGCGTAGCAGGAATGAGGTTGTATTGGTTGGCAATACTCTCCAACGTTTCACCAGCAGTAACCTTGTGGCGAGTCAAGCGAGAGAGTGCAGGTGCTGGACAGACATTCCCCCCAGGGGATGGTGTTTGAACAATTACTCCCTTGCCGCTAGAAGAGTATCTAGGGTTGGGTTGGGGAGTGGGGAGTAGGGAGTGGGGAGTGGGGGAAGACTGGCGATAGATAATCTTATGGTGGGAAGGGAGTAAGTGAGTAACTGGCATTTCTGGGACACCTACTGCTAGAGACGTATGGCTGTACTCGCCTACTTCAGTGGCAGCTTGTTTGTTAGGAGGTAATGAAAGGATGTTAGCAGGATTGGCTTTAGTGCCAACAGCTGGGGTAACCCAACAGACGATTGTCGAAAAAATCGGAAGCCAGCGCAGTAAAGTCATTTTTAGAGATTAGGTCAGCTGAAGTTGGCAAAGAACA
>CBDTXL010001342.1:0-1722 GCA_965364435.1 uncultured bacterium
CTTGTTCTAGTTTTTCCAAGCGGTCTGCCATCAAGACAATATCAGCCGTCTCCAAGGCAACGTCGCTGCCAGCCACTCCCATTGCGATTCCTACAGATGCCTGAGCGAGTGCTGGGGCGTCGTTGATGCCATCTCCTACCATTGCCACGGTTTGATACTGTTGCTGTAGGCGTCGAATCACGTTAACCTTATCTTCGGGCAGGAGTTCGGCATACAGTTGGTCAACACCCAGCTGTTGGGCAACGCTATCCGCTGTGCGCTGGTTGTCGCCAGTCAGCATGACAATCTGTTCAATGCCCAGATGTTTCAGGCGCTTGATTGTTGCGGCGGCGGTAGGTCGTATACTGTCTGCGATCGCAATAATTCCTAGCAGTTCCCCAGCGTAAGCTACCCAAACAATAGTTTTACCTTCGGCTTCTAGCTGCTGTGATTGACTTTTAAGTCCTTCATCAGTCGAAAAGGGCGGGTTTTGTTGAAAGGTTATCTGTTTTCTGAGAGGGTTGTCTTCTAAACCCGCTCCTACAGGAATTTGCTGGTTCTCTATGAAGGCGGCTTTGCCTACTAATACCAGTTGACTCTCAACTTTACCGCTGATTCCTTGACCGATTTCGGCTTTGACGTTGGTTACTGGTGGTAATTCCAGCTGTTGCTGCTGGGCGGCTTGCACAATTGCTTGCCCGATGGGATGTTCTGAGTAAGCTTCCAAAGCAGCGGCGATTTGCAATACTCGGTTTTCTGATTGCCCTGTCACTGGGGTAATTTGAACGACTTGTAGATTGCCGGTAGTGAGAGTGCCAGTCTTGTCAAATGCGATCGCTCTTACTTTGCCCATCATCTCCAACTGGGCACCACTTTTGAACAAAATACCCTGCCGCGCCCCATTGGCAATTCCTGATAGTAGCGTCGGCATAATCGCCGCCATCAATGCACAGGGAGAGGCTACACCAGGAAAATCAGCGCCCGATAAATTGTCGTTTCCCAATCCCAATTCAGCAACAACGGCGGCAGAGTCGCCAATAGTAACCCTAAGCTCACAATTACCAGAGCATAGCCCCGCTCAAAACGTTCTATAAATAATTGAGATGGAGGAGCCTCAGTTTGTGCTTGCTTGACCAACTGAATCACCCGCTGAATCAAGCTACTTTCCGGGGGTTGATGCACTCTGAGCCTTAAAGCACCATTGCCATTAATCGTGCCAGCAAAGACTTCATCCCCTACTGTCTTCTCCACCGGCAAAGACTCTCCCGTGATCGATGCCTCATTGAGGGTACTGTAGCCTTCTGTGATGATGGCATCAGTGGGAATCAGTTCCCCTGGCTTGACTAATACCTCATCGCCGACTTGCAGCTTATCAATGGGAATTTCCTGTTCCTCACTGTGCCGTATCACCCGTGCCGTATCTGGTGTCAGGCTCATTAAGCTGCGGATGTCTCGCTCCGTGCGCTGCATCGCGTAGCCTTCCAGTGCGCCGCTAATCGCAAAAATCAGGATGAGAACTGCACCATCGACAATCAGGTAATATTCCTGACGCCACAAACCTAGACTAGCGGCTCCCAGTGCCGCCACAATCATTAGCAGGTCTACATCTAGCTGTTTTTCTTCAAAGAGAGTGGTTAGTCCCTCACGGGCGCTTTCGTAGCCGCCGATGACATAGGCGGCGGGTAAAATCAGTAAGCCTAACCCAATCCAGTTCTGGTGAAGTGCCAGCCAACCCAGGAATAC
>CBDTXL010001343.1:0-1720 GCA_965364435.1 uncultured bacterium
ATTATTTCGGTTCGATGAGCTTCTTTATCCTGCGCGGTCCATCTAGACATAACTGAAAACCTGCCCTGTCATGTTATACAGTTTGGTCATTGCCACATCCTGGTTCTAACTGTAGGTATGGGTGTTTCCTTGAGTTTACTCGTCTACTACTCCTATCCAAAGAAATTAGCGATCGCTTGATTAATCTGCTCTCTATCTTCCTTGGCTCGACCAAACCCCGCAGCATGACCAGAAATTGAGTCAATCACCACCAACTTTCCATTTGGTACCAAAGCGGCTTCAGCAGCAATATCCACCGCAGCAAAATAAGCATCAGTCCGACTGGGTAAGAATAAAACACGCGCTTTTACACCACCAAGTACTTCTTTTAAAGAGCCTTCCTTACCAGGGGTCAAGCTCACATCATGGTTTGACCAAGTCTGGAAGTGACACAACAAGTTATTCGCATCTTTCTCGTGATAGCGAGTGCGCCACTTTGCTAAAAACTCTTCCAATGAGTCGGCACGAGTATCTTCGTACTTCTGATACTCTTGGGAAGAGTAAAACTCTGGTGAGAGCGCCCAAGGTGCCCAAGCCTCAGACATCTGGGAGAGTCCCGCTAGTGGCGGTGTTGTGTAGTTGCCCTCATTAAAAGCAGGATCTGAGCGGATACAGTTAGCCAGCGAGTTGAGGAAAAGTCGTGCATGCCAAGTTGTGTGGCAGTTGCCAACAATCAGCACGGCGCTTTGCACCATTTCTGGATGACTAACCGCCCACTGAATCGCTTGTTGTCCCCCCAGACTAGCACCAACTACTGCCCGGAGTTCCCTCACCTGGAGGTGCTCAAGCAGGGCATACTGTAAGGTAACGTTGTCCCGGACAGTCACGGCGGGGAAGTTCGGGCCATTAAATGGGGGTGGTGTGTTACTCGGAGAGCTACTACGACCATTGCCCAAAAGCTCTGTATGAATGATCCAATCTTTTTTGCGATCGAGAGCAAGTCTCGGTCCACGCAGATAAGCTAGGTCATAGTAGGTTTGGGAAAAGGCAGTACAGGTCAGAATCGGTGCTTTGTTCGTTGGAGTGCCACTGATTCGATAAGCCAAACTCACCTGCGGTAGCACAATACCCGATTCCAGTTGAAAATTTTCGAGGGTGAAAACATCAAACTTGGGAAGAGTGGAAACGCTCATCTGTCGTAAAACAAGATCTCAGACCCCTTCAAAGTATGCCGGATATCGCACGATGCCGCTGACACCCATCAAAGCACCGGGTTTGAGTTCCAACACCATAAACACCTCATCGGGAAATGGCAAGGATGACTGCAAGCCGAATCGGCTGGCTCTCTGGAAACCAAACCGCCCGTAATAGTGCGGCTCACCAACAACCACGACAATGCTATGCTCTAGCTCATGGCACTTTGACAGACCTACCTGCACCAACTGGCTGCCAATGCCTTGGCGCTGACGCATTGGTGTCACTGCTAGCGGTGCAAGTGCTAGCGCCGGAACAGTCTGCTCTTGTGCTTCAATAACAAGGCCGCTGAATAAAATATGACCGAGCACATCCCCATTCTCTACCGCGACTAGCGAGAGTTCGGGAATAAAATTAGTAGAGTTGCGGATTGTTTCTACGAGTTCGGCTACCTTCATGTCGCCAAAAGCCGTTGTCACCACCTGGCGAATGGAGACTATATCATCGTCTGTTTCACGAGTAAAAGACAGCATCACTGAATCAAACT
>CBDTXL010001344.1:0-1720 GCA_965364435.1 uncultured bacterium
ACCACCCGCCGTCCAGACGGATAGGGGTAGTCACTTAGGTTTCTCAAGTTCATTATGATTTTGCAATTTATAAAACAAAATTCTTACTTAGGAAAGATACGCTTAAGGTAAAGACACCTCGCGAGTTTTCCCCAGATAACGTTTTTGATCCCTTTAGCTTCTTGATCCAGATTGCCCCCCTTGAGGGGGACTATAGTGCCAACCGCCCCATCCCTTTATGGGTGGGGCTTGTCCCTAACCCACGATATCGCTGGTTGAAACAATAGGCTGATTGACCGCAGCCCGGTACTTGAGGTAATCCTCACGAATATTCACCGCGGCATTGTAGTCAGCGTGAGTCTCATACCCACACTTGTTGCAGCGAAACTCACTTTGAGTTGGGCGATTCTTCCTGTCGATGTGACCGCACTCTCGACACTTCTGGGAAGTGTAGCGTGGATCAACATAATCCACCTTTACTCCCCTCGCTTGTGCCTTGTAGGTCACAAACGATTGGAACTGGGCAAATGACCAACTGTGAAAACGTCTCCTTTGTGACTTACGTTGCTTAGCACTACCCCGAATATTCGTCAAATCCTCAAACACAAGCGTTGCACCCGACTTCACGGACTGCACCAGTCGCTTTGACAAAACATGGTCACAGTCTTTCTGAAACCGTCTCCGTCTGCCAGACAACCTCTTGAGGTGTCGCTTGGCAGATTTTGTGCCTTTGTTTTGAAGTCGGCGTTGCAACTCAAATACTCGCTGTTCTACCTTTTTCCAGTGTTGTTCTCCATAGAAGTTGTTGTTGCTGTCTGTTGCGGGATTGGCTATTCCCAGGTCAACCCCTACTGTCTCAGTTGTTGAGGCAAACTCTGGGGTAGGCGTTTCCATCGCGATGTGTAGCCACCATCTCCCTTGTCGGTCGTTTACCAAGTCAGCGCTGGTATATTTCCAGGTGAGATACTGCTGGTAGTAGTCAGCTAACTCAAAGGTCAGCTTGACCCGCCCTTGAATGGTAAGTAAACTTACCTCACTTCGCTCAAACCAGACCGTGTAAGACCGTGCATCATAGCGGATTACACACCGCTTTGATTGAGGAGAGCTTACCGTTTGCTTCTTTCGCTTCTTTGCCAAAGCCGATTTGAGTGCCTCAGTTGCCTTTACCCGTGCTGCACATACTAGCTGCGATGGGAGCTGGGTGGATGCTCGATGGGTGTAGTAGGTGGCATCGTGTAACTTGGAACTGTTACTCAGGTTGTGTTCCCAACCAACCTTGCAAACCTCGTTAAACGCCCAAGTGTACTGCTCAATCGTCTTGGTGATTAATTGAGCAGTTTCACTGTTGGGGTTTAATCGCAGGCGAATAGTTCGTTGCATCTCTACCACATCTATCTTCAGGAATGAATGATAGTACATATCTGTAGAAGATACCTTGGAACTACGTTGTTACTAAAGGCGGCTCCTCCCCACCCATGAAGCGATGAGGTTTCCGCCGCTAATTCTTTTTATGAAATTACCGTGGCAAGATCATTAAGCCCAGTATTCCCCGGTTTTTTGAGAATGAATCAGCTGGTAAAGTCTAACTGCTTAAGGTTACAGGCATCTCGCAAGTTGTTTTCCCTGCTATTGGTTTTAGCGATCGCACTGCTGAGTTTCCTGACGACTGCCTGTAGCCCGTCCCAAGCCCGTACAGCAGAACAGCGAACGTTTCTCGACCTTTCCCTCGACTTCTTAGGGG
>CBDTXL010001345.1:0-1716 GCA_965364435.1 uncultured bacterium
GGGAACCAAAATAGGGGTCAGGCAATCTAACAGCAGCGGCTTCTGCTAAAATATCGAGGTTGTTCAGCCTAAGCCAGCATCTTTGACTCAATCAGTAGGCATCTCCGGTGTCGATACATTAGCGCAAGAACTCGCGACCATCCAGCAAACCGGGTCCAAGCGGATTGCCCTTTTGGGGTCGCGTCATGTTCCCATTACCCATCAAAATCTGATCGAGATGATGAGCTACGCCCTAGTTCTAGAGGGCAATCGTCTCATGACTTCTGGTGCCACCGGCACTAACTCAGCAGCAATTCGAGGAGCCATGCGTGCTGATCCTAGCTTGCTAACCGTGATTTTGCCCCAAAGCCTAGAGCGCCAACCGAGAGAATCGCGGAAGCAGTTGGAAGAGGTGATGCATTTGGTAGAAAACCCAGAAAACGATAATCTGTCTCTGGGTGAAGCCAGTGCCCTATGCAATCAGGAAATAGTTTCCCGGTGTCAGCAGCTGATTTGCTTCGCGTTTCATGACAGCCAAACCTTGCTAAAAACCTGTGAGGAGGCGGAAGACCAACGCAAAGTTGTCACTCTGTTCTACTTTGATTAACTCATGAATCTACAAGATTCGGCGATTCTACTTTACTGTATTGCGGCAGCGGCTGCCCTGATTTATCTGCCTTTTATGGTAGTAGGGTATGCTCGTGTGAGTGTCGGATATGACATGGGGGCACCTCGCGCCATGTTTGACAAGTTGCCTCCTTATGCACAGCGAGCAACCTGGGCACACCAGAACTCGTTTGAAACGTTTATGATCTTCGCAGCCGCCGCGCTGATGGCTTATGTGACGGGTCAGAATTCGTCTTTAGCAATAGGCTCGGCGATCGCATTTGTAATTGCCCGATTGCTCTACTCGGTCTTTTATATTTTTAATATCCCCTTAGGGCGATCGCTCATGTTCGTCATCAGCTCTGCTTGCAGCGCTACCCTCTTCGTCCTGAGCATCCTGAGTGCGAATAGCCCAATCAAGTTGCTCTAATAAGTTTTGTAGAGACGCGCTCAATCGCGCCTTGAGTTTTCAGCTGTTGGTTGTTAGTTGTTAGTAAAATACCAACTACCCCTAACCTCTCTATTTATGGCTTCTACGTTCTCATTTGATATTGTCAGTGACTTTGACCGCCAAGAGTTGGTCAACGCCGTTGACCAAACCGTGCGCGAAATCAACAGCCGTTACGACCTGAAGGACACTAAGACAACCGTAGAGTTGGGTGATGAAGCAATCACGGTAAATACCGATAGCGAATTCACCCTCGATGCTGTTCATCTGATCCTTCAAACCAAAGCAGCTAAGCGCAACCTCTCGCTGAAAATCTTTGACTACGGCAAAGTCGAATCAGCCAGCGGCAATCGCGTCCGCCAAGAAATTAAGCTTAAAAAAGGAATTAGCCAGGAAATTGGCAAACAAATCAGCAAGCTGATTCGAGACGAATTCAGTAAGAAGGCGCAAGCCTCGATTCAAGGGGATGCTGTCAGAGTTTCTAGCAAATCTAAAGACGACTTGCAAGTAGTTATCCAGCGATTGAAGCAGGAAGAGCTGCCTGTTGCTCTGCAATTTACTAACTATCGGTAGCGTGAGGGCTGCTGTTTTAATTTTTGCTTTTGTGATGCTCGTTTAGCTGTGCTCCAAAGAGCGTCTACAACACCGAAAAAGGCGATCGCGTTGCATCTACAAGGCAGATA
>CBDTXL010001346.1:0-1714 GCA_965364435.1 uncultured bacterium
GCGATCGCACGTTTAGCCACAGGCTTCAAATTACTTTCTGACTCAGCCGTTACCTGTTCTGCCCATCTCAGTAAAGCTTGTAACTTGGGGGTATTGATGTACTTTTGCGCTTCCTTCTCCATCAACAACAACAAATCATCTGCCCCACCCCGCATCAACCCTGCCACCAGCAAAAACACCTCTTCCCATCGTTCATCTGTGAAGTGTTCAGTGACTAACGTCTCAATTTGGCGATGGTCATCAATATATTGGGCGGTTAAATATTCCTGAAGCGTTAAGTGTGAAAACGAGTAAATATCTACTGCTCGTTCTACCAACACCCCATGCTGTACTTCAATAGATTTAAGAACGGCTGTCCCATTAATGAATTTCTCATCGGGTAGCATTTCTTTTAACAGTTGCTCGATTTGGTCAGTAATTTCCCGCTTCGGCAAAAACAAACAGTCTGCCTGAAAAGCATGATGGGCAATTTCCGACAGCATCATTTCCTTGCGTTTGGTATCCAGTCCCTTGTAAAGGTCATTCTGGAAAATGCCTTTTTCCCCTGCCCATTCTTCCAGTAAAACTCGCAATGCTCGTTCATAAAGTGTGGCTCGGTTCGTCGGAAATTTACGAGAGCGCTGATAGAGCAAACACACCAAAGTGAGCAACAAGGGCGTTTGGGTCAATTCCTTAGCAGACCTGTGTTCCTTGTTATTCAGCTTTTGCCAGCAATCTTGACCTGTCTGGGGTTCGCTCCTGAACCAATTAGTAATAAAGTTTTCAATCTGAGCATCATCAAAATCCGCCATTGCCACATCAGTAAAGCGGCGAAAATTGTGGCGATAAGCCGCAACCCGACAGGACGTAATAAAGCGATTCTGGTCATGCAAATCGACAAAATTCTGAATTTGCCGAATTGCCTCATTCATCCGCTCAGTTGGCACTTCATCCAGTCCATCCAGCAAAATCAGCAGCTTGCCTTGTTCCAATGCCTTGGCAGTAAATTCCTCATGGGAAGGAAAGCCACAAATCCGAAACTCTTCTGCAATTTCCTTCTCGATATTAATTTCGCCCGTGTTGAACTTTTTGAGTTCGATAAACACAGGAATACAAGCGTGCTGAAATTTCCCTTTCTTCCCCTTGAGCGCTTCCAGTCCCATCCGGCGCAAAAAGGTAGATTTTCCAGCCCCCGGCCCCCCTAAAACCATTAAATATTGCTTTTCATTAGCAACTTTGAGTCCCTCTTGCTTCTGGCAATCTTCAGGCTGAAAACTTCGTTGCTTGGCTTGGCGGTAAACTTCTTCCAGCGTTTCCACTGACTCGAAACTACCGATAGACTCGTCATCCAAAAACTGAACAGCCGTATAAACCGATTCCAATGGCACTGATTCACGCATTCCCAATACTTTCAGAATGCCATGCCGTTCGGTATAGTTCTGAGCATATTGCCTAGATGCGGCATCAATCGCCTGCTTGACTTTTTTTCCATCCAGGGCTTTGCCAAACCGATCTAAAATCTTACCTCCACCTGCCCAGATAGATTGGAAAACTGGAACGGCTACGCCACTGACAGCTTGGGCGATTAGAGGTTCAAATCCTGTCATGGGGTATATAAGTCAGTCAGTACGAGAGGATGTCCACAGGTTAACCGCTATGCTTCTCCAGTTGCCAGTGTTTGTAGCATTTCAGTTGCTTGCCATTAGTAAGAAGTTAAAGGCAATATACCAGTCCT
>CBDTXL010001347.1:0-1712 GCA_965364435.1 uncultured bacterium
CGGTGATGCACGGCAGTCATACCCGTAGACTGTAGCACCTTGCCATTATCAACGACGGCATAAACTAACCAGTGGTCGCCGCAGTCCATTCGGCTTTGGATAGTACATTCTAGATAAGCGAGGGCATCACTGAGAATCGGGCAACCATTGCTACTTTCCTGAGTTGCCAAACCAGCAAAGCGGTCTTCCCCTGGAGCAAAGGATTTGAGGAAGTGCCGTCTGACGTTCCTCCCCTCTTGTAAAATATTCAGGGTCACTTTATCGCCGGTATGGGTGAGCGATTCTATCGCCCGGTCTTTAGCCACTGCAACGGTAAGACCAGGAGGATTGAAGCTGGCTTGGGTTACCCAAGAGGCTAGCATTGCGCTGGTGGTTTCTTCGCGTTTAGCAGATAACACACACAACGAGTTAACGATCCGCCCGACGGCTTGTTCGGTACGGTCAATTTGGGAGTTAGTAACAGGTTGCCAAGGGGCGCGGACTTTCTTAGCCTTTTTCAA
The DNA here is from genome assembly GCA_965364435.1 of uncultured bacterium. Lineage (GTDB taxonomy): Bacteria > Cyanobacteriota > Cyanobacteriia > Cyanobacteriales > Coleofasciculaceae > CBDTXL01. The sequence continues at coordinate 501 of CBDTXL010001347.1, forward strand.
AGCCTGAGCAAAATCAATCCCCGCTTCTTTGCAATTTTGCAGGGTGACATCATTGGGTTTGAATTTGACCCGAATCGTATCAAAGCCTAAGCGATAACCGGCATCCTGTAGTTTACTCTCCACCTCATCAACCGCTTCCCCACTCCAGCCGTAGGAACCAAAGACACCGGCTAATTTGCTTTTGGCAGCGGTGGAAAGTACAATGCCCAAAGCCGTTTGCACTTGGGTTGGCATATGCCCCCCTAGTGTGGGAGTGCCGATGATAAATCCATCAGATTTTTCAACGGCGGCTTGAATTTCAGCAGGTTCAGTGAACTCGCAGTTAATCGATTCCACGCCTACACCTGCCTTAGTCAGACCCTTAGCGATCGCTTGTGCTAAAGTCGCCGTATTCCCATAAGCCGACGCATAAATCAGCGCCACACTCAGGTCTGTTTCCTTCTGTTGCTGACTCCATGTCCGATAGTCGTGGGTGAGTCGGCTGAGGCTGTAGCGTACTACTGGGCCATGACCCGGAGCATACAGTTTCGCGCCCAAAGAGGTAAATTTGTCAAGTGCGACTTCCACCTGTCGGGATTGGGCAGCATGAAGGCAATCATAGTAAAAGCGTCGGTCTTCGTCTAAAAGTTTCCAGCTTTCATCAAAGATTTGCTCGCCGCAGACATGGGCACCAAATAGCTTATCGGTAAACAGGATACGAGTTTGGGGGTCGTAGGTACAAAGTCCATCGGGCCAGCGTGGGGTAGGAGTCGGGATGAACTGGAGTTGATGACCTTTGCCTAAGTCTAAGGTTTCATCCCCCCGTGCCACCCAACTCTTTAACTCTTGGTCTGGGAAAGCTGTCCGTAAGGCAACGGCACCAGCCTTAGAGCAAACAAAGCTAACATGAGGTGCTAACTTTAGCAAGGCTTGCAGTGTCACCGTCCGGTTCGGGTTGACATGACCCAAAATTAGATAATCCAACTGCTGCAAATCAATACACTGCTGCAATTGGTACAGGTAAATCTCGGTAAACGACTCACCCGGCGGATCGAAAAGAGCAGTTTTATCGGCTTGAATCAGATAGGAATTAGCCGTGGTGCCGCGTTGCAGGGAGTATTCCACTTCAAACTTGAGTCTATCCCAAGTACGCGATCGCAAAACGGTGGTATCGGGAGCACCAATCGAGGCGACCTGAACATCGCGTGGTTTAATGTCTGACATCGGTTTAAT
>CBDTXL010001348.1:0-1712 GCA_965364435.1 uncultured bacterium
CGAGTCCAGTTGTTTGTGGTGCTTTCTTCTTAATAGTAAATAGTGTTTCTGCCGCTTCAACACTGTCTGGAGAAATTGCTCTTGGGCGTCGGGTAGCTGCCTCTACAGAAAAATCAACCTTGTCTGTGAAATTACTGCCTGAATCCGAGAGTCAGCTACCGCAGAAAGGGGTTGAAGAATCTAATCTTTCTCCTGTAACCACCCTAGAGGTCAGCCCTACCGTAGACTTGGCAGACAGCACAGTGGCTCAAGTCATGCCAGCAGAAGCAGCAACCACTGACTCAAGCAGCACCCTTGAACCCATCAATCTCGATAGCAATGAGGGCAGTGCCGATGACGCTATGAATCAAGTCACCAATGTTTCCCAACTGAGGGATGTCTCACCCGGAGACTGGGCTTATGAAGCACTGCGATCGCTTGTCGAACGCTATGGTTGTATTGCGGGATATCCCGACGGGACTTTCCGGGGTAACCGGGCAATGACGCGCTACGAATTTGCGGCTGGTTTGAACGCCTGTTTGCAGCAAATTGAGCGTTTGATTGCCTCTTCCACGGGTGAGTTTGTCAAGCGACAGGAGTTAGAAACTCTGCAACGCCTCGTTCAGGAGTTTCAGACAGAACTGACAACCTTGGGTACAGGGGTTGATACGCTAGAAGGTCGCGTAGCGTTTGTGGCAGATCATCAGTTTTCCACAACGACTAAGCTAACTGGGAACGCGGATTTTGGTCTAATTGACGCCGGGGGTGACAAGCGGGCTGTCCCTTCTGGGCAAACTCCAACTGAAGACTTAAAGGTCAACCCCTATTTTCCTGGTCGAGTCGGTCTCAATTTTGAAATTAGTTTCACGGGTAGAGACCGTTTGCGAACCAAGTTAGAAGCTGGGAACTTTACCCCCTTGGATGCCTCGATCACGGGGACAGACATGACCCTGTATGATTTTGATACACGTACGGGTCCCACTGGTAACGATATTGTTCTCGGCACACTTGCCTACCAGTTCCCAATAGGCGATCGCTTCCAGGTATTCCTTGCACCTCAAGGGCTAGGGTCTCCTGATATTGCTCCCCAGTTGAATCCTGCTGGGGGCGGCATTTCTCGTTTTGGGCAACGTAACCCCATCTACCGACTCAGCGATGGCGCAGGCGTGGGGATAGACGTTAAATTGAGCGATGCACTTCAAGGCTCTTTTACTTATTTAGTAGATACGGGTCTTATCTCTAATCCGCGTTCCGAGGCTGGGCTGTTCAACGGTCAATTTGGTGCCTTGGCTCAGCTGACCTTCACTCCTAGTGATAGTTTGAGTTTAGCTTTCACCTACGTGCGTTACTACTCCGCTGAACCGGGTAATGGGATTAATGTAACAGGTAATACCGGCAGTGGCTTTGCTCAAACGCCTTTTGGGTCAGATGCTGCGACTTCCGCGAACGCCTATGGTATAGAAGCCAGCTTCCGCTTGAGCCCTCGTTTTTCCCTTGGGGGTTGGGTCGGTGTTACAAAAGCTCAAGCTGAAAGTGCGGGTGCAATTGGCGACAGGGGAGATGAGGCAGAGATTTGGAACTATGCCGTGGCTATGGCTTTTCCAGATTTGGGTAGAGAAGGCAACGCACTGGGTTTCATTTTCGCAATGCCGCCGAGGGTTCGTGGCAATGACGTTGTCAGTCGTAGAGATTTGGATACCTCTTACCGTGTAGAAGCTTTCTATCGCTACAAG
>CBDTXL010001349.1:0-1712 GCA_965364435.1 uncultured bacterium
ATGCACCAGTTGATGGCGGCTACCTTGGACACTGCCATTGAGGAAATTAAAGCGATTCAGCAGGATGCCCGCACCAATGGGTTTACCAAGCGTCCCCAGTGGCCGATGATCATTTTGCGATCGCCTAAAGGTTGGACGGGTCCCAAGGAAGTAGATGGCAAGAAAACCGAGGATTTTTGGCGATCGCACCAAGTTCCATTCGCAGAGTTGGCAAGCAAGCCAGACCATATCAAACTGCTTGAAGACTGGATGAAGAGCTACAAGCCAGAAGAACTCTTCGATGAAAATGGCACGCTCATTGATGAACTGGCCCAACTGGCTCCCAAGGGACAGCGTCGCATGGGTGATAACCCTCACGCCAACGGCGGTATCCTGCTGCGAGACTTGAAGATGCCCGACTTCCGGGATTATGCAGTCGAAGTGACCAATCCCGGCACTACCTATGCAGAAGCCACTCGCGTCATGGGCCAATTCCTGCGGGATGTGATGAAGCGCAACCAGGAAAGCCGCAACTTCCGGATCGTGGGTCCGGATGAGACAGCGTCCAACCGTTGGGGCGATGTGTTTGAAGCGACTGATCGCGCCTGGATGGATGAAACCTACTCCTATGACGATCATCTTTCTCCCGACGGGCGGGTGCTGGAAATGCTCAGCGAACATACCTGCCAGGGTTGGCTGGAAGGCTATTTGCTCACAGGTCGTCATGGCTTCTTCTCCTGCTACGAGGCGTTTATTCACATCATTGACTCGATGTTCAACCAGCACGCCAAGTGGCTTGAGAGTTGCCGCCACATTGGGTGGCGCAGACCGATCGCCTCTCTCAACTACCTGCTGACCTCCCACGTTTGGCGGCAAGATCACAACGGATTTAGCCACCAAGACCCTGGCTTTATTGACCATGTGGTTAACAAGAAGGCAAGTATTATCCGGGTTTACCTGCCGCCGGATGCCAACACCCTGTTGTCAGTAACCGACCACTGTCTGCGTAGCCGCCACTATGTCAACGTTGTTGTTGCCGGAAAACAACCGGCATTGCAGTATCTGGATATGGATGCCGCCATCAAGCACTGCACAGCAGGTGTTGGTATTTGGGAATGGGCAAGCAATGACCAGGATGGTGAACCCGATGTAGTCATGGCTTGTTGTGGAGATGTTCCAACTCTGGAAACCCTGGCTGCGGTTGACTTACTGCGCCAGCACTTCCCTCAGCTGAAGGTACGGTTCGTGAACGTGGTGGACTTGATGAAACTCCAACCGGAGACAGAACATCCTCATGGTCTTAACGATAAAGACTTTGACTCGATCTTTACGCCCGATAAACCTGTCATCTTTGCCTATCATGGCTACCCTTGGCTGATTCATCGCCTGACTTACCGCCGGACAAACCACAAGAACCTCCATGTGCGGGGATACAAGGAAGAGGGCACGACAAGCACGCCTTTTGACATGGTGGTGCGTAATGATGTGGATCGCTTCCATTTGGTAATGGATGTGATCGATCGCGTGCCAGGGCTTCAGTATATCGGAGCGCATGTAAAACAGAAGCTCCAGGATAAGTTAGTCGAACATGTGCATTACATCTCCAAGTACGGAGATGATCTGCCGGAGGTTCGCGATTGGAAGTGGCCTTACTCCGGTGCTTCTAATAGTCAAAAGCCAGGTGAAACTAAATCAACGGATGCAGCAGATGAGGGAGGAACAGTGCGATCGGG
>CBDTXL010001350.1:0-1711 GCA_965364435.1 uncultured bacterium
AATTAGCAGCGAAGCCAACTCCTTGGAGCTTGTTCTGTGCAGTGGAGTCTTGCCCTCGTTGTCTCTGGCATTGACATCAGCAATCAGCAGCGTAGCCACTTCCTTCGATTCCGCCAAGTGCAGCGGAGTCTTGCCTTGCTTGTCCCTGGTAACGATATTTGCTCCGTTAACAATCAGTAGCTCTACCATCTCCTTCGAGCCTCTCTCTGCTGCCCTGTGCAGTGGAGTTGTGCCCCAGTTGTTCTTGGCATTGACATCTGCCCCTTTAGCAATCAACAGCTGTGCCATCTGGGGCGATCGCGCCATGTGCAGCACAGTTATGCCACTATTAGTGAAAGCCAACATCGGGTCAAACACCAGCGAAGTCATCCTGATTTTTCGCCCTATGTCCAGTGGGTGCGATGGGGGGAGATAAAGTTTGCTCTTGGCGTTGACATCTGCGCCCTTGGCAACTAACGTCTCTACCAAGTCCTTGTTATTCTTCAGTACCGCCATATGCAGCGGTGTCCAGCCATAATTATCCTTGGCGTTGACATCTGCGCCCTTGGCAATCAGCAGTTCTGCCATCTGGGGCGATCGCGCCCAGTGCAGCTGAGTCTTACCTCGCCCATCCCTGGCATGAATGTCAATACCTTGCTCTAGATAATGCCTAACCCGATTAACGTCTCCCCTCTCAGCTGCCTGGTATACCCATGGTGGTATAAGTCCGAGGTAGTTTAATATGGGGTACTTGAAGTAATTAAGTACAGTAACAGCCGCAACCGCTGCAATTCCCAGTTTGACTAAGGCTTTCCTACTTATAGGCGATTTCCTCTGGGTTAGCTTCGCTTCACGCGATGTGGCACGAATCATCCGCTTGCGGCGAAGTTCTGCCAAAGCCTCTTTTGCAGAAGGGAAGCGGTCTTCCACATCTGGCTCCAGCATCTTCTCCAACCAGTCAGCAAACTCCTCGGAAATCTGGAGGCGCAAGCATCGGAAATCAATCTTGAGATTATCAGTCGGCAAGTCAGCCGGGGAGCGGTGTGTTAGCAAAAACAGCAGCGTCGCTCCTAAACTATATAAATCTGTTGTAGGAACCGCTTGCCCAATAAACTGTTCGGGAGCCATGTAACCAAAGGTTCCCACTACTGTACTACTTCGGGCAAACGTACTGTGATAAGTATTCTGTACTGCACCAAAGTCCACCAAAAACACGTTCCCATCTTTTCTACGGATAATGTTTTGCGGCTTAATGTCTCGATGGATGACTGGAGGTGTCAACTCGTGCAGATAGACGAGGATGTCTAATATTTGAATGGCTATGCGTCGAACTTCTTTTTCGGAAGCGTGCCAACGGTTCTGAACTAGTGCTGCTAAGGAGTTGCCTTCTGCCAGTTGTTGGGCAATGTAGAAAGAACGGTCTTGGGGGGTGTCTACCTGAAAGTATTCCAAGTAACGAGGAATGGCGGAATGATTGAGTTGAGCCAGAACCTGTGCTTCCCGTTCAAATAGTGCGATCGCCTTCCAATCAGTCATGTGTCGCAGTGACAAAGCTTTCAGCGCTACCTGCTCACTGCAATGGATGTCTTCGGCAAGGTAAGTGGTTCCGCTTCCCCCTTGCCCCAGGATATCGAGAAGGCGATACCGTCGAGCAATAATCTCTCCCGAACTATGCAGCAGTTGCATACAGCTTCCCTTACGTGGCAGTAATACTTATATCCACAGCTTTGCC
>CBDTXL010001351.1:0-1709 GCA_965364435.1 uncultured bacterium
AAGAATTGAGGATACCGCTATTGCTAAATACGTCACCCCAAGGGAAGCGACCGAAATCCTTGGGGTCAACGAACGGACGCTCCGACGTTGGCACGAGCAAGGGAAAATCGAAGCCATCTGGACCCAAGGAGGGCAACGACGATATAACGTCGAAGGCTATACAGCTAGAGCTAAATCTGGCTTGGACGCCCGAATCGACATCCTCTACGCCAGAGTCAGTTCTCGCGCTCAAAAACCCGACCTTGACCACCAAATTGAATATCTGCAAGCCAGATATCCAGACGGAGAAATCGTCTCAGAAATTGGAGGGGGACTTAACTTCAAACGCCAGAAAATGCTTGCCGTACTGGGACGAATCATGTCAGGAGATATCAAGCGCCTTGTGGTCGCTCACAAAGACCGACTGGCAAGGTTCGGATTTGACTTGTTTGGATGGATTTGCGAACAAAACGGGTGCGAACTCGTGGTTCTCAACGAATCAAGTCTCTCTCCTCACGAAGAAATGGTTGAGGACATCCTCGCCATCGCAACACTTTTCAGCTCAAGGCTTTACGGACTCCGCAAGTACAAGGCTCAGATGCAGGAAGATCCGGATTTACCCAAGCGTCGAACTCAATAAGGTATGGCGCAAATGGCTAGCAGCTTGCCGATACTGTTTCAATCAAGCCATTGCTTATCAACGCCAAAACAAGCCGGTTGGTAAGCTGAAGCTGAGAAACATTATCATGCACTCTGACCTACCTGAATGGGTTAAAGAGACGCCTTGTCATATCAGACAGAATGCCATTTTTGATGCCCACCGAGCATACAGTGCCAGTCGTGAAGCTAAATTTAGAAGCTGTCGAGACGCTCAGCAAACAATTAAGTTTAACGATTGCAACTTCAGTTCGGGTTGCTGGTATCCAAAGCTGACGAAAAGGCTTAGTTTCATATCATCTGAGCCGTTACCTCAAACTTGTCCAAGCGCCACCCAGTTAACATTTTTTCGCGGTAGATGGTTTGCCATCATGCCAGAAGAAATGCCAGTTAAGCGAAAAGACTCATACGGTGTTATCGCTTTAGACCCAGGGGTAAGAACCTTCTTGACAGGTTTTGATGGGTCTAGGTTTATTGAGTTTGGCTCTGGCGACATCGGGAGGATAACTCGACTGTGTCAACATCTTGACAACTTAATTAGTCGGATGAGCAAGGTCTGTCGAAAGCAACGCCGAAGAATGCGTCAAGCGGCTCACCGCATGAGGAGTAAAATTAAAAACCTCATTGATGAAGCGATGAAGCAAATTGTTTGCTACCTAACTGATAACTACCGAATCATATTTCTTCCGACTTTCGAGACTTCCCAAATGGTTGCCAAAGCACGAAGAAAGATTCGAGCAAAAACAGTGAGGTCAATGCTAACCTGGGCGCATTATCGTTTTGAGCTGTTTCTAGCTCAAAAAGCAGAAATGACCAACACGATTGTGATTACTGGCTCAGAGGCTTACACCTCGAAAACCTGTACCAAGTGTGGTCATGTTCATCAATGCTTGGGAGGTTCCAAGGTTTTCAAGTGTCCATCTTGCGGTCACGTTTTACCACGAGATATGAATGGTGCTTTGGGTTTTATGCTCAGAGCTTTGCGGGATACCGCCTTCACCGTCAATTCAGATGGTGTTGCTATCGCTGCATTGTCCGGGAATTTCCCGTATTGTGTCGCGTAAATGTATCAG
>CBDTXL010001352.1:0-1709 GCA_965364435.1 uncultured bacterium
GATTGTTTCGATTTTGCCTCCTCTGCCAAAAACTCAGCTAATTGAGCCTCAATCTGCTCTTTAACAATCTCCCGATACTCCAGGAAATGCTCGATTTGAGCGCAAGTCGATAAATAACTACTCACACCCCCCCGATTGTACCGATACATATTAAATAGATTGCGCCAGAACTGCCATCGAGTCTTGCGAAGCACACCGCCGCGCCAGCAAACTATCAGTAGCGCCCGAATTACCACCCAATTCAGTTTCTTCTTCGCCGCTTTTCCCTTCTTCGGATACGTTGCCTCTCCCAAGATGCGAAAGTGACGATAAGTACGGTCTAAGAAACGCTCTGGATCGTATAGTTTCCAAAATGCGTCGATATATTCACCGGCAATCTCTTCCAAGGGACGGGTTGGCACATAGTTCATCAATGTAGTCTGATGGATATCGGCTGATTCACTCCGCAGTCGCCCTTCTTTCTTCAGCCGATGCCAAAGGGCTGTATCGGGTAGCGCTTGCAACATGCTAAACAAGGCTGTAGGAATCGCCGTTTTCTCAACAAACTGAACAATGCGATCGCCTGCTCCCGATTTTTCTCCATCAAAGCCAATGATAAACCCAGCCATCACCCGCAGTCCTGAGCGAGCGATCGCATCAACCGCATCACTCAAAGAGTCTCGCGTATTTTGGTACTTCTGAGTTAAGGTTAAGCTCTCCTCATCCGGTGTCTCAATTCCTAAAAACACAGCGCCAAAATTACACTGAACCATCATATCCATCAGTTCTTGGTCTTGTGCCAAATCAACTGAGGCTTCCGTGGCAAACGAGAAAGGATAGCCGTGTTCAACCATCCAAGGCTTTAACTCTTTGAGGAATAACTTGACATTGCGCTTGTTGCCAATGAAGTTGTCATCTACCATAAAAATGCTACGCCGCCAACCTAACTCATAGAGGCGTTCCAGTTCCGCTAAAAGTTGGGCTGGGGTTTTTGTCCGAGGTTTGCGACCGTAGAGGACAATAATGTCGCAGAATTCGCATTGAAAGGGACACCCACGAGAGAACTGGATTGACATCTCCGAATAAGCATCAAACTCCAGTAGATCGAAGCGGGGAATGGGTGTGTAGGTTACATCAGGTTTTTCTCCCCCAGACCGAAATACTCCTTCACTTGCGCCTCGTGCGATCGCTTCCACAAATAGTGGCAAGGTGATTTCCCCTTCATCCAGAATCAAATAGTCTGCGCCAACTGCTTCAGCTTCATGGGGTAAAGCAGTTGGGTAAGGACCGCCTACAGCAACAGCTTTCCCCCGTCGTTTCGCCTCTTGAATTTGGTCTAGTAAATCATCTTTTTGGACAATCATCGCCGAGAGGATGACTAAATCTGCCCAAGCCCATTCTGCTTCAGTTACCTGGCGGACATTGCGGTCTACTAACTTAAACTCCCATGTTTGGGGCAGAATTGCCGCGACAGTCACCAACCCCAAGGGCGGCAGCATCGCCTTACGACCTAGTAAAGCCAAAGTTTTCTCAAAAGACCAAAAACTTTTAGGAAACAGGGGATATAAAAGTAAAACTCTCACGAATCTCAAACCTCATTTATAGTAGGGTCTGTCTTCTCTCTTCACGTACTACTGATGAGAGATGCAGCGATGCTCAACCTCGTCAAGCGGTTTTCAGGCTGTTTTTCGGATCTACAAAGCGACAAATCTGCACCCGGATAAAACAGG
>CBDTXL010001353.1:0-1708 GCA_965364435.1 uncultured bacterium
AGAAAGTGCGATTCGCGATTGATGCTGTGTGACATGCGATCGCCTTTCTCACCGCTTTGAAGTCTAGCGACACCAATGAGCGATCGCCTTTGGGGAAGATCAGGGGATGCGATCGCCTGCAATAGGATTGACAAAATCGTTTTTATATGAACCTGGGAGCTACCACTTTGGAATTACTCACTAAGGAGTAGTTTTGCCTTCTACTTCCTTGGGGGTAGTTATCAACTCATCCCTTTGGGAGTTGTAGAACCATCGCTTAAAGTAATCTAATATACATGGCTAGAAGCTAAAGCCTTTTATAAATCTACCTTTTTTGAGGCAATAATCATGAGTAATGAAACGATAAAACCACAAGTTGGTGTCGATGTTGATACCTATGACCGAGGAATTGTCCCGGCTGAGACCGCAGCACGTAAAGAAAGAGAAGGAACTGAGTTCAAGTCAACTCCCAATAAAGCTAAGCAGGCACAAGCAGAAACCGATGATCAAACCGATGCTGAGAGCATCGATAGCACCGGAGGCTACACCGTAGACAAAGAGGGTCTTGTCAATAACTATGCAATTGAACCCGAAATGTATATCAATGAACCGGGTGATTTGAGAGACAAAGAGGAAGACCTGGCAGCTGAACGTGTCAGTGAACTAGAAGAGATCAACGAAGACAGTGATGGAAAACTGACTGTTGAAAGCGATCAGCGTGGAAAGGGACAAGGAATTATTTAACTTGAAAAGTTTTAGCCTTGGCAGCGTCTCCTTGACTTGCCACTTGGGTCGGAAGTGTGCTTACCTGGGCTAAACCTACAGAATTTTCTACCGCACTAATAAAACAGCTGGCGCAAGAGAAATCTTTCACGAAGCCAGCTGAATTTTTGATGAATGCCGTCTGTTTGCCGATAAAATAACTTGGCATTGCAACGAACAAGAAGGCAAGGACGATGCTTCAGCCAAAGATTGGGATTATCGGTGGTAGCGGACTTTACAAGATGGAAGCCCTCAAGGATGTGGAAGAGGTGCAATTTGACACTCCTTATGGTGCCCCTTCTGATGCCTTGATTTTGGGAACACTAGAGGGAACCCCAGTGGCTTTCCTCGCCCGTCACGGTCGCAATCATCATCTAACGCCCTCTGAGTTGCCATTCCGAGCTAATATCCATGCAATGAAGCAGTTGGGCGTGGAGTATCTGATCTCTGCCTCAGCGGTTGGTTCCCTGAAGGAAGAAGCAAAACCCTTAGATATGGTGGTGCCGGATCAGTTTATTGACCGGACGAAGAATCGGGTTTCTAGCTTTTTTGAAAAAGGAATAGTCGTTCACATTGCTTTCGCTGACCCCGTGTGCCATCAACTGGCAGGAGTTTTGGCGGATGCAATTGCCAGTTTAGAGTTACCCGATGTCACACTGCATCGCGGCGGCACATATGTCTGCATGGAGGGTCCTGCGTTCTCGACCAAGGCGGAGTCTCATCTATACCGTAGTTGGGGTGCAACGGTAATTGGGATGACGAATTTGCCGGAGGCGAAGCTGGCAAGGGAAGCAGAGATTGCCTATGCCACATTAGCGTTGGTAACAGATTACGACTGCTGGCATCCAGACCATGACAGCGTCACCGTGGAGATGGTAATTGCTAATCTGCAACGCAATGCAACCAATGCTCAAAAAGTGATTCAAGAAACTGTGCGGCGTTTGAGTGAGAATCCACCCGTATCGGA
>CBDTXL010001354.1:0-1708 GCA_965364435.1 uncultured bacterium
GTCTTTGACTTAGTTCAACCTGATTTAATTTTGGGGCAATCGGCAAATCCTTCTAGCCCCATCTCCCCATCTCCCCATCTCCCCCTCTCTCACTCAGCACTCATACCAAATTCCTCAATGCTTGCTACAGATACTTTTCTTGCTCCCCCCTTGTTAAGGGGGGCTGGGGGGGTCAAAAGTGTAGCGTCCAAAAAGGAAATTGGTATCAGCACTCAGCACCCAGCACTCATTATGATTCCCACTGGCGGGTCATCAGGACAAATTCGCTTTGCCATCCACACTTGGGAAACGTTAATGGCATCTGTGCGAGGGTTTCACCAGTATTTTGGGGAGAAGCCGATTAATTCCTTTTGTGTCTTGCCCCTATATCACGTCAGCGGTTTGATGCAGTTTCTGCGCTCTTTTACTACAGGTGGGCGAATGGTGATTCTGCCGTTCAAAGCCTTAGCTGCGGGTGAAGGGCTTCATATCGACCCAACGTCGTTTTTCATCTCCCTGGTGCCTACCCAGCTAGCACAGCTGATCTCCTCGGATTCCTCCCAAGACTTAGGTCCCCGAAATCCTTGTGCCCTCCAATCCTGGGAGGCACAAAACAAAACTCTACCTCTTCTCCCCCCCTCAGTTGGGGGCGATAGGGCTAACTTTTCACGGGATGTGGAAAACCTCTCTCCAAACCTCTCTCCTACAAGGAGAGAGGCTTTGAATTCTCCCCCTTCCCTACTAGGGAACTCTGCTGGGGGGTTAGGTTTACGGTTGGTTTTTCCGCATAACGTGAAAAGTCAGGGGGATAGGGGGGGCAAGAAGTCGGGGGGGCAATGGGTAAATTCTGCTTCTGTATGGTTGTCCAACTTTCAGACAGTACTTTTGGGAGGTGCGCCCGCTTGGGCAGAACTTTTAGAACAGGCGAGACGCCATCGCATTCCCTTAGCCCTCACCTACGGCATGACGGAAACTGCCTCCCAAGTCGTCACTCTCAAACCAGAAGCCTTTCTCGCTGGTAACAACAGCTGTGGTCAGGTTCTACCCCATGCCCAAGTAACCATTCGCAGTTCCACCGGCGAACTTTTGGGTTCCAACCAAACTGGCATTATTACCATCCAGGCAGATTCCCTGACTCTCGGTTACTATCCTGAACTCTTTCCTAACTCTTTAAACGTGCCAACCTTCCAAACCGATGACCTAGGGTTTTTCGATGAGCAGGGTTACTTAACGATTATTGGGCGTCGCAGTAACAAAATTATTACCGGCGGTGAAAATGTCTTCCCTGCTGAAGTAGAAGCGGCAATTTTAGCAACCCAGCTAGTTGCTGATGTCTGCGTGATTGGCTTACCTGATCAATATTGGGGTCAGGTTGTAACGGCTGTTTACGTTCCCAGTTCCCTAAACGTTTTTCAGGCATCACTGCGAGCAGCAGTAGAGGATAAGTTAAGTAAATTCAAGCGTCCTAAGTATTGGATTCAGGTCGAAAGTTTGCCGCGCAATCCTCAAGGAAAAGTGAATTACGAACAGCTAAAAAAAGTTGCGACAGACTTTTTATTGGTAATGGGTAATGGGTAATGGGTAATGGGTAATGGGTAATAGGTAATGGGTAATGGGTAATGGGTTATTTCTGCCGCGCTGCACTAGAAGCCGCGATCGCTCCTGCTTTTCTCGGTTGCAGCCACTCACCGTGCAGTGTACCTGTGGAAGTAAACCTCAAGGGGAATGC
>CBDTXL010001355.1:0-1707 GCA_965364435.1 uncultured bacterium
ATTTATGGTGCTCTTGGGTCATACACCCAGCTAAGAGGCGCTTGAAGAAGGAGGTAGTGTGATGAGGCGATGGAAGCAATGGCGACCCGTGCTTTTGGCTGTGGCTTTCGCCTTGGCGATAGTTCTCTCAAACTGTAACAGCCCCTCAAACCAGACGAGTAAAAGTCCAACGTCCGCTAACACCCCAGCTGTTGCGCCTGCGGGAGCGCTCGTTTATGGAGCTGGTGGACAACCCGTAAACCTGGAACCGGGCAATATCACCGAGGGCAACTCAATTATTGTCCAAGACCAAATCTACAATCGCCTGATTGACACTAAGCCGGGTACCACTGAGTTAGAACCAAGTCTAGCTACTGAGTGGCAGGCTTCTGAAGATGGTAAAACTTGGACGTTTAAGCTACGCTCAGGGGTTAAATTTCACGACGGAAGCGACTTTGACGCGGAAGCGGTGAAATTCAACGTCGAGCGTTGGTGGGACGCCAAGAGTGAGTTTGGCTACCGTGACGCTGGGAAAACCTATGAGATTTGGGGAAATCTTTTTGGCGGTTCTAAGGGAACGCCTCAATCTTTGCTGCAAGAAGTAATAGCAGTGGACAAGCAAACTGTCAAGTTTGTCCTCAAACAGCCTTTCGCTGCATTCCCGTCAGCGATCGCTTCCGGTTACTTCGGCATTGCTAGCCCTGAGGCGATAAAGAAAGCTAAAGATAAGTATGGCACTCCCTCATCATTAGCTGTGGGGACTGGCCCTTTTGTTTTCAAAGAATGGCGTAGCGGCGATCGCGTTGTCTTAGAAAAGAACCCGAACTACTGGAAGCAGGGTTTACCTAAAGTAGAGCAATTGGTGATACGCTTTATCACCGACCCAGCCGCGAGGTTAGCGCAACTGCGATCGGGTACGATTGACTTCACAGTGGATCTGTCCCCCGATCAGTTGCCAGAAATTAAAGGGGACTCCACCTTAGAAGCCGTGTATCGCCCTTCCTTCAACGTCGGCTATCTGACATTAAATCCCAGTTACGAACCCCTCTCAAAATTAGAAGTGCGTCAGGCGATCGCGGTTACCATCAACCACAAGGAGATAGTCAAAGCCTTTTGGGGCGAATTGGGTGAAAACACCCCTCACTTCACCCCCCCGTTGCTCAAAGAGTTTCAATCCGAGAAAGTTACTGACTATCCCTACAATCCACAAGCGGCAAAGCAGGTCATCGCCCAAGCAGGTTACCCGAATGGCTTTGACCTCCAACTTTGGTACATGCCAGTCAGCAGACCCTACTTCCCCAACCCGAAACCGATTGCTGAAGCCTTTGCAGCAGACTTGAGTGCGATCGGTATCAAGGTCAAGCTGCAAACAAAAGACTGGGCTGCATACCTCGCTGATCGTAATAAATCCCCTGGTTACCAAGCTTTCATGCTGGGTTGGACAGGTGACTATGGCGACCCCGACAACTTCTACTATGCTCACTTTGGTCCTGGTTCTACCGCTGATATAGGAAACTGGAAAAATGACCAAGTTTTCAAGCTTTTAGATCAGGGCCGTGCTACTGGAGATAAGGCTGAGCGAGCCAAGATCTATAAGCAGGTGGACGAATTTCTTTATCAGGAGGCGGTACGTTTACCCATTGTCCACTCGCAGCCCCTTTTAGCTAAACGCAAGAATGTCAGTGGCTGGATTCCCAGTCCGCTGGGTTCTGAGGCTTTCGAGGAAGT
>CBDTXL010001356.1:0-1707 GCA_965364435.1 uncultured bacterium
AGAATCCCTGGCTCAGCTATCGAATGGTCTTACTAAGTGGCTAGAACGACAGTCAACTGTCGCGAGTCAGGATGGTCGCAACAGCAACGGCACGCCTGACAAAGAACAGTCCCGCAACAACTGAACATGGTTGATTTAACGGCGATTGCTCTGTTGGAACTGCGCTAGCGCAATCGCCGTTCACCATCTCAACCACGTACATATAGCCCTTCTCGATTGGATGCGGTACACTTTGACCTCTCTCCTACTCTTGAGAGAGGCTTTGATTCTTACTCCCCTTCCAGCTAAAAACATTATTCCTTTCCCCTCTCCTTTTAGGAGAGGGTTAGGGAGAGGTGGGAAGGGGTTGGGGGTTAGGTTTTTCGCTCTGTACACGCGCGTAACTGAGAAGTGCTATATTTCCGGTTTCGTCACAGCCTGTGGGAAGTCAACTATGGCTTTAACACGTTAGCCGGATACTGCCCTTCCAGATTACCCGCGGGTGAATACTGACAAACCACATAGAAGGCGTTATAAACAGTACCATTAATTGTTTCGGTACCTTTGGCAGCTCCACAGCCTAATTGGGTTGTACTCTTCCACACCACTTGGGTAAAATGCCCAGTATTGTCAGAGAACCCTGGCTTGGCATAGTCATAGTTTGAAACTTCGCTGTACCAGGACTGAACCGCGTCATTGGCAAGGGTATCAGCGGCAATAGAGGACGCTGTAGTGTAGGAGGAATAAATGTTTTCTCCATTACTAGTAGTACTGTGTGCGAAATTTCCACTCTTAGCTATCTGATCTGCCCAAGCTTGAGCGCTACTTTTGAGCGAGTCACTGAGGACCAAATTAGGACTCTGATGAGTAGTTCGATAGGTATTGTGCTTAGACAGTGCGCTACTCTGTAAAGTTGCTAAGTCAATGGCTGTTTGCGCTTGAGCCGGACTGCTGCTAAGTATCCCCAAGGGAATAATAGTTGCCAATCCTGTCAAAGTCACCCCGATAAATTGTTGCTTGTTCATTTTGGATCTCAAGTTTTTACGAGAGTGGTTGTTGATCAACCAAAGTCAGATTAACAGTTAAGTGTGTAGAAAATGTGAAGAAGACTAAGGAATCTGACTCCCCCTTAGCTTTCTTTAAGTGCAGTTTCTTAAACCTTTTCCCCCTTAACCTTCTGTAACAGAGTTACATTTATTTAGGCCCACCTACTTACTCGCTTCCCGGTCTAAGAATACCTATGTTGAGGCAGCTGGGGGAGCCCTTGGGAGATGAGGAGGATGGGGGTTAGGAGGGAGAAAGTATATCTTAATCTTCCTCACCTTCCTCACCTTCCCCATCTTCACTCTTCGCAAAAAAACAACGACTTATGACCACACCCGGCGGGAAGGGAGTAATTTTTGCCTTAAACGTAAAGTTATTAGACATTTGCTTGCAGAAACAAATCAATAATCCGTATCTTTAGATACAGAAAAATAAATTTTTATTCCCTGTATTCAGGAATTTGCGGCAAGCGTTAGCACAGCAGGACGTAGCCCTGCGAAAGTGCGATCGCACTATTCGCAGCCCAGCATAGTTCGACTGAAGCTTTCGCCTGAGCAGTGGTTCAGAGGAATTGTTATCTCCTCTTTTCCCTAGCCCCTAGCCCCTAGCCCGACGCCCTAGCCCCTAGTTTGTAACTTAAGGAAACAAGCCAATGAAACTCGATTTCCGTAAACCAGCAGTTAG
>CBDTXL010001357.1:0-1706 GCA_965364435.1 uncultured bacterium
GGTCTGTTCGACGATAGGGAATAAACGCTTCCCGGTCTTCATAAACTGCCATAAATAAACTTTGCGTCTGGGGGCGTGGAAGGAAAAGTGCTGTTATCATTCCGCAGGGGCGAAGCATTCGGAGTGAAAGATGCCGTGCCCCTACCGCAATCAACCTCAATTTACACTCTTTGTGGTCTGACCCCTCGTTAATTGACCAACAGTATCTTTGCAATCGCTAGGTATTTTTGCAAGAGGTCTCTTGCTTGCAATCAAGCAGATCGAAGACAACTTTAAACTGGATGTTGGGGACTCGCTGATGCAACAACACGAGATGTCCGTCTGCATCTGAGCGAGAACGGTAGCGGGCAATGATTAGCCATTGCAGATTGGGAAGTTGACGCGCAATTGCCCAAGGCTTGAAGCATTGTTTTTTGGTCATAATGAATTTGACTCCTTCGTGTGTTGGAGCCAGAGCCAACCCTTGACTGTCCAAGGTGCGGGGTTGGCTTCTGACCCATTGCTGTTGCAACATTGGTATTGTAGCAACTTGCTTAAGTATAAGCAAGTGTTTTTTGCTACAAACCAAAAAATAATTTCCGAGAAATTTCGGATTGACTAAGTAGAAAAATGCGCGTTAAAAAGTAAACCCCGCCTTGTTAAGGGGGGCTAGGGCAGGGCTGTTTCATTCTCAAGGAAGCGCTCATCCGCCAGGGGTTGAAACCCCTGTCTCATACTGACATCTTGTACCATTGAGGTAAGTGACAAAGCCCGCCCGGAGTTCAAACTCCGGCGTCATAGCTAAAGTCCATTAAAATGGACTGAAATTCGTGTTCTGCAAGCTTTTAGTCCTCTTAAGAGGACTTTCGCTATTAGCCAGGGAATTAATTCCCTGGCGGGTGACGGGACAGGTGCAAGATGTGAGTCATAGCTAAAGTCCTCGCTCAGAGGACTAAGAATCAGTAGTTGAGTCGTCTAAAGACGACTTGGGCTATGACGCAGGGACTTAATTCCCTGGCGGGTTTGGAGGAGAGGAGTCCATCACTTCGTCAGGCTTAAACTCACATCTTGCACCATTGTCAGTAAACCCGACAACCCGCCCAGAGTTAAAACTCCGGCGTCATAGCTTAAGTCCATTTCAATGGACTAAAACTCTTGGCCAGTCGTCTTTAGACGACTTTAGCTATGAGACAGTGGTTTTAACCACTGGCGGGTTGTTGCCACTGGTGCAAGATCTCAGTTAAACCCATTGTTCGGTTAATTTCGATTCCATTTCTCTAGCTTCTTCTTCGCGAACTCTCGCAATTTCTCGTCTGAGTCATTGTCGGCGCGATCGCGTAACAGTGATAAAGTCTGGGGAGAGTCAGGACGCTGCTTGATAATTGCCTCAAGTGCGGTTTGCCGAGGGTTCTCTTCCCAGTCTGCCTTACGCTCAAACGGGTCATTGAGGGTGCGATCGCACAACAATTCAAATATTCCAGGCTCATCTTTCCACCCCTTGGCTAACTCCTGCACGGCAACATATCGCACAGACGAATCATCGTCAGAAGTAGCGCGTTGTTTGAGAATGGGTAAAGTATCCGGGTGATCTTTCCACCCCTTGGCTAACTCCTGCACTGCTGCACGTCGCACATCTGAATTATCGTCAGAAGTAGCGCATTGTTTGAGCATTGGTAAAGTATCCGGGTGATCTTTCCACCCCTTGGCTAACTCCTGCACTGCTGCAC
>CBDTXL010001358.1:0-1705 GCA_965364435.1 uncultured bacterium
GGCGTTTGTGTAGCAAACGTCCAAAAAACAA
The DNA here is from genome assembly GCA_965364435.1 of uncultured bacterium. Taxonomy (GTDB): domain Bacteria; phylum Cyanobacteriota; class Cyanobacteriia; order Cyanobacteriales; family Coleofasciculaceae; genus CBDTXL01. The sequence goes on from CBDTXL010001358.1 coordinate 32, forward strand.
CGCTAAGCTGAAAAGACCTGTCTGTAGCTCAAGAAAGCATTGCAAGTCTGTCTCAGTCTGTCCAGAAATCCTTAAAGCGCCCTGGGGATAACTCCGTATAGCGAACCGTGTGCTGAATATTCTTGTGTCCTAGATAAGCCTGAATTGCTCTGGTGTCATGTCCCGAAGATGCTAGGTAGAACCCACAGGCGTGGCGTAGCATGTGCGGATGCACACTTAAAGGCAATTTCGCTAATACCCCAGCTCGCTCAATGATACCCGTAGCTGTAGCCGCTGCCATCGCTACCCCACGCTCGGACACAAACAGATAGGGGGAATTAGGATACTCGCGTTTCAGCTGTCGCAGCGCCCTAAGTTCAGGACCTCGCAGTGGGTGTGTTGAACTGACCCCATGCTTGAGTCGATTGATGTAAATCGTGCCACTACTAAAATCTACCTGCTCCCACCGTAGTGCTACTAGTTCTGAAACCCGTAGACCGTGACGATAAGCCAGTAGAATCAGAGTTGAATCTCGATTACGATGCCGTCCCACGCTTTTAGCCGCCTTAATCATGGCTTCCACTTCGCTGGGAAGTAGATGCTCTCGCGTGCGTTTTTCTAGGTTCGGGACTTTTTTGGGTGGGATCGTGTGAGACATAACGACCAACTTGCCCATAAATGATAGATGGGCACTATACAGTTGGGTACAGCACAGTCAACTCCCCACTCTATTAGTCTAAAAGACTTGCCCAAAAGCTTCAGGCTGAGAAAATCGTCCGCATTGGCATCACTCGGCTGGAGCAGATGGTTGCCACTGCTCGCCAGCAAGCTCATAAAGAAACGTTTCAGCGGCTGGAACCCTTGTTAACCCAAGAGCGACAAGTGTTTTTGGATAGCCTGCTGCTGTATAACCCGACCATCGGCAGTACGGCTTTGATCTGGCTGCGACGACATGCGACCACCAATTCACCCGCGGCTATTTTGAATGCGATCGCTAAGCTAGAGTTCCTGAACATCCAAAACGTGCCTCAATGGGATGTGTCCAGTCTCAATCCCAATCGTCTCAAGTTCCTGGCACAGATGGCTAAACGCTCTAGCAACCAAGCCTTACAACGGTTGCATAAGGAACGTCGCTATCCGATTTTGACAGCCTTTGTCTATCAGATCTATGAGGAAGTCACAGATGAAACGATAAGTTGCAGTCGTTTGAGCAGAAGAATGCTTTGTTCAGGGCACTTCAGGAGTATGGACGCTTGCTCAAGACCATTTTTATTCTGCGCTACCTCAACAATGAGGATTACCAACGGCGCATTGGCAGGCAACTGAACAAAGGTGAGCGGCTCCATGATTTACGTCGGTTTCTCTGTTTCGCTAATCAGGGACAGATTCGACGGCGGCAAGACGAAGACTTGACCAATCAGTCCCACTGCCTAACTTTGGTAACAAATGCAGTGGTTGCCTGGAATACGGTCTACATGGCAGCAGCAATTGAGCAGCTCACAGGAGAAGGACACCAGATTCAGGATGAAGACATCACTCACCTATCCCCAACTCGTCATGAGCATATTAATCCTCACGGCAAATACAAGTTCGATATTGATGTTGAGTTAAGGCGGAAAGCCCTACGTCCTCTGCGTGAGGGCTAAACCATTTTCCTTAGCGTTGTTTTTTGGACGCTTGCTACACAAACGCCAA
>CBDTXL010001359.1:0-1703 GCA_965364435.1 uncultured bacterium
CGTCAGTCACAGGAACGAATCAATTACAACACGCCTAACATAGTCGTTGCTTATGCAGGCTTATGTATCTCTTTAGTTGTATTTATGGGAGCTAGTCTCTCAGTATTTGGTCTGGTGTCCGCGCTTGGCTATATCGCTGCTGCGATTGTGGTACTGCCGACTGCTTTGCTCGTCTGGGTGCAACTAGGGTCAATGCTTAGTTTACTCGTCAGTGGAGGCTCCGAGGCAGTGGACATTGACTCCTACGGGGCGGGAGAGATGTTTGATGTGCAGGCTCCGAAGTCGTAACTCAGTAAAGAAAGCAAGCGCATCAACTACCAGTAAGCGAAGAAGAACGGGCAGGGAATCCGGCATTGTTGAGAGCGATAACTGCTGCTGTGCAGTTTTGCACCCAGTATTTAGAGCCAAAGCGAACAAATTGGCACTGGTGTGACGCGACTACCTTGGCGAGCACCGGAACTTTTGCCTGATTTCTTTGCCCTGACTGTTCTTGCAAAATTGCTTTTAGGTGGATGAGTTCGTCTTCGGTAACTCGCTGTGGCGTTAGCTCCACAACAACCATTTTGGTATCTTCAATCGACTCAGCATCCTCAATAACCACCTGAGTTTTCTCCCCTCGCCGCTCTACCTTACCCCAAATAATCAGACGGGCATCAACTTGGATGAATGAGTGAAGGCGCTCATAAGTGTTTGAAAAGACAACGCCCTCGGCTTGACCCGTAAGGTCTTCCATCTGGATAATTGCCATGGGCTTGCCGTCTTTTTTGGTGATGATCTGCTTAACTTCAGTCAGCATCACAATCGCACTAATTCTGCCCTTCTTGTTTGGCTCAGTTAGCTCCGAAAGACTAATTGGAGACAAAACTTTAGCGACTTGGCTCATCGACTTCAGAGGGTGGTCAGACACATAGAAACCTAACAATTCTTTTTCTAAGCGTAGCTTTTCTTGTGGCGAAAAATCAGCAACATCAGGAGGCTTGGGGATAGATTCCCAGACAGAACTACTGATGTTTTGATTCCCACTCGCGGTTTTTGAGCAGTCAAAAAGGCTTAACTGAGGACTTTCTCGGTCTTTAGCACGGCTTTGGGCCCAGTTGATTACAGATTCCAAATACTCGATCATTTGGTTGCGATTGGGTGCGATACTATCAAAGGCACCACTGTAAATCAAGGCTTCCAAGGCACGACGGTTAACTGTGCGTAAATCTACGCGATCGCACAAATCTGCCACTGACTTAAACGTTCCACCAGTCTCACGAGCATTTAAAATACACTCAATCGCCCCCTGTCCCAAATTCCGGACAGCTGACAATCCAAACAAAATTTTGCCCGACACGGGAGTGAAGTCGATCTCAGAACGATTAATATCCGGTTGCTCTACCTTAATTGCCATACTTGAACAGGTGGCAATATATTTTTGCACCTTCTCCTGGGTTCCACTACTTGCAGTCAGCAGCGCTGCCATATACTCAACGGGATAATTAGCCTTGAGATAAGCCGTTTGATAAGTCACATAACCATAAGCCGTTGAATGGGATTTATTGAAGCAATTCGAGGCAACTAAGCCATTTGCCAAAATAAAGTTATGGTCGCGCTCTACACCAATGTCATAGACCGATTGATTACCCAAGGATTTGCGACCAATAATTTTAACCACGTTGATAGCTCCTGAAAATCGCCTCCTTATAATCTTATGCTTTAGT
>CBDTXL010001360.1:0-1701 GCA_965364435.1 uncultured bacterium
TAAAGCTACGGCATAGGCAGCAATTCCCTCTTCTCGCCCCACTGGGCCTAACTTTTCGTTTGTGGTTGCCTTGATGCCGATTTGGTCAGGGTTTAATTCTAGGGTGTTCGCGAGGCGATCGCGCATCGTCTTGATGTGGGGCTTAAGCTTGGGACGTTCTGCGACAACTACGGAGTCAATATTCCCAATCTGCCAGCCTGTAGATAGCACCAGCTGATTGACTTGACTCAATAAAACTATACTGTCCGCTCCCTTCCACTGGGGATCGCTGGGGGGGAAGTAATGACCAATATCCCCCAAACTCAAAGCACCCAGCATCGCGTCCATAATCGCGTGAGTCAGGACATCGGCGTCACTGTGACCTAGCAACCCCATCTCGTGGGGAATCTCCACCCCACCCAGAATCAGAGGGCGTCCGTTGCACAGCTGATGGATATCGTAACCGTTACCAATGCGAATATTCATAGGGGTATTCAAGATTATTAGTAAACGCGATCGCTAACCACACCGGCGTCTAGCTGAGTTATCCAATCCTTCCTTCTCTAAGCTATCTGGGAACACGTCAGGAGAAAACATCTCCCACAACGCTTGGAAGTAAGGCATAAATAGTGATACCTGTTGGGGTTCCAGACGCCCTCGTAATTCTATACCCATTAAGTGGAGCATTTGTCGCACTAGTTCCCAGCGCACATTCAAAGTCGGGTAAAGCATTACACACAGAGGGAATAACTCATTTTGTATTACCGCCATGCTATTTTCCAGAAGACAAACCCACAGATAAATCTGGAACATCTCGACATCCCGGACACTTGAAATTTTCACCTTAGGCTCACCTAAGGTACCGCTGTAGGAACGATATTGGGGGTACAACTCAATAGTCCGTGTTGCAATTTTACTTGCCATTTCACTATTAGCAGGTAGCAGTTGCCGTACAATCTCCGAGACGGGAGAATTGTAATCATGCTTGGCAGCGGCATCGTATAGGCGTTGCAGCGGCATATAGAGGTGATCGTCAATCACCTTAAAATAAGCGCTCACACTAGCCTGCTCTTGCTTGGAAAGTGCCTCTATAAGCAACTGTCCAGTGTAGTGGAATTGCATACTGACAAAGGCCATTACTCTGGGGTCAATTTCTGTGTACTTCTGCCGGATGCAACCCAAATCAGATGCAATTGAAATACAAAGGCGTCGCGGAGTTACCTGCTTGGCATAAGCCAATAGGACTTCCTCATACATAGAATGAGCGTCTTTGGCAATTTCCCAAGGGTCAATCAATTTAGAGTTAATTCCGTGCCGCATTACCTCTTGTGAGAGCAAAGTTTCTGTTTTTGTCCAAGCTTGAGCGCTAGTAGAACGGAGTGACTGAAGTAGCCGTTGCGTTGTAATAGTTCGCATCTCCTTTGAGCTAACTTCCCAGACTTCCTCTGGCTCGATTACTTTCTGAACATACTTTTTCGTCCATAGCTTAGACAACGTCTGAATTGAATTGGCTTCTGTTGTCGGTGACTCTTGACTGTAACCCCGCCCATCAACTGAATTCATGACACACCCACTTTTGTTAGAGAAATCTATTTTGTGATGCTTTGGGGTTAACTGACAAACAGCAACACAAAGTCAATCGCTTCGCAAGTCATTAGTCCTTAGTTGGTCACACCCATGCAAGCGGTGTCGAAAGAAAATTAATTAAGTTTATTTAAAAAG
>CBDTXL010001361.1:0-1700 GCA_965364435.1 uncultured bacterium
GATTAATTTTGTCCTGTTGACGGGCAACAGCTCTGTATTACTAAGTGAAAGCAACCTTAGTCTATATCCGGTAAGGCTTTTACGGGGTGGCCTTTATCGGGATTTTCTAATTCTCAATTAAGCCTGGGTTGCCTTTCATTGAAATCTAATACCTGCTGATGCTTGGGGTCTGTATTTTGAAGAAAGTCCCGTACAGAATCTGTCACCTGGCTAAATATTATCCACCGATGCCAGGAGGAATAGAAACACATGTTCAGACCTTAGCTCGTGCCCAAGCGGATTTGGGGGCTGAAGTCCATGTTCTCTGTGTTAATGGATTGGCTAAGAAAAAAGGTCAATATCATAGGACAAAGACTATCAAGGAACTGGACAAGAATGTGGAAGTTACAAGTCTTGGTCGGCTTTTTTCCTTGGCACGATTTGATTTATGTCCTGACCTTCCTAGAAGAATCAGGGAATTGATAAATCAATCAAACACGCTCATTCATGTTCACACCCCTAATCCAACAATGTTAATAGCTTGGTCAATAGCTGGGGTAATAACTTCGCTAACGAGACGCCCTCAAACATCTTTGGTGATTACGCACCACAGTGACATCATCAAGCAACGATTCTTGAAGTATGCACTACGACCCATTGAATACTGGGTTTACAGTCAAGCATCATGCATCTTAACGGATAGCTCTGAGTACATAGAAGGCTCAAAATTTTTGCGCGCCTTCAAGAATAACATTAAGGCTTTACCCCTTGGCTTAGACTGTTCAGGCTACATTCAACCCAGTAAAGCGGCACTTTCTTACTCTCGCGGTTTAAAGGAAAAATATGGAGAACCAATATGGCTATGTGTTGGGAGACTTGTCTACTATAAAGCGCTGCATGTGGCGATTGAAGCTCTGGCGTTAGTGCCAGGAACGCTGATCATGATTGGTACTGGACCTCTGGAAAAAGAACTGAAAAATCAGGCGAAACAGCTTGGATTAGAGAACCGGATTGTCTGGCTAGGTCGGGCCAGTGCGGACGAGCTTACAGGTGCTTATCGCGCTGCGACTGCTCTTTGGTTTCCTTCCAATGTACGGAGTGAAGGATTCGGGCTAGTTCAGGTCGAGGCGATGGCAAGTGGTTGTCCTGTAATCAATGCTGACATTCCCTGTAGTGGAGTATCCTGGGTCAGCCGACATGAGAAGGAAGGTCTGACTGTGCCGATTAACGACCCAGTGGCTTTAGCTCACGCCGCCCAACGTCTGCTTGATGAGCCTGATCTGCGTAAGCGTCTTGCAACTGCCAGCCGCGATCGCGCCTGCAAAGAGTTTGACCACATGGTTATGGCTGAGCGCAGTTTTGAGATATACGAACAGGCTCTGGGCGGCTCTGATCTTAAGGCACAACCTGAAATTTTACGGGTGGAATAACGCCTGCTTTGAACTGATATGAAAGTATTGCACGTTTACTCAGGCAATCTTTTTGGCGGGGTGGAAACCCTACTGGTCACACTGGCTCAACAGCGAAGTTTATGTCCGCAGATGCAGCCCCACTTTGCTTTGTGTTTTGAGGGGAGACTGGTAAACGAGCTTCGAGCGGCGGGGGTTGGCGTCCACATGCTAGGCAAGGTGCGGAGTAGCCGCCCTTGGACGGTGTGGCTGGCTCGTCGTCAACTCCAGCAACTTTTGAGGCAAGAGTGCTTCGATGTTGTTATTTGTCAC
>CBDTXL010001362.1:0-1700 GCA_965364435.1 uncultured bacterium
AGAGGGAGAAGATGGCGACATCGAGTTCTTCATCGTTGAGGGGAAGATGAGCCATGTCGCAGGCTAGTACATTATTGTTGATCGCAATATGGTCGAAGCTGTAAACTGTATGTCGGTCGGAGACTGCTTCAGCAAGTTTGGCTTCACCGCAACCGAAATCCCCAATAACATAGCCGCTACGTTGTTGACACCAGCGAATCATCTCTTCGTAAGGGATGACTGTCCAGGTTTTTATTGACTCTTGGTACAAAGTATGATAATATACCCACTCTTCTGGGTTTGCCTGTAGGCGTTGGTGGGTGGTGTCGCTGCGGCTTTGGTTCCAGAGGTGGTTAAGGGTGGAGAAGTCGCCGTAACGGTGCTGTCTGCGCTGAACGTCGGCAGGGTCATCATTGGGAAGGGGAATGATAATCTTGGGACGGGTGAAGGTTTCAACTTGACCCGTTTCCAGGCGTTCTAGCCATGCCATGATATCTTGGTAAGCTTGCGCGGGTGTCCGCAAGTGTCCTTCGGGAACGATACCATTGTGCCAGTTAGTAGGCGTGAGCCATGTTTTGATTGTGCCAGTTGGCATTTTAAGGCTGGGTATCAGACAGGTCAGCTGTTGCAGTTATTGAGTGCTTAAAGCTCAAGCTGGTGCCGGAGGTGATCGCTGGTTTTAGCCCGTTTACTTTAGAGTGAATGGGTTAGTTAAGCGTGCATAAAGATTAGAGCATTTCCGAATCAGGGAATTAATAATGTGCTCAGTATTGAGGGAGTCTCAAGAATGCGGGAGCGATCCAAGCAGTGGCAGCGAAAGATAAGGATCAACAAGTGGTGGATGATTGGAGCGATCGCGACTCTAGCCCTTATTGGGATGGTGTGGTGGCTGTGGTTACTCTCCGATCGTAGACTTCAGCCGGATGGCTCACGCCTATCCCACAACGAGAGCGCGACCCTTGCTCACCCACACCGTGAAACCCTCATCAGCGGTATGGGGGCGATTGTGATGGTTGCCGGTGGAGTGTTCCTGTTGCTCAATTTTCGCAGGGCCAACAGAAATACAGAAACAGCCGACCTCAGCGGTGCCAATCTTAGCGGTGCTGACCTTATCAATGCCAATCTTAGCGGTGCCAATCTTAGCGGTGCTGACCTTATCAATGCCAATCTTAGCGGTGCCAATCTTAGCGGTGCCAATCTTAGCGGTGCCGACCTCAGTGGTGCCGACCTCATCAATGCCAATCTTAGCGGTGCGGAACTCTGCGGTGCCGACCTCATCAATGCCAATCTCAGTGGTGCCGACCTCATCAATGCCAATCTCAGCGGTACTGACCTGATCAATGCCAATCTCAGTGGCGCTAACCTCAGCGGTGCCAACCTCAGATATGCCAACCTCAGCGGTGCCAACCTCAGATATGCCAACCTCAGTGGTGCCAACCTCAAATATGCTAATCTCAGCGGTGCCGACCTCAACTGTACCTTACTCAGCGATGCCAACCTCAGCGATGCTAACCTCAGCGGTGCCTTGCTATTTTTTGTAAATTCACGCGAAGTTCAGAATCTTGAACCGCTTCAACTACAGGCGCAACGTTCGCCTTTTTTATGTAATGTTGCACTGCCTTCCTACTTCCATCAACGAAAAGTGAATCCCAATCGCGACTGCGATCGCATTCCCCAACTTTTGAGCGATCGCTACAATATTTCACTCGAAGAGGCTCAAG
>CBDTXL010001363.1:0-1698 GCA_965364435.1 uncultured bacterium
CCCCTGTAGGGAATTGCCCTGTTAGGTCTGCCCGCCTTGAGCGCTTTCGTCTGTATGGTATTTTCACGGGTGAGACCATAGGTTTCTTGCTCAAGGTTCACACTACTAGCAGTCTTTGAACCAGCAGCAAGGGCATCTGTTGTGCTAAGTACGAATATTCCAACAATTATAATAAATGTCTTCATCTGCTTATTCCTCCTCAACTCTTCGGATGAGAAGTTTCTTGAATTTGTTCCTGATTATTTATTCAGTTTAATTACTCTTTATCATCCAAACTTACCCTAGATCAGTTCTCTATGGCAGTGATTATGATCACCCTTCTTTTACCAGCCCCGACGCCCTAACCCCAACGCCCTAACCCCGACGCCCTAACCCCGACGGGCACTTGATTGATGCTTTGGGATGGGTAGCCAGGTAATCTTTGAGCCAGTTGCAACCCCTTGAGAGCAGTTCATCTAGCCCTTCAACCCGCAAAAGCTGCACCTTGCCATCGTCTCCTACTGTAGCTAGACGTTGTCCATCGGGGCTAAAGCTTAGACTGTACGCTCTGCCTTGATGTCCATTGAATTGAGCCAGTTGTAGACCCGACATGAGCCACAACTGTGTCGTCCCATCTTTTCCCGCTGTAGCCAATCGCTGTCCATCGGGGCTAAAACTTGCACTCAAAACCCCGCCCTGATGGCTGTTAAATTCAGCCACTCGCTCCCCAGATAAATTCCAGAGTCGAACAAACGTGTCGTTTCCTGCTGTGACCAGCCTCTGTCCATCCGGACTGAAACTTACACTAGTAACACCATCCTTGTGAGCCTTAAATTGAGTAATCTGCCGTCCGGACAGATCCCAGAGTTTGACCGTACCGTCCTGTCCTGCTGTCGCTAGGCGCTGCCCATCTGGGCCCAAGCTTATACTCCAGATTTCGCGCTGATGCCCTGACCATTGAGTAATCTGCCGTCCGGACAGATTCCAGAGTCTGACTTTACCATCCTTTCCTGCTGTTGCTAAGCGTTGCCCATCCCGGCTAAATCCGAGGGTATAAACTGAGCCTTGATGACCCTTGAATTGAGCCAGCTTATGTCCAGAAAGATTCCAAAGTCCGGCTGTACCATCCTCTCCTGCTGTCGCTAAGTGCTGCCCATCCGGACTGAACGTTACACTATTGACCCCGTTCTGATGAGCCTTGAATTGAGCCAGCTTATACCCAGAAAGATTCCAAAGTCGGACTGTGCCATCCTTTCCTCCTGTAGCCAAGCGCTGCCTATCTGGACTAAAACTAACACTCCAAGCTGCCTTTTGATGCCCCTGCCATTGAGTCAACGGCTGATTAGACAGCAGGTGCCAAAGTCGGGTTGAGCCATCTGCTCCTGCCGTGGCCAAGCGCTGTCCATCGGGACTGAATGTTACACTGTAGACCCAGTTTTGATGACCATCCAATTCAACCAGCTGTTGTCCAGACAAATCCCAAATTCGGGCTTTTCCGTCTTTTCCGGCTGTGGCTAGGTGCTTTCCATCTGGGCTGAAACTGAGACTAAAAACTGACTTTTGATTACTCCTCCATTTAGCCAGCTGCTGTCCAGACAGGTTCCAGCGTTGAATCGTCCCATCGCTGCCGCCTGTGGCTAGGCTTTTTCCATCGGGGCTGAAACTTAGACCAAAGATATCACCTTGATGACCCTTAAATTGAGCCAACTCCTGCCCAGA
>CBDTXL010001364.1:0-1697 GCA_965364435.1 uncultured bacterium
AGAGGATGTAGTCATAGCTTATATATGCTTAAGAAAGTAACATGAAGGTTTTACAAGTTGTTACTGCGATTGCTGGAACGGCTCTGGTGGGGCTGGGAGTGTCGATGGCATTGACAAATCCCGCTCAGGATACCTATGAGGAGTATGCCGTTGAGCAGCTGACAACGTATCTAAAAGATCAAGGCTGTAAGCAAGCACCCAAAGCCTTTGGTGGGGATTTCCTCCAGCGTCAATGCAAATCACTGGTTGACACGGGACGCCCACAAATTGAGAAAATTATTTCCCAGACTACACAGCGACAGAACTTTGTTCTTTTCAGCATTTATCGAACCAATTTGGAGATTGGTCCCTTCTTGCCTGTTTATCATTTCGAGACGCTGGGAGTTTTTCAAAACTTTTACATTTATCAGGCTGATAAGCAGTAATACTAAGGGCTATGGGCTAGTTGTCCGTTGTTGGCTCTTAACTTCTAATCTCTGACAAATGCTGCAATGAGCTACTGTGTCACTCCTGAATGTCTCACTCCTCAAAATCCAGACTCGGCTCGATTCTGTCTATGTTGTGGCTCTAAGCTATGGCTTAAGGAGCGATATCGCTCAATTCAACCGATTGGTTGCGGGGGATTTGGGAGAACTTTTTTGGCGGTGGATGAACACATTCCTTCCAAACCCCGTTGTGTGATTAAGCAACTCTACATTCAGAATCCCGGCAATGGGATTTCTAAAAAAGCGGCTGAACTGTTTCACCAAGAAGCAGTGCGCTTGGATGAACTGGGCAAACATCCCCAAATCCCTACCCTGCTTGGACACTTTGAACAAAACCAGCGGCTTTATCTGATACAGGAGTTGATTCCTGGACCAACTCTGACGCAAGAGTTGCAGCAAAAAGGTGCATACAATGAGACGGAGATTTGGGAATTACTGCAAGACTTGTTGCCGGTTCTGCAATACATCCATACTCATCAGGTCATTCACCGGGACATCAAACCCTCGAACATTATTCGCCGCACCTCCCCGCCTGCGGCACCCTCCCTTACTAAGGGGCAGAAAGGAGGGGATCTAGTTTTGATTGATTTTGGCGTTGCTAAGTTGCTGACTGAGACAGCGCTACTGCACACCGGCACGATTGTCGGTAGCCCGGAATATATGGCACCGGAACAAATAAAAGGAAAAGTCTTTCCCGCCAGTGACCTTTATAGTGTGGGCGTTACCTGCATTCACCTGCTGACTCAAGTGCCGCCCCTAGATATGTATGATTCGATCAATGATCGCTGGGTATGGCGTGATTTCTTGCTACCAGAGCAACCAGTAAGCGATCGCCTGGGTAAAATCCTGGATAAGTTACTGCAAAATAGTATCAAAGACCGCTACCAATCTGCTTCGGAAGTCTTGGACGCGCTCCACTGCGTACAGCGATCGCCTAATCGAGTCATTCAACGGACTTTCAGTCAGGGTTTAAGCTCAGAATTCGGCATTGACTACACTAAACTACGAGATTTGTTGGCAAGAAAAAAATGGAAAGAGGCAGACCAACAGACGTGGGATGTTCTGTGTCAGGTCTTAGGACAGCCCCTGGGTTATTACCTCAAAAATAGCGATATTGAGAATTTGCCCTGTGAGGACTTGTGGACGATTGACCGGCTTTGGGTGAAGTACACTGACGGTCGCTTTGGCTTCAGTGTCCAGAAGCAGATCTAT
>CBDTXL010001365.1:0-1696 GCA_965364435.1 uncultured bacterium
CTGACCCTTGTGTCATCGTCACTGCCTCCAACAGCTAAACTAGGCTCAATTACAAGCTATTTGCTCTGTCTAAAGTAAGCGATCGCGCGAGCGCAGCGCTCTCATGCGATCGCAGGGATTGAATTAACCAATTGCAACGGCTGAGATACAGGGCAGTTTAGTCGCTGGAATTAGCCGATTTGGATTTCACAAACCTGGGGACATTCTGTCACAAAAATTAGCCAAAGCTGTCAGACAATTAGGAGAGTCTTACGAGCAAGTCCTTGACAATTTGCTCCCATTCCTGATTCAACTGTGCTGTAAACTCTGGCTTTCTACAGCGTCTGTACCAGTAACCGGCATTGCTCAAGTCACCTTCTTTTCGATGTAGGTAGGCATGAACCCAGGCGCTGTCAAGATCACTGGAATCTTGCACAATTTGATGTGCTTTATCCCAGTTTCCTTTTTTGTCGTACCACAGGGCTTGCAATGCTGGTGGTAGTCCAGAGGGGCATTCTTCCTGTTTTGTCATCAACTGTGTAAAGTCATCTAATGTCATGATACGGAAAAGGGGGCTATAGGGTTGGATTTGATATTAGTCATCGTCAAGAATAACCAAGTGTAGGCAGCATGCCGCTTCAAGCCAGTAATTCAGCTACTCCACGTCTCTCCCAGCCATAGTGCTAAACAGCTATCTGAGAATGGGAAGCCATTATCTAAGATAGCCTGGGAGCTAAACTACCAAGCGTCACATAATTCTTAACCCCACCAAAGCAGCAGACAGTATGCGATATTTTTCGATTAACAGGCGATCGCTAAAACGGCTTTACATTGTCTGGGTACTTCTGCTTACTCTTGTGATTGCTGTCCTGGGGCAGCAATTTCTATCTTCTAAGCCATCACAGGTGCTAATTCCTGACTCAGTGCCAGTCACTCAGGTGAATGAACCGATTCAACCGATTCCCCTACACATTGACCTAGATGAGAAGAAAGTCACCTTGGGAGAGAAACTCTTTCGTGATGTCCGCCTCTCTGGCGATAAAAAGGTGGCTTGTATTAGTTGTCACGGGTTTGATACAGGGGGAGTAGATCGAAAGGTGCGATCGCGTGGCGTCAATGGTCAACTCAGTCTGGTGAATACACCAACTGTCTTCAACAGTGGATTCAACTTCAAGCTGGATTGGGATGGGAAATACGAAAATCTGTTTACTAATGTCGATGGTCCCCTACTCAGTCCAATAATAATGGGTGGCAAGTGGGAAGAGATTATCCCGATGCTCCGGAGTTCTCCCGATTATGTCAAGGCGTTTGCCAAGGCGTATCCCGACGGGATTACCAAGGATAACGTTAGAGATGCGATCGCCACCTTTGAGGAGTCCCTTGATACTCCTAATTCCCGCTTTGACCAATTTTTACGTGGCAAGAGCAACGCTCTGACTCAAGAAGAAAAAGAGGGTTATAACCTATTTATGGAATACGGGTGTGTAAGTTGTCACCAAGGAATTAATGTAGGCGGTAATATGTTTCAAAAATTCGGAGTTATGGGTGACTACTTTGCGGATCGCGGCAATGTGACCAAAGCTGACTTGGGACGCTTCAATGTCACCGGACAGGAAAAAGACCGCTATGTCTTCAAAGTTCCCAGCTTGCGTAATGTTGAGCTAACCTCACCTTACTTTCATGATGGCACTGCCGAAAGTTTGGAACAAGCGATCAA
>CBDTXL010001366.1:0-1695 GCA_965364435.1 uncultured bacterium
AGAGTCTCCAGAACTGGTGTCGGAAGACCCCTACGGCGAAGGTTGGTTATTGAAGCTGCGAATTAACGACGCCGATGAATTGAAGGATGCTCTGTCTGCCACTGAGTATCGGGCACAGGTGGAAGGGGATTGACATCCTCTACCCCTAAATCGAAGATTATAGGGGTAGATTCCCACCATCACTGGCTGGGTTTCCTGACTCTTCGAGCGACCTTGCTATAAAAGGGTTTCCCCATCTAAGCAGCGGGTCTTCTCATCCTCAGGCGTTACTTTCCGAGTGCCCCTCGGTAGTTGAGCTAGACCTTGTAATGCTTTCATCAAAATGTTGATGGCGGCATTCGTGTCACGGTCATCCAAGTAACCACAGTGCGGACATTTATGAGTGCGAGTAGACAAGGACTTCTTCACAACAGCCCCACAGTTCGAGCAATTTTGAGATGTGTAATGAGGTGCAACAGCAATTACTGGCACATCAAACACTTTCCCGAAGTACTCTAACCACTGCCTGAACAATGTCCAACTAGCATCGGATATTGACTTGGCTAGATGCTGGTTTTTGACCATATTCCGCACTTTTAGGTCTTCAATGGCTACCAAATCTGCCGACTGGATAAGCGCCCTTGCAGTTTTTACCGCAAAGTCTTTACGCCGCCTTGATACCTTGAGATGCGTTCTACCTAACTGCTTAATGGCTTTGAGGCGATTCCTTGAACCCTTAGTTCTCCGAGAAACTCGTTTTTGAACACGCTTAAGTGCTTTTTCAGCTTTCCTCAAGAATCTAGGATTTTCTACTTTGAAGCCGCATGAATCAGTGTAGAAATGAGTTAAACCAACATCTATTCCTAGCATCCGATTGGTGGGTTCGTGCTGTTCGTTTCGCTCTTGGTCGATGGAAAACTGAACGTAGTACCCATCAGCCCGACGCACAACACGAACTCGCTTAATCTGCTCCTTTTGGTAAAAGTGCAAATCGCGAGTTCCCCACATCTTAAAAGTTCCGGCTTTGAATCCATCCCTAAACGTAATGGTTAATCGGTCATCCGATAACAACCATCCATCGACCTTATACTCTACCGAGCCGTGGATTTGAGCATGCTTGAATTTAGGGAAGCCCTTCTTGCCGGGGACTTGCTTCTTGCAATTCTCAAAGAACCTCGCAATGGCACTCCATGCTCTTTCTGCACTAGCTTGACAGGCTTGCGCTGAGAGCTTTTTGCACCATTCAAACTGTTCTCTGAGTACTTTGCAATACTTATTGAGGTCGTATCTGTTGACCCCCCTGTTATCCATCCAGTAACGAAGGCAAGAATTACGCACAAAACGCGCAGTACGAATCATCTCATCTAAGATGGCGTACTGATCATCTGTTCCTCGTAACTTTGCCTCGAATACTAGCATAGTTGTTTTTAATCTATGTCAAACATTTTAATATAGGACACAGAGATTGTGAAAAGCGAGTACATCGAGTACTCGCTTTTCACCTGGGGAGTCCATGTACCGTTCGGCTGACGCTCACGGAAGCCTACCCTCAAATCTTGCGATTATGGGGGCAGTACTATAGCCCCCCAGACCCCCCATTCAGATAGAAAGTTAATTTTAGGCTTTCCTTAACATCCAGCAACCTTTGCTGAGGGTTATTGCCGAGGGTTTGTTACAAAATAATAAGTGGTTGCGCCTAGAGAGAAACTCGTGACG
>CBDTXL010001367.1:0-1694 GCA_965364435.1 uncultured bacterium
GATCATTTATTTATGGAAGTCCCTTATACACCTGCTGATGGTAAAGAGTGACAATTCGCTCAGTGACGTCAGGGATACTCAGGTTATCTGTTTCTATTTCAATAGCATCAGCCGCCTTGCGTAGGGGTGCCACAGCACGGGTGCTGTCGCGAAAGTCGCGCTGTTCAATGTCCCGTTCCAGCTGTTCTAAACTCACACTTGGGAGTTCCTGGTCTTTGAGGTCTTGCTGGCGTCGGCGTGCCCTTTCTTGGACGGAGGCGGTTAAGAAGATTTTGAGTTCGGCATCTGGAAAGACGTTAGTGCCAACGTCACGACCTTCCGCAACGATCCCGCCCTTACAACCCCAGCGCTGCTGTTGTTTGACTAACTCACGGCGAACCGCTGGCACAGCTGCTAGAGCGGATACATGGGCGGTGACTTCCAGAGAGCGGATCGCCTGGGTGACGTCTTCACCATCAATCCAAACACGGACTGCTATCCCTGAAGCCTTGTTGGTGGTCAGACAAATTTGAGACTGGCTAACTAGTTCTGCGATCGCTGGTTCATCCTCAAGGTCAATTCCCGCTTCCAGAACCCGCCAAGTCACAGCCCGGTACATCGCGCCGGTATCCAGATGCATCAGTCCTAACGCCTTCGCTACCTGAAGAGTGACTGTGGATTTACCAACACCAGCAGGTCCATCAATTGCCACAATCGGCTTACGCTGCTGTAGCAGCACATTGTCAATTAAACGAGTCGAACCGAAGCGTGCCGCGATCGCTAACAAGCCGCAGTCGTCAACCTGCTCCAAAGGCATCAGCGTTGTAGGATGTACCAGTTCGACGTACTCTACCTGGATATCGCTCACCGAGGCTAATTCTGACTTAACTATCTCAAGCAGGTGAGTGCGATCGCAAAGCGGCTTCCCGAAGGAAGCATCGCACTCACCTGCTTGAAAAACTTTTTGGGCTTGCTGCAAGGCCCTAAATAATACTGATGCCTGTGCTTTTTGTGACTGTGTCAGATACTGATTGCGAGAACTCAGGGCGAGTCCCGACTCCTCCCGCACAATCGGACAAGCAACAATCGCCACTGGCAAATTTAAATCTGTCACTAGACGCCGGATGATTGCCAGTTGCTGTGCATCCTTCTGACCGAAATAGGCTCGTTCCGGCTGTACCAGGTTTAACAGCTTCGTCACAACAGTAGCGACTCCCTGAAAGTGACCCGTGCGGGAGCGACCACATAACACAGATGTCATTGCTGCTGGTGGGACAACTTGAGTCAACTCGGTACCACCATCTGATGTCGGCAGACGATTTCCATACAACTCCACCGCTGTTGGTGCAAAAATTGCATCAACCCCCAGTTGTTCGCACAGTTGCCGATCCTCCTCCAACTGACGCGGATAGCACTGAAAATCTTCCGTCGGTCCAAACTGTAGCGGATTTACAAAAATGCTGACGATGACAATGGCATTTTCTCGTCTTGCCCGCTCAATTAAACTTAAGTGACCGGCATGCAAGGCTCCCATTGTCGGAACAAGACCAACTTCCTTGCCTTGCCGGTGACGTTCTAAGTAGCAGCACAATCCAGCTGTTGTCGTAAACAGGCGCATGAGATTTTAGAGTTTGGATTCTAGATTGATGTTAGCAATTCAATTGCTTAGAGCCAGTCCGTTCTCGGTCTAAGGAGCTAGTCAATCTAGGATGCTA
>CBDTXL010001368.1:0-1694 GCA_965364435.1 uncultured bacterium
GAAGAATTGCAGGGGCAGCAGGTCGTGCTGGTGTACCGTTTGAGCAAGAAAATCTCCGGATTCAGTTGGGGGATTTATTACTGATGGAAAATGGTCAACCTCTGGCTTTTGACCGTGCTGCTGCTAGTGCTTATCTGAAACAAGCGGCAGCTGGGGCATATTTGAAGGAAGATACTGTCTTAATTTCCGTTAGTATCGGCAATGGTTCTGGCACTGGAAAGGCTTGGGGCTGTGACCTGAGTTATGACTACGTGAAGATTAACGCAGAGTATACGACTTGAAGGTGCGACAACTTGAGGGTGCGATCGCATTTTGTGTAAAGTTTCCTGTTGAAAAGGAAATCGCGCGTCCACAAACAAAACCCGCCTACGCGGGTTGAAGAGAAATGAGATCAAATTTCACGCAGTTGTATCTGCATTGTGTTTGGGAACCTGGGATAGGTTACCTATAATTACGCCAGATATCCAGAAGGCGGTTTATGCAGTAATTATTGGGCAATCCCATAAGTTGGGATGCACAGTAGTTGCCATTGGCGGCATTGAGGATCATGTCCATCTATTAACAGGATTCCCGTCTACTCTGGCTGTAGCTGACCTGATTAAACAAATTAAGGGGAGTTCCTTCCATTTGATTACCCACGAAATCAAGCCCGGTGAATTCTTTAAATGGCAAGGCAGTTACGCAGCCTTTACCGTTAGCAACGATAACCTCGATAAGGTAGCAGACTACATCAGAAACCAGGCAATTCACCACCATCAAAAATCAATAATTGCTAGATGGGAACTAGCGGCTGGCTAATCTCTTAAGTCCGCGCAGGCGGACTCAATTGAGCCTGCGTAGGCGGACTTCGTTTTTGTAGCCCCAGACTTCGACGCTGGGGGCGATTTGCAACTTTGGGATGCTCCCACCTCTATTAGCCTTTTTTGCTAGTTTTGTATTGTCAACTCGTTTAGTACAGCAAATCATGAGGTGGGATATGGCTGTCTTACAAGAATCGCCTTGGTATCAAGAGATTTTGAACAAAGGGCGCGTCGAAGGGCGCGTCGAAGAGTTGCTCTCAGGTATCGAATTAGGTTTGGAACTGAAATTCGGCTCTCAGGGGTTACAGTTAATGCCGGAAATATCTCAGATTGCGGATGTGGATATCTTAAGGACGATTCGGGAAGGGCTACGGACGCTGAATACTTTAGATGAGGTGCGTCGCATCTATAGAAAATAAGTCAGCTTCTTGACTTTTAGTACAGCAGTAGGTCACGAAAGAGGTGGGATATGGCTGTATACAACAGTAGGCAACGAAAGAGGTTGAAGAAGCTAAAGGTTATTCGCAGCTACCCCAGTCGGAGAGGGATGATGCGATCGCGCCGCCTGCCAACCTGGTTACACTTCGCTTTCTCAGCCTTATTGGGGGCAGCTTTGACAACGGCTGGGTCACACCTGTTCAATGGCAGCCGTATTAGTTCCAATAATTACTTGGATCAAGGTTGGGATCTGCAAAAGCAGGGGAAGGTCTCAGAAGCGATCGCGGTCTACCAAAAAGCCCTCGAAATCTACCCTAACAATGCCCTCGCTTACGTAGATTTGGGCTTGGCGCTGTCTGAGCAGGGGAAACTGGATGAAGCGATCGCAGCCTACAACAAAGCGCTCAACATCAACCCCAAGTCTGCCATTGCTTACCGCGGTCTGGGCTTGGCGCT
>CBDTXL010001369.1:0-1693 GCA_965364435.1 uncultured bacterium
GAGGTAATTAATTCGGAGGACGAACAGCCTTCGGTATAGCTAGCTGCTCGGCTAAGCTTCCGCTTTAATTCTGATAGTATTTTGTGTTCCACCCTACCCTTATTTTAAATAACATAGCAATGATGGATTGGAAGAAACTCCTGACGCCTCAAAGACTTGGCAAGGCAAAACCAGAAGAAGATATCAAACCCGGTCGAACTCCCTTTCATAGAGACTACGATCGCCTGGTCTATTTCAACAATTTAGTGGAATTTCCTTGGGATAAGGATAATTTAATCAAGCTAACCATTGATGACTAATCTATCGCTCAACTCAAGGCAATGATGTGGAGATATAAACTCTTGTTTAGAGACGGTTGGGAGTTTCGCAAAAAGCGATTATTGAGTTTTGTCAGCGTTGACACATTTATTTTCAATTCAACCCCAAATGTAATTTAAGTGCAGCATCCACCAATTGCATCAGTTCCTCACTCAAAGTTCCCAGAGGTTCGCCCTCAATTCGCTGCTTAGAAATTGTCCTTACTTGCTGCGCCTGCACTTTAGAAGGTTTGGGTAAACTGCTATTGTCTGGATTAAGCAAAACCTCAAAAGGATAGACACGACTAATATTAGATGTAATTGGCAAAATTGTTACTGTGGTGGCGGCGCGGTTATTAATATCATTGCTGACTATTAGCACCGGACGACGTTTATCCATCTCAGAACCAACCGTAGGACTGAGATTAGCATAATAAATTTCACCACGTTTCATCAGTCAATCCATCCGCAATTGTTACATCCCAAGTTGGGTCAACTTCTTGTGATGCTTGTCGGTAAGCTTCTTCAAGTGCTTCGTGTTGGAGTTCTTGTAGTCGTCCTTGGTAGATGTCTTGCTGTTGTTCAAGGAGTTTGACACCAGCAACGATAACCTCGATCGCGCTATTGTATTTGCCACTGATGAGTTGGCGCTGCACAAGGGCTTCAACTTCAGGTGGTAGGACGATTTGCATGATGTTGGCACAGAGTGGTGTTCACTATAGGGAGCATCCCAATTGTGCAAATGTATCCCACAAGCTGGGGAGCTGGGGAGCTGGGGAGCTGGGGAGAGAATAGATTCAAATTCTGCTGGGTTCTTCTACACCAGAATATTTTTGCAAAAACGGGATGCACCCTCACTATATTTTAGGCGATCGCTTCTCCCACCACTTCTTGAAGTCCACCGACACCAACGAGCGATCGCCTACATTTTGGCGATCTATTTGCACAGCAAGCGCCTACATTGGCTCCACTTTTAAAACATCCTCTAATCTCGGTGGGATAGGAGCGCTCTCCCCTGGTCTCATCTGGGCGAGGTTTAAGACTATATTAGTGCTGTAGCAGTTTAATCCCTGAGAGTTCCCGAAAGCAGGCAGCGATGGAAAAGTTAGTCATCCTGGATATCGATGGTGACTTGCATCTGGGAGCAGTAGCAACGCTGGAAATTCGGGAAGAAGGCAACCATGCTGTCACCACCCGTGCCAAAGGTAAATTGCCTCCAGCAATCCAGTTACTGGAACAATATGAACACTGGCAGTCTATCTATCGCAGTTTGTCGTTTTTGTTTCGCTTGGAAGAACTTGCGGGACAAATTACTCAGGGTTCTCCAAAAGACTTACTTGAGGCTTGCCGCCAGTCTGCTCAAACCTTAGCAGATAGTTTGACAACCTGGCTCAAAG
>CBDTXL010001370.1:0-1691 GCA_965364435.1 uncultured bacterium
GATCACTCTAAAAGTACTGTTAATTGGGTAGCTTCCTGAGGCAAATATATAAACAGCAAGCGATATATCTCGAAGGCGAACTTCCTTACTCAGGAACATTAAATGTCTGTAGGACTGTAAATTCATTGAACAACCCGAAAATGGCTTTTATTAAAGCAATTAGGTGATTTATTTACGTTTTGGTCTGGTTGCGGATAAAAAAAAGGAGATAGTTATGGTAGATGAATTTGATTTTCTATATCCTCGCAGTCGTTATTATGGTCAAGTTAAGCCAGAGAATCTAGTTTTTAACGCTAACTTGCAGGAGTTTGCTCAACGGGTGAGCTACATCTGCAACCTGGAAACCGCTGGGAAGCTTACCCCAGAAGAGTCTTACAACCAAATCAAAGACCTCTGGAAACAATTGAAACGTACCAAAAAGCAACTCGCAATTGGTGAAAACCCCTTCCAACATGATCAAGAAGGCGAAAAGAGGGACTAGGGACTAGGGACTAGGGACTAGCCCCTAATCCCTACTTCGTTGTCATCGTGTGGACTCCGTCCCAGAAATCTGCGGGCGGGTTCTCAAGATAGTTTGTTGCCCGTTCTAGGTGAGTAATAACAGCCTGGTCTTTTGGCTTTAAGGAATGAGCCTCATGGAAGTAAGTGAGCGCTTTCTGGAAGTCTCTGTTTATGTAGGCATGACGCCCTGCTTCATAGAAGTCCAAAAACCTTTTCGTGAGGTCGTTGAGGGGCATATCGGCGTCATCAATTAACTCGTAAATACTAACCGCTTGGTTTTTGCCCTTAACCCGAATTTTATCCAACTCGCGCACCCAGATGCGATCGCGGCACAAGTTATAGGTATACTCGCTCAAGATAATGTCGCAGCCATAGTCTTTTGTGGCGCTTTCCAAGCGAGCACTCAAGTTAACCCCATCCCCAATCACGGTGTAGTCCATCCGTTTTTGCGAACCAATATTGCCGGAAACAACCTCTCCTGAACTAATCCCAATGCCAATGCGGATTAGGGGCTGCTTGGTAAGCATACGCGACTGGTTAAACGCTGCTAAGCGCCAGCGCATATCCAGCGCTGACTTGACAGCCATCCAGGCGTGATTCTCTGTTAACGGTAGCGGTGCCCCAAACACTGCCATCAGGGCATCCCCAATAAACTTGTCCAAAGTGCCTTCGTGGTTGAAGACTGCCTCCACCATCGTTTCAAAATACTTGTTCAGCAGTGACACCACCTCCGATGCTCCCAGGTTCTCCGTCAGCGTTGTGTAGCCCCGGATATCGGAAAATAAAATCGTTACTTCCTTGCGCTCACCCACCATGAGGGTATCTTCACCCAGCGCCATGACTTGCTCGGCAACACCTGGGGTCATGTAGCGATACATTGTGGTCTTCATGCGCTTTTCGCGGCTAATGTCTTCCAACACCACCAAACCGCCCCTTACATTTCCCTCCGGGTTCGTCAGGGGCTTAACTGTCAGGTTAATGCTGCGTTCAATTTCCTGGACTTGCTCTTTTGGCAGATAGGTTGAGGCGTTTGAATCCCAAGGTGTCTCATTCCAAGGGATATAAACAGCTGGGTCATCACTCTTCGGAATTACCAGAATGCACACACTACTCTCATCTGTCGAGTGGGGCGGTGAAGGTTGTGTGGAGGTTGCAGGTTGAACGTTAGAAGACTGGTTTGATAGCGAAGC
>CBDTXL010001371.1:0-1690 GCA_965364435.1 uncultured bacterium
ACGCAGTCTATCAAACCCCACCAACAAATCCGATTTCATCTGTGTTCATCTGTGTTCATCTGTGGTTCCAACTCCTAAAGATGCCTGAAAGAAGTCTATTGTGAGAGCGGCTCGTTGCGTCTAATGGGGGAATAAGTCAATCAATGAGCGGCTTTCGAGTTTTCAGGTCAAATTTGTACCCATGTGGAAGAATATGAAGCTTAGCTCCGCAAATCGCCAAGTCTTCATCCTTCAAGATTTGACCCAGATTGGTATGTGTAATTTCTGCCACATCGATAACGGTTACAGCACCTTCCCCAACCACTTCAAATTGATTGTTGTTAACGACCACAGCTGTATTCTCATCAATGCCGAATCCCAAGACAACGGGCTGCTGTGTAACTGCTGAGAGTAAGCGTCCCAGACGACCACGCTGTAGGAAATGCTGATCGATCACCACACCCGGAAGAAAGCCCATACCGGGACCCATTTCCACAATCTCCATCCGAGGATTAGTCTCAGACTCTCCTTCAATGATCATCACGTCTGGCATCATGGCAGCGCCCGCGCTTGTGCCTCCCACTACGATTCCTTCAGCGTATCGCCTGTGAATAGCGGCATCCAGCTCGGTGTCCTTAAGTAGACTGGTGATGCGAGATTGGTCGCCGCCGGTAAAAAATACACCAGTAGCTTTCTCAATCGCTTCTAACGCCCTAGGATTACTCGCATCTTCTGAATCAGCCGTGTCCACAATGCGAACGTCCTCGACTCCCAGGCGCTCGAACACTTCGGTATAGGTCCGTCCCACTTCCTCAGGTAACCCTGTCGCTACTGTCATGACGGCAATTCGCGCCTGGGTACCCCCGGCGCGGCGAACAAACTCCCGCAGAATCGTGCAGTCTCCCTCTTTGTCTTCTGCTCCACCGATAATGACCAACTGCCCTTGTGTCTCTCCCACTGCCATCTTCGCTCCAGTTTTCGGTTATTAATTTCAATACTGCCTAACCAAACTGATGGCTAAAACAGCCAATTGGTAGATTTTTATACAGAAATTAAAATAATCATCAAAAATCATCAAAAAAGACCATTGACTCAGAACTTGCACCATTTTCAGGACGGGCGGGAGGCCCATCCCACAATCAATATAAAATTTTTTTATGGTGGGGTAGGCCGGAAAGCCTGCCCCATGAAAGGCTTCTTGAGACTGGTGGAAGACTCCCCATGAGCTTCGCGTACAGCAAAGGAGGAAGTGTCTTTCGCCCACTCCCTACTCCTTACTCCCGACTTTCAAGACAGATCTGAGTTGAGACAAGAGCCGAATCAGGAGTGTGGAGTGATAATTTCTGTCTTACGCAACAGAGCTGCAACTTGATATCAGTCGTTTAGTGTACACTCCAGGGATTCTCACGCCGGGTTGTAATTAAGTTTCTTAAAATAAAGCGTGCCCGTTCTAGGGGAAAATGCTTGGGTTTGCCATCGCAGACAATCTGGTACTCGTCACTGTATTGACCGTCACCATAGCCAGAAATCAGTTTGAGATGGAAAGCTTCCTCAGCAAGTTCTCGAACTTCACTTCTGAGATCAGTTTTTGTGCTATTCATATCCTGCTGCCTCCTAAAGGCTTTCTTAGTACATATTCAACAGCTTGGATTTCTATTGCACCTCTCAAAAGTTGTAGCTTTTAATACAGACAATCTATCTCTAGGAATTA
>CBDTXL010001372.1:0-1690 GCA_965364435.1 uncultured bacterium
AGTGTTTGAGAATATTCTCCGACGAAAGTGATACAAGAAGGATAATCTTGTAGAAAAACAGGTAGGTAATTCTGGCGCAGACTCATTAACATACAGGTATAGACCCATACACGCAGGAATTTGCCTGGTAGCATCTCAACGCAAGCCTTAGCGGGTGTGAAAGCCCAAAACTATCGTCAGTTAACCTGTGCGTTTGCACTTCTTGACAGTGCAAGTGCATTGCTAAAAACGGCTCTTGCGTCTTGCCCCGTTTGTGTGCTTCTAATTACCCAAAAGTAAAAACAAATTATGGCATATTAGTTGCTTAGGGAACCCCTCTCAATGCAAAGTGATCAAAATCACATGTTTTTGTCGCATAAAGGGCAAGACATCTGTGAGGAGAAACTGCTAATCTTTGGAAAATGATAGGTATAGAGAGAGTCCTACTCCTCTAGCTGTGTGCCCCTGAAAAGGAATTGGCCTGACTGCGTGAGAATTGCACCTGTGAAGGCGACATTGGATCAGCTGCTTTGTGGAACTACCATACTCTATGAGCAGTTGTGAGAAACTCTCCCCTTTAAGACGCTGGTTGTCTTTAGTGTATCGATTTCTCTTTGCTCAGCGAGTGCAACTTTCGTTTAGAGTAGATGGCAACCCTAAGCTAAAAAGCGCTTGTTAACCCCGTCAAAACTCACTGAAGAACGGCACCCAAGCTTGAGCGTAGAACCAAAAACAGACATTAACGCTCTGGTAAAACCTAATTGACTTGGTAAAACTACTGATGGACTGCCTGAAGAAGCCTGCAAGGAAAAATTATGTCTAGTACACACAACTTATTCACAATTCATTTTTGGGGCGTCAGAGGGAGTATTGCCTGTCCAGGACCAGAGACGGTCCGGTATGGAGGCAACACGCCTTGCATAGAGATGCGAGTCGGTAGTGAACGTCTGATTTTTGATGGGGGTACGGGCTTACGAGTGTTGGGGCAGTCACTGCTATCGCAGATGCCAGTGGAAGCTTATATGTTTTTCACCCACTCTCACTGGGATCACATTCAGGGGGTTCCTTTTTTTGTCCCTGCCTTTGTCAAAGGAAATCGTTTCCATATTTATGGCGCGATCGCACCCAACCAGACAACAATCAAGGAGCGCCTCACTGACCAGATGCTTCACCCAAATTTTCCGGTTCCCTTGCAACTCATGCAAGCCGATTTAAAGTTCAATGACCTGGCAGTCGGGGATAAGGTTGAGATTGGGGAGATTACGGTTGAAAATGCTCAGCTGAACCATCCAGGTGAAGCGGTGGGCTACCGCGTCAACTGGCGAGGCTATTCAGCTGCTTACATCACTGACACGGAGCATTTGGCGGAAGGTTTAGATCAAAATGTCCTGCGGCTGGCGCGTAATGCTGATGTCATGATTTACGACGCCACCTACACTGATGAAGAATATCACTCAAAGGTATCAAGCAAGCTGGGTTGGGGACATTCAACCTGGCAGGAAGCAGTCAAGGTGGCCAAAGCGGCTAATGTGAAAAAATTGGTGATCTTCCACCATGACCCGCTGCATAACGATGATTTCCTCGATCACGTCGGGGAACAAGCCGCTAAGCAGTTTCCCAATACGTTCATGGCCCGCGAAGGTTGGTCAATTCAATTAGTGGAGTCCTCTACCCCAGATCGGCTTGCCTTCCAAGAGGCGAAGGTTTCTGT
>CBDTXL010001373.1:0-1690 GCA_965364435.1 uncultured bacterium
GGAGTAGTTTGGTGGCTTCCTCAGCGGGTAGGGGTGGACTGGACAAGTAACCCTGCATTTCTTCGCATTGAAAACTAAGCAAGCAATCCTTTTCGGCTTCTGTTTCCACCCCTTCGGCAATCACCCTGAGATTGAAGCCTCTCCCCAACATCATGATGGCATTGATGATTCCGGCATTCTGTGGATCTGTGGCAAGATCGCGAACAAAGGATTTGTCAATTTTGAGGGTGTGCAGCGGAAACTGTTTGAGATAACCGAGGGAACAATATCCCGTCCCAAAATCATCGATGGACAGGTAGACTCCCATTTGATGCAACTCACTGAGAATGGCTTTGGTTAACTCCACATTCTGCATCGCAATGGTTTCTGTGATTTCCAAATCCAAAAACTGCGGAGAAAGTCCCGTCTCTTGCAACGTCTGTGACACGATGTTCAGCAGAAGGGGTTGTTGAAACTGACGAACCGAAAGGTTAACCGCCACACGTAGCGGCGGCAACCCAGCATCCTGCCAAGCTTTATTTTGGGCACACGCTGTCTTCAATACCCATTCACCAATCGGTACAATCAATCCGGTTTCCTCAGCCAGGGGAATAAATTTGTCTGGCGCAACTAGCCCAAACTTCGGATGCTGCCAACGCACCAGGGCTTCCATCCCCGTAATTTCTCCTGTGGTGGTATTGACCTGAGGTTGGTAGTAAACTACAAATTCTCTCCGCTTGAGGGCATGGTGCAGCTCATTTTCCAGTACTAACAACTCACAAGCTTGAGAATTCATCGCCGCTGTATAGAATTGAAAGTTATTCCTCCCCTGTTGCTTGGCACGGTGTAACGCCGCAGCGCTATTTCTTAAGAGGGTTTCTGCATCTTCACCATCTTGGGGATAGAGTGTAATTCCAATACTGCTGCTGATATGTAGAGATGTGCTACGGCACGCTTGAGAGTACCCTTCTAGGTTAAAGGCAGGCTTCAGGACATTGAGAAGGCGCTGGGCAATCTTGGCGACTTCGTCAGCGCTATTAGTTTGAGACACTAGGAGGGTGAATTCATCTCCTCCCCAACGGGCAAGGATGTCATTCTGTCGCAGACAGCTGCTTAGTCGTTTAGCCACTTCTTGTAATAAGCGATCGCCAACAGCGTAACCCAGTGTATCGTTGATGGTATTGAAGCGGTCTAAATCTAGAGACATGACGGCTAGCATGCTTTGGCTATTACATCCTTGAGTCAGGGACACCGAAAGCTGCTCATTGAATAGTGTGCGGTTAGGCAAGCCGGTGAGGAGGTCATGCATTGCCTGATAGCGAATTTTTTCCTCTACTCTCTGGCGCTCTGTGATATCTTCAAATGTACCCAGAATGCCCACGACATTCCCTTGAGCATCATGGAGTGGAATCTTGTTAGTGTTCACCCATGACTGTTTGCCATCCGCTTGAAGTAGAGGTTCAATGATGTGATATTCGGCTGTATCCGTCTCCATCACACGGGCGTCGCATTCGCGAAAGAAGTCTGATTCCTCTTTTGTCCAAGGCAAGTCGTAGTCTGTCTTCCCGACGATCTCAAGAGGATTCTTCAAACCGGCTATAATTGCGAAGTTGCGATTACAACCCAGGTATACTGAATTTCGATCTTTCCAAAAGATGTAGTGAGGGATGTTGTCTAGGACTAGCTGTAGCAACTCCTCTTTCTCTATCAT
>CBDTXL010001374.1:0-1688 GCA_965364435.1 uncultured bacterium
AACGCGATCGCTACAGCAGCCTACAACAGAACTCTTTAAACACTTAGAGCCAGAGGATTTGGTGAAATATGGTCTAATTCCGGAGCTGATTGGGCGGTTACCAGTGCTCACAGCAGTAGATGCATTGGATGAAGCAGCACTGATGGCAATCTTGACACAGCCCAGGAATGCGTTGGTCAAGCAATACCAAAAATTACTTAGGATGGACAATGTCCGCCTGGAGTTTCAGACCGATGCCCTCAGTGCGATCGCTCAAGAAGCGTTTCGACGCAAAACCGGAGCCAGAGCGTTGCGAGGTATCTTAGAAGAGCTGATGCTGGACGTTATGTACGAGTTACCCTCTCGCAAAGATATCAATCGCTGCACAATTACGCGAGAGATGGTTGAGAAACGCTCAACTGCTGAACTGCTAACCCACCCCTCCTGGCTACTCAAACCCGAATCCGCCTAAAGACGCCGGGAGTTTGACGCTGGGGGTGTATGCCGCAAGCTAGCAATCAGCAAGCAGACAATGCCGATGTTAATGAAGACATCTGCCAGATTGAACACGGGAAAATGAATGAGACGGAAATCTAGAAAATCCACAACGCAAGTTAAAGGCTTGCCATCTATGACGCAACTATTGAAAAAACGGTCAATTCCATTGCCCAATGCTCCTCCCAAAATAAAGCTATAGCCTAGCTGCTCTAAAGTGTTGAGTGCTGGTCCAAACCAAGCGAGTGCGATTAAACCAAGGCTCACTGCTAAAGACAGCCAGCGCAACCAAACTCCTCCCTGAAAGAGACTAAAAGCTGCGCCGGGGTTTCTCACATAGGTAAAGTGAAAGACGCCTGACCATAGGGGTAGAGTGTCGTGTAGCTTAAAATTCTGCACCACTAAATATTTTGTCAGCTGATCCAGAATCAGACTGACAAAGGCAGTAACCCAGAATAAGCTATTTTTCAGGCGCATGGTAATTCGTCATTGGTTAAAGGTTGAAGGTTGGAAGGCTTGATGGTTGAAGTTGGACAATAAAGCTTTCTGAAGATAACTTTCAACCTGTAACCTGTCAACCTGCAACCTTTCGTCGGATAAAACACAAAAAACTAATAAAACATCAGTTGCCGCAGGGCAAACGCCAAAACTGTAACGGCACAAACTACGACCAACTGTCCTGGCAGGGGATAAATGGAGTATTTCAGGATTGCCTGCATGAGGGACAAGCCCCCGATCGCTTTCAAGTTGATCGTGTTGAAAATAATCAAATAACCCACACCGTAAGCATGAATAGTCAAGAGGCCACAGATGCAGCTAAAAGCCAAAGACTCAACGCGCGGTGGCATCCGAAATGCCAGATAACCGCAAACCCAGGCACCGGCAATAAAGCCCAGTAAGTAGCCAAAACTAGGCTCTTTTAAATAGCTAATCCCGCCGCCTTGGGTAAAGACTGGAAGATTCAAGCCCAAGACAACATAAGCGATTTGAGAAAGCGCACCGGCATTTTTGCCGCCTAAACAACCAGCGAGTAATACAGCCCCAATCTGATAGGTAACGCCCAGCGATACCGTATGGACGCCTTGGCCAGACCAATCCCAGGGCGCATTAGTAACGAATGCTTCCAGAAACGTACCACCGATTGTCAGTAGTAAGCCAATCAATGCCCATAGAAGTTCATTGGGAGCAGACACAGTTAGCTAAAAAGGTACAAG
>CBDTXL010001375.1:0-1687 GCA_965364435.1 uncultured bacterium
AGATTAGCTCCTTGCAAGTCAGCCCCACTGAGGTTGGCACTGTTCAGATTCGCCTCACGCAAATCAGCACCACTCAGATTAGCACCACTCAGATTAGCACCACTCAGATTAGCACCCTTAAGGTCAGCTTCACTTAAGTCAGCGCCCTCCAGATTTGCCCCAGGCAACTTTGCCCGATTCAAATAAGCTCGAATCAAAGTTGCTCCACCCAGGTTTGCTCCACTCAAGTCAGCCTCACTGAGAATTGCTCGGGTCAAAGTTGCCTTTTTTAAGTCTGCTTCCACAAAAATTGCTCGGCTCAAAGTTGCCCCAGTTAAGTTCACCTTTGTGAGTCTTGCGCCTTTGACCAATGCACCGATGAGACTGGTTCCAATTAAGGTGGCAAACCTTAGGTCTGCTCCTGATAAAATTGCTCCACTCAGGATGGCTCCACTCAAATCCGCCTCACTCAGGATTGCCTGAGTCAGGTCTGCGCGTGAGAGAGTTGTCTCAATTAATTGGGCTTTTGAGAGATCGGCAACCCTCAAGTCTGCATTGCTGAGATTAGCTCTAATAAGTTTAGCCTTAGTTAAATTTGCCCCGTTCAGTTGGGCTGAACTTAAATTGATTCGATTCAGATTTGCTTCACTGAAATCCGCTCCAATTAGTTTGGCACCGGAAAAATTTCGTTCTCCTGTCTCATGCCGACTTAAAAGTGCGGCTTCACTTGAAAATTCACTGGCTTTCATAAAACTTGCCTGATTTTACTTGCTGTTGGTCAGCTCCAGGCTCGACCTGATTTTCTTAACAGAAAGTTCAGGTGGCAGGGGTTAGCTAATAATTCCTTGAACATTAATTACGATTGATGCCTTCCTGATGACAGGAAAGTTGCGGTGAGTCAAGGCGTAGATTTTAGATACTTGGTGCAACTTGTAGCTCCTCAATCGCCATTGAATCTGACTAACTAAAGAGTCTGGAGGTGGGAAAATGACTGAAAACGATGATGTGAAGAGAAGGAAACAACGGGTCTATTGCCCTTGAAAGTAGAGTTAAGGCAGAGAATAAGAGCCAAGCATCGCATAGCCTCTTCCTAATGCCTCAACAGAAGTTAGGTCATTTCCTAATCAAACATCAGTGAGTTATCTCAAGACTGAACGCTCCAAGCTTCCACAGCAACGGCAACTCTATCTAGAGTCACCCTTCATGGTGTCCATGATGCCTGTGAAACGAAGAAATCTATTTTTGGGCGACTCAGCCTGTGTCACCTCCCCTTACATTGCACTATTTAGGTAGAACGGCATCAGCAAATCATTGCCATTCGTTGATTGGGTTCACCAAATTCTTGCTGTCACAACTGCTACAAAAAGCCTTCCCAGGAAGGCTGGTTCTGATTCCAGCCAGGTCTCGGTATCAAACTGGAAAAGTCTCTTGTCTTCAAGGCCCTGGTGGACTCTACTGCTGCTCCCAAGTCATGGCTCGGCGTCATACAGTTGGATCAGAATTGTGTTCGGTGTAGTTAGTGCATGTAAAAAACTTATCCTTTAAAGATAATGGTTTCGTGTCAGGCAGTGCAAGCTAGAGTTACTATTTTCAATCTTTTATGGTAGAGCAACCAAGAAACATACCTCATCGGTGACCGAAAAGGGCGTCGGGATTGGGGGTTAGGGGCTGGGGAAGAGGAAGAGCGTCACTGCTTGCGTGGTCAATA
>CBDTXL010001376.1:0-1687 GCA_965364435.1 uncultured bacterium
GGCTTGTGATTCCAACCTAACCGACCATTTAAGTTGTGGGGAAGAAGTCTTGGTTCCTGACTCTGGAGGCTCTTTCAAGCAAAAGGGGGTTCAAGAATTTGCAGCTGGAAAATATGGGGAAGCCGTTAGCTTATTAACGAAGGCACGGGAAGAACATCCGAGCGATCCTGAAACTTTGATTTACCTCAATAATGCGCGACTTGCCAACGAAAAAGCTGACACTTACACAATTGCTGTTGTCGCTCCGATAGGCAAAAGTTCAGATACAGCTCTGGAAATTCTGCGAGGTGTCGCACAAGGTCAAGAGGAAATCAATCAGGGGAAAAAGATTAATGGTCTTGGTCTAAGAGTGTTGATTGCAGATGATGCCAATGACAGCACTCAAGCCAAACAGATTGCAGAGAAACTGGTGTCAAAAGGGGATATTCTAGCCGTCGTCGGTCACTATGCTAGTGAAGTGACGCTAGAAGCTGTGCCTGTTTATCAACAGCATAAGCTGGTAGTGATTTCTCCTGGTAGCACCTCGGAAGAACTTTCAAAATGGGGGATGAGTCCCGGACATGTTTTCTTTCGCACTGTACCCAATACGCGGGTGGCTGCCCAATATTTAGCTAGCTACCTGCTCGCCCAAGCCAAACCGCAGACAGCAGCAGTATTTAACGTTCCTCAGAGTAGTTTCAGCCGCTCTCTAGGCGCTCAATTTGACATTAGTTTCCCTGCCAGCGGCGGCAAGGTATTAGACAATAAGTTTGATTTGTCTAATCCGATGTTCAATGCAGCTGCTGCCATAGACCAAGCACAGAAACAAGGAGCTACAGCACTGGCTGTATTTCCAGATGGTGGAACCACTGCTTATGGCGTTCCTAACACCTTAAAGTTAGTCAAAGCCAATCAGGGTCGGAATTGGATAGTGGGAGGAAGTACTCTGTACAGCTCGGATACTTTAGAACTGCTAGGGAAAGATGCCTTAAGCCGCTTCGTAGTAGTTGTAACTTGGCATTACTTAGACAGCGATCGCAACCCAGAATTTCCCCAGGCGGCTAGGAAGTTATGGGGAGGCGATGTCAGTTGGCGCACAGCTACAGCCTATGATGCTACTCATGCGTTGAGCTTGGCTTTAGGAAAACAACCATCACCGAGCCGTGTTAGTTTACAACAAGTCTTGGCAGACAAAAACTTCCAAGCTCAGGGAGCTACAGGAGTGATTAGTTTTCTGGGTGGCGATCGCAAAGAGTCTTTTTCTACATTGGTCAAAGTAGTACGAGCTAACTGTTCAACTGAGATTTACACTTTTGTACCTGTAAACTATCGAGCAACTAAAGTTGAGGACTTAGAGCAGGATTGTAGAAAATAAGCTGTCATGCATTTAATGAAGCACACTTGCTCGTGTTGCTGGTAATCGGTAATCGGTAATCGGTAATCGGTAATCGGTAATCGGTAATCGGTAGAAGTTGGTGTCTTATTGACCGTTATGCAGGCTCCCATCCCTGGTTGGTTCAGCCGCTGCTAGATTACCCACAACCCTGGAAACATCGACACCCGTTGCCTGACGCAGCTGCTCCAGGAAAGAAGCCATTTTAGTGACACTGCTGCCATTGTGGGCATCAATGACTGTCAAGTTTTGCACCTCAACCTCCGGCACTCCAGCAGCCATCATTTTCAACAGGGGTTCCAGCTTCTGGAAGAG
>CBDTXL010001377.1:0-1686 GCA_965364435.1 uncultured bacterium
GGCAGGGCACCCAGTTCATCATCGAGATTCCTATTGAGCACCCTCCTGAGTGAAGAGGTTTGTGCGTTGAATGTTGTGTAATTCCTCTCAAGCGGTATAACCTGCTTATTAAGATTGAGAGAATGGAATTATTCAAACTTGTGTTTGAACTGAGGATTAAGAACTTATCTGAAAAGTGGATTGCCAGAAATTTGAAACCACAGATGCACACAGATAAACACAGATAGAAAGTCATAGCAAAAGGATTTTTTGGATAGGCTCTAAGCTGCCTTGCACTCCCTCTGTCTATAACTCATACCAAATCCGCATATATAACCCCTTTTAACTTTGATTTCCTCTTGTTCTCTTCTCGGCGAACTCTGTGCCCTCTGTGGTTCGTTCTCAAAAAGGGGGTAGTCCACCCGGATTCGGTATCAACTCAAAAAGCCAGTGTTTTATGCAAATCAAAAATTAATTTGTGTAACAAAATGCCTAAAATTCTGGCTGTTTAGGCTGAGTCATGATTAGAGGTTCCTGATTCTTAGTACGATAAACAGGCACCTAGCTTGACGCCCCTTGGTTCACCAGAAACAACCTCAGCATCAGATAGGTGCTTCACCTGGTTATCTGGAGAAACTTTCAACAATGGCGAACGCTCTATTAACGAGTTGCACTGCCAGTGGTGCTTTCAAGACTATGGATGAGCGACTCGAACAGCTAGTAAAACAGGCGCAACGGGAGACTCCCCAGAGTGAGGGGCGGCAGTTGGCCTTAACTCAGCTGGTTGATCAAATACTGCGATCGCGCAAAAGTTGCCGTCAGTTTGGCACTCAACCACTATTTGGTGTTTATCGAGAGATTTACGAGCAAGTACGACAACAGCTTTTGCGTGACCTCGATGGGGCACTTGACAATTACAACTCTACACGCATCCCTGTAAGGATGTGGGTCAACACCCTACGGAATCAGGCTTTTAGAACAATTCTCGATGATACTCAACTCAAAAAGCTAGCCATAGAAGCCCAACGGCACCCACCTCATACTGAGTTACGGCAGTACGCCTTAGGGGAACTGCTTGAGGCAATTCGGCTATCGGGCAAGCTTAGTCACCCACATCGAGCAAGATTCTCCCCTCAGTTTTATAACCTGCTTTATGACGAAGCTGTTAATAAAACCTTGACCTATGTTTGCCGAAAAATTGACACCTATGACCCGGAAAGAGGCGAACAAAAGTTTATGAACTGGGTCAATTTTAGACTGGATAGGGTAGTTATCGAGTCTTCTCGCGAATTTAGAGAGCCGAATATCATGAGCTTACCTTCACTCACTGAGTTGGAGGAGATGGTACAGCCAGAAGAACCGCATTCATTGTTTGAAAGAATTCGCGAATCTCTAGAAGAAGATGCTGAGAATATTTTCAAGGAGATGCATATTAGAAATCGACCCGATGCTAATTTTTCCGCCATCGCTTTGGCAAGATTTTCTGGAAAAAGCTGGGAAAGCATTTCAGAAGAATTCGCCATTCCGCTGCCAACCCTAAGTCGTTTCTTTCAGCGGAGTTGCGACAAATTTCGCTCGAAGTTTAGACAATACGTGTAAAGCCAATGTTTTCAGAATGTGACAGTCAGTTGAAAGTTGCTAAGAGCCTATCCGAAAAATCCTGGAAAAGAATGGGGCGCATCATCAACATTCCCTATTCATCTGTGT
>CBDTXL010001378.1:0-1685 GCA_965364435.1 uncultured bacterium
CAGTTCGTCTAAAAACTGTCGATGGTTTCAAATGTACTCGGTTCCAGAGTGATTTAAAAGCTTATTGCGGTTGTCTTTTTATGGTACAAGGAAAAAGTAGCTGAAAATGCCACCGGCACCAGGAAGGCTAAAATTCGTCTGCTAAACATATTTACCGCAAAAAACAGGAAGGCCAGTGCCTTCAGGTACTCTTTGAGTTTGTTTTTGTCAACAATATTCATCAGCCGCCGGAGGTTGTAGGCTGTAAACATCAGTCCCACATCAGCCGAAGCCCTTTTCATCCCTTGTTTGGTGCAGATGTAGTGGAAGCCCCACTGGCGCTTGATCGTGCCATAGGTGTGTTCGATGATCGCCTGCCGCTTTTTGTAGGTGGCGGGGTTCTTTTCAATGTTTCGTTTGTTCCTATCCACATAGCTCTGGTACTCGCTTCGCTCAATCAGTCGGCCTTTCTTGTTCTTGGTGCACAGCGCAAACATCGGACAGGTGGGGCAGGCAGCCGTTTTGTAATGTTTGACCACATAACCATGGTCGCTCTTCACGTACCAGCTGCCGTTGGTCTGCAGCACTTCACCTGCCGGACAGGTGTAGGTGTCAGCCTCTTCATCATAATGGAACCGCTCTACATTGAAGCGCCGGTCAGGGGCAAAACTGGCCACCCCTGGTATAGCCACCATCAGTTCAACTCCCATCTCCAAGCCCCGCTTCAGCTCACTGCCGGTGTGATAGCCTTTGTCATAAAGGGCGGTGAAGTCCGTGTGCCCCAGGATGACTTTTGCTCTGCGGAGCATACCGCCTAAGGCTTTGCCGTCATTCTCGTTGGTTACTTTGTAGTCCAGGGTGAGTTTGTGCTGCTCGTCCACAGTGGTCTGTACGCTGTAGGCCACTTCAGTGACGCGGTTACGGATCATCAGCTGCCGGCTCTCCGGATCAGAGGTGGAAACCTGCGGCTCTCCGCTCTTTTCGAGCCCTTCACGAAGCTGGTGATATTTGTCCTTTCTTTCGTTTTGTTTGTCGATCTGCCCCTCGATTGCCTTTTTGCTCTGCTCACTGTCGGCCTCTTCTAAAGCCCTGTTGTACTCCTCCAGCTTTTGTTCGATGTAATGCAGGTGCTGGGCGATCTTGTCCTGGTTGAAGTTGTACTTCTTCGAGTTCTGTGCCCGCAGTTTGGTGCTGTCGCCGGCCAGCAGTTTACCACCAATCAGTTGGAAGTCTTTGGCGATGGAAACGGTCTGGCGGAACACCTTGCGGATGGCTTTTTCATTATCCCTGCGGAAGTTCGAAATGGTGTTGTGATCCGGCACCAGTTGCTGTAGAAGCCACATCACTTCTACATTGCGTTTGCACTCCTTCTCCAGCGCTCTGGAGGAGCGAACGGAGTTTAGATAGCCATACACATAGAGCTTCAGCAGATCTTTGGGATGATAAGCCGGCCGCCCTTCAGCAGATGCTTTCCACTGAAATTGAAACGTACTCAGATTGAGACTTTCCACAAACAGATCAATGAGGCGAACTTCGTTGTCCTGCTCAATAATCTCATCTAAACTCCGGGGAAACAAAACAGCTTGTGTGCGGTCCGAACCAGTAATGTAGCGCATACAGTAAGTTACAAAACCTGCGCTACGTATAAGCATCAATGTTATGCACGAATGTGCAAAAACAAGAAGTAGTTTTTAGACAGTCTGACG
>CBDTXL010001379.1:0-1684 GCA_965364435.1 uncultured bacterium
GAGGATACTCTTTGGCTGGACCTGAAAATCGCAGGTATAGTCAAAGTCAATAGGAGGATGAATGCTATTGATATCGAACTCAAGACCAAGTCCTAGTTCGCCAATAGATTCGATCATCCACTTCAAAGTGGCATCTGCTAATTTACTTTGCTCCTTCGTCCCACCGCCGACACAGCCATGATCTCCTGGAAACCAAACTTGACGCAGCACTTGCTCTGGGGCATCAGGATGTTTCTGCATCGGCGTGACATTGAATACTTTACGCTGCTCATCGATTGCCACCGCATGGAGGGCATTTTTAATCTTTTTATTGAGCTTGGTGTCGTGGAATTTGTATTTCTTGTTGATCTGTTGAGAGAGATGCCCGAAGGAGGATAGTTCGGGAATTCCCAAAGAACCGACTGTATCCCAGCAACCTAGAAGGGTGATGTCAACGCGACTGCCAAGGCTATTCTCTTTCCGGAAGTCTTTTGCCTCCTGGTCACTTGGCCCGGTGCCCCTGTTACAGTAAAGCTCATAAGCTTCCGGCGCTTGACGGATGTTTTCACGTTTTAACAGACCGGAGTTATACATCAGTCCGGCAAGACTCCTTACCGTATAAGCGCCGCGACTGAAGCCAAACAGGTAAATTTCATCTCCATCAACATAGTTTAGGCAAAGAAAGCGATAGGCATCTTGGATATTTTGGTCAATTCCTTTTCCAAAAGCGCCGCCGAAAAGCAGGTCTGCTTTATCCTCCGTACCAACCCCCTCGTCATAGTAGAGCACCTGAGGCGTTCCATCACTAGCGATCGGTTTAATCGCTTGTGCAATTTTAACGACGTTGGTTGGGTAAGGGCTGGTTAATTTTTGCCAAGTTCCATCACAGCAAACGATTAGACGTTTCATTTTCATTTTTGCATTTACTCCTTCTTGAGCTTAAGGTTTGATAGTCGAATGGCACTTAGTTAAGAACTTTGGAGGAAGATGGGGAATAAACGTCTTTATCTCCCATACCCTCTCGCTTCACTTAATGACATTCATTGGATAGTTATTAGTCATTGATAATCGGCTACTTCGGATTACCAATTCCTGTTTGTGTTGGGATTTCCAAGACTACTCCTGAGGAGGGCTCTGTTTGCAACAAGGCTCTATGCAGTGGTGGTATATAGCCGGTTGACATGGAATGGTCGTTGATGCTATCTAAACCCTCCTTAAAAACGTCCTCGGCTAGACCCCTAAAAATGTCTCGCAACCTTTGGCACCAATTCAACTTCTCAAGATCTACGATATCGCCATCGGCGGTTAAATATTTAATTTGTCCCACATGGGCAAAAAAGAAATTAGGTGCCCAAGACGGAATTCTTGTCACCACATCATTATTATTGACAAAGCGAAAGGTCTTTGATTTGAGTTGAGTATTATATAAATTTGCAAACCTTGAATCCCCGACTCGCGGTTGACCATAGGTATAAACCCCACTCACTTGCATGGGTGGCTCTTCGTAGAAACAGGCAGCGGCGGCGGCTAATGTTGCGACAGCACCGCCTAAACTATGTCCCGTAAACCAGAGTGATTTAGGACGCGCCTTCATTTCCTCTTTGAGGATGGCTTTAATGCCTTTAGCTTCTATGTTTCCTTTTGGGTCGTCATAGGGTTGCCAAATATTAGTTAAATAACTCAGAAATCCAGTATGAATGGAGAC
>CBDTXL010001380.1:0-1681 GCA_965364435.1 uncultured bacterium
CGAAAGATGACGTATAGAGCCTGATACCTGCCCGGTGCTGGAAGGTTAAGGAAGGATGTTCGGGGGTAACCCCAAAGCTTCTGACTGAAGCCCCAGTAAACGGCGGCCGTAACTATAACGGTCCTAAGGTAGCGAAATTCCTTGTCGGGTAAGTTCCGACCTGCACGAATGGTCTAATGAGTTGAACACTGTCTCCTCCACGAGCCCGGTGAAATTGTAGTATCGGTGAAGATGCCGGTTACCCGTCACGGGACGGAAAGACCCCGTGAACCTTCACTACAACTTTGCATTGATTTTGAGCAACCGATGTGTAGCATAGTTGGGACGCTACGAAGCATGTACGCCAGTATGTGTGGAGCGGTCGTTGAAATACCAACCTTCGTTTGCTTAGAGTCTAATCCCATACGGGAAACAGTGCATGGTGGGTAGTTTGACTGGGGTGGTCGCCTCCTAAAAAGTAACGGAGGCTTGCAAAGGTTCCCTCAGTACGGTTGGTAATCGTACGCAGAGCGCATTAGTAAAAGGGAGCTTGACTGTGAGACAGACGCGTCGAGCAGGGTCGAAAGACGGCTAAAGTGATCCGGTGGTTCTGCATGGAAGGGCCATCGCTCAAAGGATAAAAGGTACTCCGGGGATAACAGGCTGATCTCCCCCAAGAGCTCATATCGACGGGGAGGTTTGGCACCTCGATGTCGGTTCGTCACATCCTGGGGCTGGAGAAGGTCCCAAGGGTTCGGCTGTTCGCCGATTAAAGTGGCACGTGAACTGGGTTCAGAACGTCGCAAGACAGTTCGGTCCCTATCTGTGATGGGCGCTAGAAAATTGAGTGGACATGACCTTAGTACGAGAGGACCGGGTCGTACGTACCGCTGGTGTATCGGTTGTGCCGCCAGGTGCAGTGCCGAGTAGCTATGTACGGACAGGATAAACGCTGAAAGCATCTAAGCGTGAAACCTTCCACAAGATGAGTTTTCTTTTAAGGGTCGTCAGAGACTATGACGTTGATAGGCTACAGATGTAAAGGTGGTAACATCAAAGTCGAGTAGTACTAATTGCCCGTACGCTTTAATTTTTTTTTATTTATTCATTTATTTAGAAAGTATACTCGCTCACGCTCCACTCTCCCAGCGCGTGTGCTTCTTACAACTTATTCCCTTATGTTAAGTTATTGATGGGTTGGTTACTCCTTATCCGTTATTGGTTACTGGTTAATAGAACAACACCAAATAGCCATGATCACACGAATAACAATTAACCGATAACCTATAACTCTTTATGGTGGTATTGCCGAGGGTGTTCACCTCTTCCCATTCCGAACAGAGAAGTTAAGTCCCTCATGGCCGATGGTACTGCATTTACTTGCGGGAGAGTAGGTAGCTGCCATATTCTTTTACAAAGCCCCTGTACTCATCATACAGGGGCTTTGCTATTTAATGCACATCCTGCACAAAATCCTTTTAGACTATCTCAACATTCTCTTCTTTCCTGTCTAAATTCACTCCAATCTATCGCCGCTTCTTATGACCTACCTACACGCTTTTGTCGCGATACTGATTGCGCTTGTTCCACATCAACAGGAAAAAAGACCTTTCAAACTTTCGGGCTTCACTCAGGGAACTACCTGGTCAATTACATACTACCATACCGATAGTATCATTTCGAAAACAAATATTGATAGTAT
>CBDTXL010001381.1:0-1680 GCA_965364435.1 uncultured bacterium
AAATCTGCTTTAATCAACGTCTAAATTCCTTCTTGCTAACTGGTGTGAGGATCTAATGGCAAATTTTTTGCTGCCAAGTTTGACTTTTATGGCGCGACGTGCTAAAGCAAAATTCGTTAAAAAAACCCGCCAAACAGATGTTGTACAGGAGCAGTTCCTGTTGAGCCTGTTGCGGAGATATCAGGATACCGAACTAGGCCGCCAATATGGCTTGAGGGATATCAAAACGATCCAGCAATTTCGCGATCGCGTTCCGGTGCTACCCTACAGTAGCTACGAACCTTACACCAAGCGCATTGCTCAAGGTGAGCCAAACATTCTCACTCCCGATCCAGTAGTCTATCTCAACCTCACTAGTGGCTCCACTGGTAGCAAGAAACTGATTCCAGTAACCCGACGCTTTCAGAACTCATTGGGAAGGGCTAACGTGACCAGCATCGGTTTTTTAACTGACGCCCTAGAAACACGGGGACAAAAATTCGGCAAAATTCTTGCTACCAACTCAGTCCAACTGCTAGGACGTACTCCCGGCGGAATTGAGTACGGTCCAGCCAGTGTCGGTGTTCTGCGAATGGGCAAGTTCCTCTATGAACAACTGTTTGCCCACCCTTTCGAGACCCTACTGCCAGGTAATAGCATAGCCCGTCACTATATTTGCTTACTATTTGCCTTGCGCGAACAGTCCCTGCGTAGCATCGCAGCGAACTTTCCTATGCTCATCCTGCGAATCTGTGACTACTTGGAGAAGTACGGCGAAGACCTCATCCAGGACTTAGAGAAGGGAACCATTGCCACTTGGCTGGAACTAGAGCCATCGGTGCGTGCCACATTGGAGCGTCAGTGGTCAGCTGACCCAGTTCGTGCACTCCAATTGCGGAAGATTTTGCACTCTGAAGGAAGGCTGACACCTAAACGGGCATGGCCTAGTCTGTCTTTCGTTGCCACAGCACGAGGGGGTACGTCAGATTTTTACTTTGAGCGCTTTCCTGAATATTTCGGTGATACACCAGTCTTCGGAGCAGTATACTCATCGGCTGAAGCCACCTTTAGCATCTACCCTGACGTTGACACCGATGGCAGTGTCTTGGCGATTGAAAGTGGCTTTTTTGAGTTTGTCCCACAAGATCAGTGGGAGGTGGAACATCCTAAAACGCTCCTAGCAACAGAGGTGAAAGTTGGAGAATGCTACCGTCTGCTTACTACTAACTACAGCGGCTTCTACCGATACGATATTGGTGATGTGGTGGAAGTCGTGGGGTTCTATGGGAGTGCTCCTCTGATTGTCTTCCGTTACCGGCGCGGCGGCCTGTTGTCTTCCACTACAGAAAAGACAACGGAATATCATGTCACTCAGGTGATGCAAGCACTACAACAAGAATTTGGCTTACCCCTAGAGGATTTTTGTATCACCCTGTCTGAACAGGAAATCCCAGCACACTATCTGGTTAATATTGAGTTGGTTCCTGGTCATACGCTGACTAATCCCCAAGCCTTTCTAGCGAGTTTTGACCGTAAGCTCCAGGAAATTCACACTTCTTACGAAATCAAGCGTCGGGATCAAGTCCCTGCGCCTCGCCTGCGCCTCCTAGCACGTGGCAGCTTTGCCATCCTGCGTCAGCGTCAGCTGGAACGGGGAATTCCGGATTCACAGCTGAAGTTTCCTCACATTAGCGAAGACCG
>CBDTXL010001382.1:0-1673 GCA_965364435.1 uncultured bacterium
AATCAAATCCCGTTTAGTGCTATCTGAGTTGACAATAATCACCTGAGCAGATTGCAAAGCCTTTCGTTCTGTGGCAAGAGAGATTCGATGAGAAACTGTTCCCTTCATCTGCCGCAGCAGCCCAGCCTGATTCTTAGGTTCATAGGCAGCATGAACATAATGCACCCAGTTGATATCCCCCCATTGGCAGTTACCCCCATTGACCAGCACTCGCCCACCCGCTGCGGTAATCTGCTGTGCTTGGGAGCGTCCCACCCAGTTGAGCAAGGGACCACTGAGCAAGTAAGAATTCGCCACCTTTGGCACCCGATGAAAGCTGACATTGGGCTGAACCAACAATTCTGGGGCAACACGATGAGCAACCAAATGCACTTGCTCCCCTTGCCGTGCCAGGTAATCAGCTAGGGCAAAATTCGCCCTGTCCATCCCGCCTGTTCTGACAAAGTCACCCGTTACTAGCAGGTAAGACTTCATCGCTTTGTACCTAAAGCTGTTGACCGCTTCACCCCTCTGACCGTTTCGGTACGCTCCATCCAGCTATGGTATGCAGCGACAAACAGTGCGCTATTCAATAACCAAAACTCCATTCCCCCCTGACTGATAAACAGTGGGTAGTTGAAAGTAATCGCAATAGCACCAATGTTGTAGGCGAAAATCAACCCACCCCAGAGCGTAAAATCACCCAATTGCGGACTTATGGCAATTTTCCAAGCCGTGCGACAGGCTTGCGCTAGGGCTGCCACGTAGGCAATAATCAACGGCACACCGCCGTCTAACAGCCATCCCGTCCACTGGATTTCCACCCAGATCTGCTGGGTCAAGGGGTTGCTGTTGTCACCAAAATAGCCGTTCATCATACCCCAGCGCCCCAGACCAGCCCCTAGGGGATATTGAGGCAGTAGGACGTTAATGGTATCCTCCAAAAAGTGACCCCGGTTCTTGTAGTACACCGTATCGGCGCGATCGCTGACTAACTGAGAAAGTCGTTCGACGGCTGATTCCCCTCCAAGAGCGACTGCCCAAGAGAAGGTTGCCACGAAAAGCACACTAACGCCTACCGTCATTGCTGTTAGTTGCCCAAATTTACCTTGCCT
Organism: uncultured bacterium; assembly: GCA_965364435.1. GTDB lineage: Bacteria > Cyanobacteriota > Cyanobacteriia > Cyanobacteriales > Coleofasciculaceae > CBDTXL01. The sequence goes on from CBDTXL010001382.1 coordinate 1,095, forward strand.
AAGCAACACCACAGCCAGACAGAGCAAGCAAACGCCAGCAAAGATTAAAACAGAACGGACTTGAGAGAGGTAGATGCAAAAAAGACCAACCGCAGCGCTACCCATGCAGGCAATGCGTAAAATCTGGTTTTGTTCCCGCAGGGCAATACCCACACCCAACAACAGGGCATAAAATCCCGCCATTGCGGCCCCACCTGGTACATCAGTTAAGCCCATCGGTCTGTAGATGCTGGCACCGTTGGCCAATGTGATCATCAGCTCTGCCGCATAATCAGGGCGGCTCTGAATGACTGTTGAAAGATAGGGCTGAAACTGACCAGGAAAGTACACCTGCAACACGCCGAAACTGGCACTCACCGTATGAAAGCCCCATATCAGAAAAATCAACCACTGAAAACCTTTGGGTGTAATTTTTAAACATCTGACCCAGAAGAGGGGACCAAGGATCGCCGTGTAAATCGCGCATTGTGCCGCCCCTGCCAGCACACTATTCAGGGATGAATGCAAACAGAAGGACGCTACCATGATTAAAAGCACCCATATCGCTGGACTAGTGGCTGGATGCCTGGGGCCATCTCC
>CBDTXL010001383.1:0-1671 GCA_965364435.1 uncultured bacterium
CCCAAACTGTGAGGTTTGGGAATCCCCGTGCCGTGTTTGCCGGGGAGGATGTCAACCAGTGTCTTTTTGCGCTGGTGTCCACATTTAGGACATGTTTGAGAGGGCTTGACTTGTCTGGTTGGAACATCAATAAATGCTCCTCCTGCCTCCTCAACCTTGTATCGGATAGCTGCCGTGAGCATACCAAAGCCGACATCAAGAATTGATTTGTTTAGCCCTGCTTTCTGTTTTTTGCGCTTGCCTTTTTTAGCCTTGCGGGTCATTTTTGAAACTTCTAGTTTTTCCATTGCCACGAGGCTATGACCGCTCTTAATTACTCTGTTGGCAATGTCATGCACCCAATTCTGACGGCAGTTAGCTACTTTTCTCGTAACCTTGCTGATTCGTTTTTGGGCTTTTTTGTACTGCGTCGAAGCTTTGACCTTTTTACGCCCGTTAGGTGCTCTTTTTCGGCGTTTCTCTTTAGAAATGTGTTTGATTTGTTTCTCAGCTTTTCTAAGAAATTTAGGGGGTTTGATTTGGGGTAATACAGATACTTCCCCATCTGCCAAACTCACTAAGCTAACGGCTGATAAACACCCTAAATCAATTCCACAACTATGATCCCCCGTTAATTGACGAGAGTTTTTGAGCAACTCGGAATCCACATCTACTGTGATACTGGCATACCAGTTGTTATTACGGTAAAGGATGGTGCAAGTCGTAGGAGTTCCCCACCGCCGCGCTTTTCCTCGCATCTGAATAGAACCAATCTTGGCTAATTCCAGATAGCCGTTATCACCAATTGAGTGAACTTTGTAGCCTGATTTAGCCGGATAAGTCCACCCTGAATAGTGTCTGATGGATTTGAATTTAGGGCGTTTTCCTAATCCTTTAAACCATCTCTGAAAGGCATAATCAACACGTTTTAGAGTTGCTTGTAGGGCTTGAGAGGCTACCTCCTTATACTCTGTCCAGACTTGTTTAAATTCTGGCAAGCAGTTTTGTTGCTCAAAATAGTCAACTTTGTGACCAAACCTCTGATATTGGGTAAAGCGATTAGAAACAGCAGAGTTGTATAAATCCTTGTGAAGCTTTCGATGATACCTCAACACCTGCTCTTGCTTTTTATTGGGGTATAGTCGAAAAGTTACACGTCTGACTGCCATTGCTGTTCCCTCCTGTATACTTATTGTATACGACAACAAAGATAATAGCTATGGTTAGGGCAAAAGTTTTTCCCGTTAGGTTGAGCGAGAAAGAATGGCAGATGTTACAGCAATTAGCAGCGTCTGAAGGACTCAATGAGGCTGATTACGTGCGAACCCAAATAATCCTGTTATTTAGGCAGTCTGGCTTGCAACTCAAGTGATGGCTTGTCTCCGTCCCTACGACAAGCCGCTGTCCATCCCCACCTTAATCAACTCGGGTACTCGCATGATTGCTCGATAAATCCCGCTTGCTTTGAAGGTGGGGACTTCCGCGCATCCGTTAAAACCTCTATTAAATCTATTAAACAGACCAAAGGCAGTTTTTCTCTTTGTTTCTTAATGTTGCCTTCTTGACTCAAACTAGCCATTTTCGTGTAAAGGCTACCAAACAGCCAGAAAAACCTTTACAAACTCTTGATAGTTCTAGGGTGTTCAGAAGGCGGGAAATTCGACATAAATAGATAATAGAAAAGTAGCGCAT
>CBDTXL010001384.1:0-1671 GCA_965364435.1 uncultured bacterium
CACGATTAAGTCAGATAGTCAATATAGCTTAAAAAAAAGTAACCATAAGCTTAAAAGCAGACCGGAACTTCACAGGAACTTTACATAAGCTTTAGTAATTCTTAATACAGCCTTTTAGCTCTAAGTATGGATATGAGGTGATGAGCCTTGAATACTGTAAATTTAAAGATGTAATTCTTTGCCAATTGAAACATATACTGTTTCAAAAAGTGTATTTTTGTGTAAATAAGCAAAGTACTCGTAAGTATTCTTGGGATTTACAACAAATTGATACAAGGTTTAATACAGTCTCTGAACTCTAAGAAAGCTTAAAGCTCATACCTTGAGGGGAATATGGGTTGATTTATGAGTCCGGTTGTAAGTTTTATTGTCTGGAAAAAACTTATTTGTATTTACAAATAGCAATATTATATTTTTTGGATAAAGATGACGCAGAAAGACTAGCCATTTCTTTAGGAAAATGTCAGTCTTGTTTTTGGTTTTGGGAATAGCTGCGAGCGAGCGCGAGGTGAACAAAATCAGGAATTTTCACAGAGTTTGCAGCTTCTCTTGATTGGAGAGTTTTCGCGATCACACTTAAGGGTATTTCCATATTCAACCCATAGTTCTTTGCAGGAGTGCATTATTATATGGTTACGATGAAAAAGCTATCAATTGCTATGGCTGGGGCAGCTTCTATTGCCCTGGTAGCAGGAGGAGCTACACAGGCTTTTGCTGAGTGTAACTTCGCCAGTGGCTGCCAAGGTAGTTCTTCCAATACTGATCTACCTCTCTTCAACGCTCCCATTGCTCCCCTTATTGACGACCCACCAGGAGTAACATTCATTACAAACCGCACTGCTCTAGGGGGCACTGATTTTGTGGATTGGGGAGTCCTGGGTTCACCATTTACCACTGTTTCTAACCCTTTCTCGATAACTTCTTTTGGCGGACTGAATTTGGAGGTGAGCCAGCCTTTTGGTTCTTTTGAGCGACGCAACCAATCCGACGGGTGGAATGGCAATTTCACGCCAGGAGACCGCCTCATTTGGACACAGTTCAACCCAGGTCCCTTAACAATTGATTTCAACAGTCCTGTCTTGGGAGCAGGCGCGCAAATTCAAAGAAATACTTTTGGTAATTTTATTGGGACAATTGAAGCGTTTGATAGCGGCGGAATAAGTCTAGGCGGCTTTAGCCTAGAGGGTCTTAGCAATAGTAATGGTGATAACTCCGCGATCTTTATTGGTTTGCTCAGCAACAGTGCCAACATTGACAAATTAGTGTTTAGTGTGGACTTTGGAAGCCAAGACTTCGCCATTAACCAGCTTGACATAGTGACCAAGCCGGTCCCCGAATCATCGTTTGTGTTTGGTGTATTGGTGTTTAGTGCTTTAGGTGCAGGTTCAGTGCGGAAACGCAAACAGCAGCAGAAAGCATAGACTAGCAGACTTAACTAAATGCAAACCCAAATTTATGAATGCTGTGTCTTCATCGGGAGACACAGCATTTCTTTTTGTTCTGTATCCCAGCAGATGAATGGGAGTAGAAGGGCATGAGCGATCGCATTTGAACCATTACCCACCAAAACGCGATCGCACCTAAGCATCCTTGTTACTAACTACTGACCGCTGACGGTTAAAACACCAGTGGGTTCAGGTTTTAGCAACCCAGTCAACAGCGAAGCAGGGC
>CBDTXL010001385.1:0-1668 GCA_965364435.1 uncultured bacterium
GACATCCTGAAACGGCGAGGTTTCCAGCCTTACTGGGAGCGGTACTAATATCGTTGTTGCGATTTGCACGTATGTGAAAGCTGTTTCAAGGTGCGATTGCAGTCTCTCAAGAGAAAGTGCGATCGCACGAGATAGCTTGGTGTGATAGGTTTGAATCGCACCTCGCTTTGATATTCGCAATGAGAAAATCTGGTTTTTTTACAACTCAACGGAGCATGATATTGCGGCAGATTTAGTCTATTTGGGTGTACCCAAACAAGATATTGTGCTAGGTTTTCATCCTCCTTTCCTGCGGGAAATGAGTAACTATGCTGTGGGCTAAAAGCAGAAAGATGAAAGAGGCGATCGATGGATGGACAAGTAGTGCGATCGCACTAACTTGAAAAACAGATGAGAAAACTTTTATGCCTTATAGTAAATTTACTCTAATTGACAACTCTCCGCCCTCTTATGTGCGGAGATTCTTGAGCTAATCACTGCCCTTTGGGGTTGCCCCGAATCAGGTCTTACACGATTATGTCTAGTCCGAGCGAACTAGAATATCACTTAATATCTAGACGCCCTTTTAATGGACTACTCTCCAAGCGTTTACCCATTTCAGGGTACGTTCCCATGTGCCCCACGGTACGCGGATTACTCCGAAAAGTTTTCTCGCTTATCATTGGGCCTTGGTTGAAGACTTACTGCGCTGTTTATCGAGTTATCGCGGATCGTGGTCTTTATTGTTTCCCAGGCTGTCGTGTGGCACTGTTTCAGCCATATTTGTCGGGCACGTTCTGGCGGCTTTTCAACCTGAAACCAAGTACATTTTACCAGAAAGCCGTCCTGGAAGGACGGGGCTTTAGACCCAATTTTTCGGTAAAGCTGTAGATGATTTTCAGCTGACGATTGTTGAAGGCGATCGCTTTCTACCAGAGATTCCCCCAGTCAATCCGAGTTCTTTGCTCAAAGATACCTTGAAAGAAACCCTACCTTGGGCAGTTGCAGTAGGTAGTGAAAAAGCGCGTTCTGAAGGTATTATCAATCCCGTCTTGTTAGTTTGGTGAGGAAGTACAGAAAGGCTACCTACGACTCAGCTAAAATAATTAAACAGCACAAAGCAGGCGTAACCCTCTTCTGTCACTCTCCGGGAAGGCAATCTCCAGAAGCCTTACCCAGAAAGAAGAATACAAGTAGCTAGCGTTAAAATTACAATTATTGTTACTGTAGAGTTTTTGGAGGAAGGTCTTAAATTGTTTAGGTCAGAGATTAAACAACCTGTTCTCAATGAGTGTTTTTCTAAGGGATTTGAAAAACCTGTTAAAGTGATGTTCCGTCTGCCTGTAACACTGATGAACCCTCACCATTAGTACCTATCCAGGTATGGACAAGTTAACCACGCAGGGTAAGGGTTTGGGGCTTAACGTTGTTTTGGGGACGCTTAGTACACAAATGCCCCTTACTTGTATAAAACAGCGTCCTTCAAAGTTAAGACGCGATCGCTTACGGCATTCATATCCGCTGGCGACACCCCATGCACAGCCAGTGCCTCATTTAGGTGCTTCACAATCGCATCGAAGTGTTCTGGCTGGAGATTTAAACCGGTGTGGGCTTTTTCCATGGAGCGACCCTTGTATTGCTTTGAACCACCAAGGGCATAAGAGATGAAAGCCGTTTGATGACGACGCT
>CBDTXL010001386.1:0-1668 GCA_965364435.1 uncultured bacterium
ATGGGCAGTACTGGACTCGAACCAGTGACATCCTGCTTGTAAGGCAGGCGCTCTACCAACTGAGCTAACCGCCCGATATCATACTTAGATTAGCACAACAAAACGAAAAAATGCCCTCTGGTCAAACACATGATCGCATAACCTTGTGGAGCCTGCCAGTAGTAACGGGTTTGACCATTGCACTTACAAGGAGTAGCAACCTGACATTGCTCGTTTCAGGAGGGTTTCTCTTTGGTGGGCTGATGCTCAGTCCTGACTTGGATCTGCTTTCGCGACCCTTCAAGCGCTGGGGGTGGCTGCGCTGGATTTGGATTCCCTATCAAAAAACGATGCGCCATCGGTCTATTCTTTCTCACGGCCCGATCGTTGGTACGACCTTACGGGTGCTTTATCTCGGTAGCTGGATAGTCTTGTTGGGGATGCTGGGGTTAGTGGTTGTTGAGTTGTTCCGGGATTTGACGTGGAGTTGGGAGCAATTTGTTCAAGATGTCTTGCCCATGCTTCGCCAACACGCGGCGCATTCGCTCATCACTTATCAATCCGAGTGGATTGCTCTGTTTGTCGGTTTAGAGGTGGGAGCAATGAGCCATTCTTTGAGTGACTGGAGTAATTCTGCCTATAAGCGCTTCAAAAGAACGGGGGTGAAGGGGTTGATGCCTCAATTGGCGAAGAAGAAGCCCAAGCGCAAATCTCCCAACCGCAAGCGCACCTCTTCTCGGCGGACTGTAGCCAAACCAACGGCAAAGACGCAAAGAACGCGCAAGTAAGAGAACACAGAACGTTCTGATTGGCAGCAATGGAAAATCTCGTTAAGAATAGTTGAGTGGTTTTGAGTTTTCCTTCATGTCCAGTTCCCAGGAACCAACTCAGCTGAATATTCAAGCTTCTGCATTAGAAGCACTGCAACAGCTGATTGATGTAGTTGCCCAGTTGCGATCGCCTGACGGTGGCTGTCCCTGGGATCTTGCCCAGACGCCCCAGTCACTGACACCTTATGTAATTGAAGAAGCTTATGAGGTAGTGGATGCGATTCGTAGTGGGGATAAAGATGCGATCGCACAAGAACTGGGAGACTTGCTGTTGCAAGTGGTACTCCAAGCCCAGATTGCCAGTGAAATGAGTCAGTTCACCTTGACAGAAGTCGCTCAAGGCATTACCCAAAAACTAATCCGGCGTCATCCTCATGTCTTTGGAGATGTCGAAGTCCAAGGTATAGAAGAAGTCCATCAGAACTGGGAGCAAATCAAAGCGGCTGAAAAAGGTGAAACTACCGCCGAAGCTCAGCGACTCAGTCGCAAACTCAGTCGCTACGCCGCGACACTACCACCACTGATGGCGGGGATGAAGATTTCCCAAAAAGCCGCAGCCGCTGGTTTTGAATGGAATGATGTTGATGGCGTCTGGGCGAAATTTCAGGAAGAATTAGCAGAATTCCAACAGGCACTTGAGCAGGAAGACAAAGCCCAGCAGCAGGCGGAACTGGGAGATTTACTATTTACCCTGATTAACATCGCCCGTTGGTACGATCTCGACCCAACGGATGCCTTACAGGGAACCAACCAGCGATTTATACAACGTTTAGCAAAAATGGAGGCGATCGCAGACCGCCCCCTCTCAGATTACACGTTGGATGAGTTAGAGCATTTTTGGCAGCAGGCTAAAGCCCAG
>CBDTXL010001387.1:0-1667 GCA_965364435.1 uncultured bacterium
GTCTTCAGTCTTAGACTTCTTTCTGCTTGCCTTTACGGCGAGAAACAACTCCAGCGGCAGCCACTAAGCCTAAACCTGCTAAAGTTGCTGGTTCCGGAACTTTGGATGTTGGTGTGGGGTCAGGTAGTTCACCCTGGAACAGGAAGTTGTTAGACTGTCCGCCTCCTGTCAGTGAAGCGGCAATCAAGTTGCCATTAATTTGACCATTATCGAATTTGAAATTGGCTAAAGGTGCCAGAACGCTGCCTTGGATTCCTATACCGCTGGCACTTAGGCTTTTTGCTTCATAGAAGTTGTACAGAACATTCTGTCTACTGGTGCCAAGGATATTAAATCCGAAGTTCTTCATCGATACATCGGCCCCGCTGACGTTGACAACGACAGTCGAATTTGTAGGGGCGTTGATTTCCAAAGAGTTTGTCGCTGATAAAGCCGCTCCTGAGAGATTGAAAACATTGAGGGCTTGGTCAGTGCCGGTTAAGGTAATACCCCCCCCGGACTTAACATCTGCATCTTTAGCATTCAACCCTGTTAAAGACTTAGACAGATCTACCAAAGTCTGTCCTGCCTTTGCAAAGTCAATGGGACTATCTTGGCGAAGGGTGCCATTATTAAATGTCACGTTTGTGACATTTGCCTGTCCACCGTAGACGGCATTTCCATTGACCTCGCCATTAGTGTATGATAAGTTATTTCCAACAATCAAAACATCGCCATTGCTAGTAGATTTTGGCAGCTCCATTCCTACAAAGAAATTGGAAAAAGTCACGTTTCCTGCAACAGCCATCTTACCTTCAGAATCCGTATTACTTTGGGTAACATCTCCCAGAATAAATACGTTGTAATCAGCTGCTGGTCCTAGAGATATGGCTTTAGCCGGGGCAGAGAAACCAAACGCTACAGTTGCTGCAAGCGATAAAGGAGCTACCAGTTTTCCTAAGCGGGAGAAAGTTTGAGTTTGCATATCTGAAATTAAGAGAAACTTCGTTTGTTAAACCCATCCTATTGCCGAAAAATCCGGATGTCATTCAATATGGCTGAGTATCATCAACTCTTCACGAACCTGAGATATTTATGAGCGTTTTATAAAGGTAAATAAAAAGTTACAAATTATTAACTTTGTCTATAAAGTCATCCCTAACTTCGCTTAACCTTAGTTGGTGAAGCGTTGCTGATTTTTTCAAATATAGAAGCCTGATGTTAGCGATCGCGTTGGCTCCAAGGATTAACTGATGTATCAGTTGTGTATAACTTAAGCAGTTTTAGTGAAAAATATTGACGAACCCCGTCCGTCCTGTCTTAGGGACGGCGATTGTCGGGAAGGGGGTTGGGCGGTTAGGTCTTAATTACCGAATTGATGTTCTAGCCCTCAGAGTGAAGGATGGTGATTCAAATCACATAACAGAAAATGGCTCCATCACTCAAAACTTCATGTAAATATCACGAATCTCAACCGTGCGCCTCACAGATTCTTTACATAAGAAACCGGATACTGACAATACAGTGCAGGGTGCAGGAAACAGGGTGATGTCTATGATTCGTGAGATTGTTCATCAGGTTCTTCAAGGCGGGTATTTGACAGTAGAAACTGAAGAGCAACTGCGACAACTGTTTGCAGTTCGGTATGACCTAGAAGATATAGAGGCTTTAACTCGGTTGCAGCAAGC
>CBDTXL010001388.1:0-1666 GCA_965364435.1 uncultured bacterium
CGCACACATACCCTGGATGCCAATAACTAGAGGTGTTTGGTGTGCAGGGCGATCGTGCGGCAGGAAGACTGCAACCGGAAAGCCACTCAGCTGTTCATCGATGTCAGGTACTCCAGTAAAATTGAATGGCTCGTGGAACCAATAGCGATGACCACTAACACCGTCAAAAGTGATGGGGTTAGGATTATAGATGGGCATAGACTAGGAAGCTGTGGTGAATTTAACTAGCATAATTTAGATGTAGGGTGGGGATTGCCCACTCCACAAACTGACTGCTCTTGGCTCACGCAAGGGAAACCGTGTGCCAGCAAGGTAATAATATGTCTGTTGACCTTGAGCAACTTGCATAAGACAGTTAAGGCACTCCTGGGAACGGTAATACAGACTGTTAAGATTGTCTTCCCCACCGTACTCACGACCGCCAAAACCACCAACATGCCAAAGCACTCCGAAGAGATCATTAGGCGTTAATTGATCGGCCCAGCAGGTATTCTCCTCAAAACCTGGAAACTTCCACGAGAATTCCGAATTTGCTATTTCCCTGTCCAATGCATCCGGATCGTGTGCCAAGTCCAATGCCGCAGGATAGCATGCCAACCAAAAGTAACGACGCAGAAACAACAGAGCTGCCACCTGTCGTGCATTCAAACGCTGGTTGGCGTCCAAGCCGGGACGACCGTAGCCGCCTATGGCACATAGCATTGGCAGTAATTGTTCTGCGGTCAGCGATACAGCCCAACGAGTGTACTTGCCTATAGCTAACACCTCACGGAAATTCTCATTGAAAATTTGGCTTAAATGTTGTGTGAGGGTCTCAGCGATCGCTTTACCAGGGGAATAGTTCTGTAGCTTAATTCTTGCCCTTTCACTTGTCCTTTCCCAAAGCAACTCATAAGCTGCCCGTTGCACAGCACCCGTTTCAGTCTTCACAATCTGCACTACAAGCTCTAGACCATCTCGACCATACTTCAGCACCTCAAATAGTGCAGCAATTCTTACCTCATCAGAGCTGTTAGCCAGACGCCGCTTAGCACCTTCGAGTCCCCCTAAGACAGCACCATAAGTAGGTGAGAACTGACCCCCTTTAACTGCATCTGATGATCCAGGCTGTTGGAGTTCTGACATTTGCACTCTTCACAAGAAACTAATACTAAGCTGTTGCGCGTTTAAATCGCATATTTTTCATGAGGGTCGGGAGTCGGGAGTCGGGAGTCGGGAGTGGCGGAAACATAATCCCAGAAACCGTTTTAAGATTCTTTCCCTATTCCCCATTCCCTATTCCCTACTCCCAGCTGTTGTGCATTAAAAATGCACAACAGCTTATCTGACTCCTAATATCTCTAACTCAATGAGACTTATGCAGTCTGACACAAGGGACTATTTAGAACTGATCGCTGCTTTTCGCAACTGGGTCAAAAGCGAAATTCCGTTTTAAGGTTAACAGGACCCACCCTACAAACCTACTTTCAATTAAATCTTGATCGATCGCAGGATTGGGTCATGCTGTTGGAATTGAGGCAATTGAGCGTGCCACCAGGCGATCGCCTTCCTTCAAATTTCTACCAAGCGTTTCGGATGCAAATTGGCATGCACTGCTATCCAGATACAGGCGGGTTCTGAACTGGTGTATTCTACTCGGTGCTTTTGATGGGCGGGGATGAAGATA
>CBDTXL010001389.1:0-1665 GCA_965364435.1 uncultured bacterium
CAGCCGCATATTCCCGCTTATCCGTTTGCGCCCGCAATGCCCAAACCGCTGGTCCCCGTGAGGAGTTCAGCACCCGCTTTTGCAGATAGGTGCGATCGGCCATTTTGCCGATTTCTCCGCCCAATGCATCCACCTCATGGACTAGCTGAGACTTTGCCGGTGCGCCCACAGCTGGGTTACAGGGTTGCCAAGCAATTTTGTCCAGGTTAAGGGTCAACAGCAGGGTTCGACAGCCTAACCGCGCGGCTGCGAGGGCAGATTCACAGCCGGAGTGACCTGCACCTACTACGATTACGTCGAAGGTGTCTTGGAATTCTACAGGCGATCGCATGGTCATGGCTCAATCTGAGCAGCAAGGACTCCTGTTCAATTTTAACGGTTGGTAAGGCGTTGGATAAGGTTTTTGACTCCTAATATGCAATTACTAGTTTTTTGGAATTTAGGATACTTCAAAAAATGCCGCCTTTTGGTGTTTGTAGTCAAACTATGTCTTTGGTGGGTATTTAAATCACCCTTTTCCCGATAAACATTAGTCGCTAGCTTTTGAAGTCTAATAAATCATGACTCAAAACACGCAATAATTCTGTTTTGACTTTTAAGGAGTTTAAAAAAATATGAATAAAGAGGAAAAGAACTTCTGCTTCTGCACCTTTGCAGCGGGTCCCATTTATCGGTCTTTAGTAAAAAAACTTGTGAGTGATATAGAGAAGTATGCGCCTGGAACTCCTCTTATACTTTTTACAGATAAACAAAGCGAATTTAGTAACAATAGCCACGTTCTAGTTTTTAAACACAGACGGCAGGGCGTTTTATGTTACCACGAGCGGAGGTTTGCTATCGCCAAGTATGGTTAGAAAATTTGAATTTACTAAAAAGATGGCGCGGAAGTTAGATTTGGATTTAGAGGCTGACCAAGTCCCATTTATTAATGAGTTCTTATTCGTGGTTACAAGAGACGCCGGTAGGGAAGTCGAATTTCTGGAGCAATGGGGGAAGCTTGCAATCTATGCCGAATTGAACGGAATTCACAATCACGCAGCATTTGGAATGGGATTAGCTGCTACTAAAGTGGGGTTTGCAGTTAAACATGATGTCATGGAAGGTCTTGATTTTTTTGATGATCGGATAGAAGCAGTGAGGCTCGCAAAAGGGCAGTCAGATCCAGAGGCAAAGAAAGTGTACTTTGAAATGCAGAAAAAGCTGGAGTAACGTCATCGTTCAATTCCTCAAAAAGTAATGAGGAAAATTGGCAAATCTATTGAGTATGGCTATCATTCATCCCGCCTAAAACTCACTACACTTCTAGAAGATTTTGATTTTTACTATCGATAACTAAAGCAACTAGGCAATTGAAGATTAGGATATTTACTCTTAGGATGGCGCAGCTACTGTATTAGCTTGCTTCGTAGTGGTAGCAACGCTATGCAAGCATCAGCACGACGTAGTAGCGTCCAAGAGAGCAAACAGTAAAGTTTCCTAGCCAATAAAGTGCCTTGTCCACCTAGAAAACATCGCACCCCAGTCCAATCCCTCAACAAAACTTAACAACACTACCGCACTCCCTCCAAGAGAAGCCATAATGCCGACAAATACGGTTGGACGCAGAGGTCTGTGAAGTACTTTTTTCTCTCCGATGGATGGACTGTGGGTCGGGTTTGGGAGTTT
>CBDTXL010001390.1:0-1664 GCA_965364435.1 uncultured bacterium
AACACCTCCAGCAGGCACTCGCCGAAAGGGAAATTCACAGGGAGTGAAGAAGAGCATCTAGAGCGTCTCCCTACCTGACAAAATTTAATGGAGTTAACCCCTATCGGTAGGTTAGCGGTCTTGTGTGGGCTTTCTCGCGCTTTGTCTGTAAAAAGTTTGCCAACGAGACTACCCTTAATTAAAGATAACCATTTAGAAAAAATTGACATATGTTTGATGCCCTAGCCGAACGCTTAGAAGACGCCTGGAAGAAACTACGCGGCCAGGACAAAATTTCTCAGTCCAATATTCAAGATGCCCTCAAAGAGGTGCGTCGCGCTCTGTTAGCCGCAGATGTTAACCTCCAAGTCGTCAAAGATTTTGTGGCGGAGGTGGAAACCAAGGCACAGGGAGCGGAGGTACTCTCTGGCGTCCGTCCTGACCAGCAGTTCATCAAAATTGTCTACGATGAGCTGGTGCAAGTAATGGGGGAAACCAATGTCCCCCTTGCTACAGCAGACACTGCACCGACGATTGTGCTGATGGCGGGGTTACAGGGTACGGGTAAAACCACCGCCACGGCAAAGCTAGCGTTACATCTGCGTAAGGAAGACCGCAGCTGCCTCCTAGTCGCCACAGACGTTTATCGACCCGCAGCCATTGACCAGTTGATAACACTGGGTCAACAAATTGATGTCCCGGTGTTTGAACTGGGTAAGGATGCTGACCCTGTAGAGATTGCGCGTCAAGGCGTTGCACGGGCAAGGGAAACGGGTGTCGATACAGTGATTATCGACACAGCCGGACGCCTGCAAATCGACCAGGCCATGATGGGGGAACTCGCCCGCATCAAGGAAACCGTCCAACCCCACGAAACCCTCCTGGTAGTAGACGCAATGACGGGTCAGGAGGCGGCAAATCTTACCCGCACCTTCCACGAACAAATCGGAATTACGGGTGCAATTCTCACCAAGCTAGATGGGGATAGTCGCGGCGGTGCGGCACTCTCAGTACGGCGGATTTCTGGTCAGCCGATTAAATTTGTCGGCGTTGGAGAAAAGGTGGAGGCGCTGCAACCGTTTTATCCTGACCGGATGGCATCGCGGATTCTCGGTATGGGAGATGTCCTCACCCTGGTGGAAAAAGCCCAGGAGGAGATTGACCTGGCTGACGCCGAGAAGATGCAGGAGAAAATGCTGACGGCAAAGTTTGACTTCAGCGATTTCTTAAAGCAGATGCGGCTGTTGAAGAATATGGGTTCTCTCGGCGGTCTGATGAAGATGATTCCGGGGATGGGCAAGCTGAGTAATGACCAACTGCAACAAGGGGAAGCCAAGCTCAAGCAATCCGAAGCAATGATTAACTCCATGACTGCTGAGGAGCGCCGCAACCCTGATTTGTTATCCAGTTCTCCCAGCCGCCGCCGCCGGATTGCCCGTGGTTCGGGTTTTGCAGAGAGAGATGTCAGTAATCTGGTGAGTGAATTTACTAAGATGCGATCGCTCATGCAGCAGATGGGTCAAGGTCAAATGCCTGCCATGCCCGGAATGGGCGGGATGTTTGGCGGCATGGGCGGCGGCAATCGCCCCTCACAACCCGGTTGGCGTGGCTACCCTGGAGGTGGCGCTCAAAAGAAAAAGAAAAAGGACAAGAAGAAGAAGGGATTTGGTCAGCTTTAGTTAGTT
>CBDTXL010001391.1:0-1663 GCA_965364435.1 uncultured bacterium
CGTAAACCACCCCGCCCATGCTTAAGGCATGGACGAGGCTTTTAAAGCCTAAGTTTACCAGCCACGGGATAAGACCTACGTTGTGCTTAAGTGTTCAAGTTCCTACCTTGGGTTGCGTAGCTAGACCCAAGCTCTAGAATTCCAAGATTAAAAGGTGTAAGGGTTAAGCCAGTGTCTTGGAAAAAGTACCGAAGCTCAACATTGGCGAAGCTAACGTTACGAATTTTCAGGAGAGACGCAACAATGTCTAACCAAAACTACGTTCTAGTTTTAGATACTAACCGTAAACCACTCAACCCCTGCACATCAGGAGTTGCCAGAGGTTTACTTAAGTCAGGAAAAGCCAAAGTGTTTCGACACTTTCCCTTCACAATTATCCTGAATAAAGCTATTGATGGTAGCCCAGAACCAATGCAACTAAAGCTAGACCCCGGTTCAAAAATAACGGGGATAGCCTTACTCCAAGGAGAAAAAGTTGTTTGGGGAGCAGAACTCACTCATCGTGGGCAACAGATTAAGGATGCTCATTCCATTCGGAGGGCATTAAGAAGGGGACGGAGAAACCGCAAGACTCGCTATCGTGCAGCAAGGTTTCTGAACCGGACTCGACCTGAGGGATGGCTTGCTCCAAGCCTTCAACATCGGGTTGAAACAATCTTGACTTGGGTTAATCGGTTGCTAAATAAAGCCCCAATAGCAGGCATTTCCCAAGAACTTGTTCGATTTGATTTACAAGCCTTGGACAATCCTGAAATATCAGGAGTTGAGTACCAGCAAGGCACTTTGTTGGGTTACGAAATTCGTGAGTATTTACTGGCTGAAGGGGAACGGAAATGTGCTTACTGTGGGGCTGAAAAGCTGCCACTACAAGTCGAGCAGATTCACCCCAAAGCTAAAGGTGGAACGAACCGAATCTCTAATCTGTGTCTAGCTTGTGAGCCTTGCAATATCAAGAAAGGAACTCAAGATATCGAGGTTTTTCTTCAGAAAAAACCTGAGGTTTTAAAGCGAGTTTTGGCTCAAGCCAAGCGTTCATTAAAAGACGCAGCAGCCGTCAATTCCACCCGATGGGCATTGTTTAACCGACTCAAACAAACAGGCAAGCCTGTTGAGACAGGGAGTGGAGGTAAAACCAAGTTCAATAGATGTCGGTTTGAACTAGCTAAAACACATTGGTTGGATGCCGCTTGTGTGGGTAACATAGGACAGTTGAATGTTTTAACTGAAAAACCGTTATTCATTAAAGCGACTGGGCATGGAACCCGCCAAATGTGTAGAACTGACAAGTATGGCTTTCCCTCTCGGTATGTCCCTAGAAAAAAGTTTGTTAAAGGCTTCCAAACAGGTGACATTGTAAAAGCTGTTGTCACCAGTGGAAAGAAAATTGGGACTTATGTTGGTCGTGTAGCAGTACGTTCCACAGGTAGTTTCAATTTCTCAACAGCTAATGGTCTGATTCAAGGCATTAGCCACAAATGTTGTACTCGTGTTCACGCAAAAGATGGATACGCTTACAACGCCTAGAAGTCCAAGGAAAGCGGCATACCCCGCCCCGCTTTCCTCCCCGCCCATGCAAGGCATGGACGAGGTATCCAGCGGGTAAGACTGATGAATGCAATAGACACAGAGAACACACAAGAAACGCAGGATAGGTGTTTGGGTA
>CBDTXL010001392.1:0-1662 GCA_965364435.1 uncultured bacterium
CGCAGGTTCTACCTCCTGAATCACCAATACCGAACAAGGAGCGTGGTGAACCACATGGTTACTGACGCTCCCCAGCAACGCTTCCTTCAAGCCCGTAAGACCCCGACGCCCTACGACAATTAAATCTGCACCCCAATCTTTAGCCACTTGGCACAGCTGATGACCCGCTTCGCCAAATTTGAAATCAGATTCTGTTAGCACGCCGTGGCTCATCGCCTCTTCGCTGTATCGTTTCAGCTGCGTCTTCGCCTCCTCAATCTGGTTTTCGATCAGGATTTGTTGAGTTTGGTAATCATTGCTCATACCCCCCAGAGGCAAACCCCCCTCAAGCGTCCTGGGAACCATTGGTTCAACCACCATTTCGGTGGTCAAGCAATGAAGCAGCATGATTGTCGCTTTGTTTAATTGGGCTAATTCCAGGGCTGCCGCGAAGACGGGTTGACATAACGGCGAGTGGTCAATAGCAACAAGAATTTTATGAAAACTCATAGGATGTTTAACTTGGTATAGGGTGTTAAAGAAAATCGGCGCTCTAGTCTATAAATCCTTTGGTTATGCAATAATCCGCTCCAATGCACCCACATCAGGGATATACATAATTTCGTTCTCGCGCATAATCAGCCCCTTCTTCTCCAGCTTGGTCAGCACTCGTGTGACTGTCTCCCGCGCCAGCCCGCTGAGGCTGCTCAACTCTCGGTGGGGTAAGTTGGGAATCTCAGTTCCTTGCTGTTTCAGTTTCCCCTGTCCCTCTGCTAGAAACAAAAGAGTGTCTGCCACTCGCGACGTACTATCTGACTCCCGCAGACGGAGGCGTCGGTTTACTTGACGTAAACGCTTCGCCATCAGCTGAGACAAGCGAACACCCGCCAGAGGTTCATTATGAATTAACTGCACAAAATCCTGAGCTGGTATGCTGCCAATTGTTGTGGGAGTCAGGGTAATGACATCGGTTGAACGAGGAACCTCATCCAGCGCTGCCATTTCACCAAAGAGTTCTCCTTTTCCTAATATATTGAGGGTCACCTCTTTACCGTCGAGGTTGTAGGTGCGAATTTTTGCCCAACCCTCCAAAATGAAGTACACAGATCCACCCCAGTCATTCTCCAGCAAAATTACTCGATTGGCTGGGTGACTACGGGTGACAACATGAGAAGTGGCTTGCTCCACAGTGGTCTCTGGTAAGCCAGCAAAAAAAGGAGCAGCACCCATCAACTCATTAATATTGGAGTTCATTTCCTGTGAGTTATATCGGTCTTCCATGAGGGCAAAGCACATTGTAAACGCCGTGGACAGATAGATGCTCAACTGTCCACTAAATTGAGGCAGGAGGCTTTTCCCGTTTCAACCTTTGAAGAGCAACAGTCTGAGCAACTGAACACTTTCGGTTCAGGCACCTCACCAACCTTTCAAGACAAGCGAGAATGGCGGATGCAGATAGAGTTCCCTCACCCATGACGGCTATACCACATCGGAAGTGCCTTCAATCGCTAATCCTGTCAGAGCTTGAGGCAATTATCGGGGAATGGGCACACAGTTATTATGCTTCATATTGCTCAGCCTCCAAAGATTCTGGTTCGGCAACGGGGCACCCTGTCTGATCGAGAATCAGTAATGAGTTTATGATGATGACAATCAAGCCGATTTTCCATCAATTTTTTTAAA
>CBDTXL010001393.1:0-1660 GCA_965364435.1 uncultured bacterium
GTAAATTAGCAAAAACGGGATGCACCCCAAGAATAAGTTTCTGCCTTGGACTTTTCAAACACGTACTTGATGTACAGCCTCTAGTAGACAATCAATTAAGTCCCTCTCGTCTTCCGTTAGAAGTCCTTTTTCCTGAAGCAGTCGCTTCCATTCATTTGCCCCCACTAACTCTAAAGGTTGGAGGCATTGACTTTGAGCTATCATACCCACTTTGACATCCGACAGGGAAAAAGCACTGTTTAGGCTTTCTGCTGCCACCCTTTTTCTCTGAATTAGAGACATTTTTCTGGGCGTTGAACTCTACACTTCTAGAATCTCCCAAAAGAGTCTTTCTCAAGGTGATTGAACTGTGCTACTACTTGTGAAAATTACAGACATTTTGAGTGATGGTAGACATTTCAACACAGTGATCAGAGGCTACTAATTTGAGTGATCTTGATTACGGGCACTTACCAGCACAAACCCCCGCGTCTTGCCGGAAGTAGAATCTACCGTTGCCATTGCCTGCCAGAGTTCTTCTGCTTTTACCCAGACTGGGGGATACTTGTAGCGGGAGACATCTAGGATGAGAAAGCGGTCTGTCTCTTGGTTATACGCTGCCACAGGGGAGATATGCCCTCCGGTTTCCTGACCAATCGCTTTTCGCAAGTAGTTGACCAAGACAAAATTTCCAGGTTCTTGCAAATTCTTGCTCACCAGGGTGCGAAACTCCTCAAGTGTCACATCACCCCCGTGGTGAACTTCTGCTTTAACGGGATAGCTTTCTAAAAGTTTGCCCAACTGTTCCAGAGTCATGCCTTGACGAGCAACAACCTCTGGCGCTATGACTTGTTGAGTTTGTGCATTAAAAAAGTTGTCTTGGGTGAAGATGTGGTAGGAACCAAACTCTGGCGCTTCCGGTGCAGGGATGGAGAGCGAATTCAGCACCATGATGCTACTAGCAACCCCACAGTAAGCTTGGTTCTTTTGGGTAACAAACTGAATACTCAGAGGAAAATAGTCCTGTAGGGCTTTGCTTTCCATCAGTAACTTTTCCCCCTCGGCGGAGTTGAGGTTAATCAAATTTTGGGGAACTGGAAGTGTCTGCGCTAGAAGTCCCCCACTGCCAAGGCAAAGCCCTAGAATGAAAGCCCGTAAGGGTATGCGTATAAGATTGACTACACCAATTCGATGCGTGCTGGCGTTCATGGTATATTTCCCAAGTACTCTGAGTGAAGAGCTAAAACTTTTCTGACTAAAGGTAGATGTGGAAATTATAAAAGAACTTTGTCAGCACAAGAGAATTCTGTGAGTGTAATTCCACAAAATTAATCAATAGAGAATGCTAATACCACTGATCGGTCTGATTTTAGGAATTGCTGTGCTGTATTCTGCTGTTCTAGCTTACACAGGCAGTCCGACCTTACAGGAGATGCCAGCAGTCTTCAAGCAAAGAGGCAATTTGCTCTGGGCAACAGGTAGCGTGCTGGTCGCACTGGCGTTAATGCTAGGTATTGTGGGCTATTTTGGCTACTTGGATGCTACTATTCTGCGCTACCTAAGAATTCTGATTGGTTGTACGGGTCTGCTGATTCTTGGCTCCCAAGTCTACTTGGCACGGCGATAAACTGAACAAAGTTCAGTAATTCAAGAATCCTTTCGATTAGCGATCGCCTTTAGC
>CBDTXL010001394.1:0-1659 GCA_965364435.1 uncultured bacterium
TAATTTTGTCTACCTACTTACCTCGGTAGTTGCAGATGCATTTTGTCTTACTCCTTGAGTTTCATTCATATCTTTGGAAACATCAATAATCATCTTCAACATAGTGGCGTGAAATTTATCAGTGCAAACTCTAACTGGCTGATTGAATTCGTCTGGGGTTGTGTTTGAGTTTTTCACGCTTTTTTCCTCTTCTTCTTCTACACAAAACTTTACAGTCAGCCTCTGACTTGTGCCTCGGCGTATTGCGATCGCGTCTTAAACAGACCTTTTCCAACAGCCTCTCAGTTTCCTGAGCCATACAGTTGAGCATCGAATGCTTTTATAGCTGTAGTATGGTTTGGATGGGGAGGCTGAGGATAAGTAGAGAGGGGAGCTGAAACGACGGGTGCGTTTTCACAAGAGCCATCAAGCTCGATCCTTGTGCCATCTTCTATTTGTTTATAGGAGTCCGGCTCATCGAGCTTAAGCTTTGCAGCTTCTGAAGATTAAGTATTTATGGGTTCTGGGGATTAAGTCCCTTGAGGCAGTGGACTACTAAAACCGCCTTCAGCTAGGAGTAGAGTTACAGCATCAAACATGATAGCTGTCAGACAAAATGATTTCAACATTGAATTCTTGTAGGTTTTTGTAGGTAAATTTTTATCTTATCTCATAGTTCCCTAAAGATTAAATAAAGTTTAAGCAAGTGGCACAAGGGTGCAAAATGTTAGTTTTTAACTAAGGGCAGCGATAAATTTGCACCATCCCCTTCAACCTTTCAACCTTAAGATTATGATTCGCGTGTTGCTGGTAGATGACCAGAGTCTGATCCGTCAGGGATTAAAGGTACTGCTGGAATTAGAGCCAGATTTGCAGGTGGTGGGAGAAGCAGAGAATGGCCAAAGGGCGATCGCATTGGTAGAAACGTTGCACCCAGACCTCGTACTGATGGATATTCGGATGCCGGTGATGGATGGGGTGGCAGCGACACGAGAAATTGTTGAGCGGTTTGCTGGCACAAAAGTCTTAGTGCTGACTACGTTTGATGATGATCAGTATGTAGCAGCAGCCTTGGGATACGGCGCACAAGGCTATTTGCTCAAAGATACACCTTCTGAAGAGTTAGCAGCGGCGATTCGGGCTGTTCACAAGGGTTATACCCAATTGGGTCCAGGCTTATTTGAGAAGGCGATCGCCAAAATTCCCACCCCACCAGCCAGTCCACCACCGAGTTGGAGTGACTTGACGCCTAGAGAACAGGAAGTCTTACGGTTAATTGCAGCGGGTGCCAGCAACCGCGAGATTGCGACTAGACTCTACATTTCTGAGGGGACAGTTAAAAATCATGTGACGCGCATTCTCAGTCAGTTGGGTTTACGCGATCGCACCCAAGCCGCTATTTTCGCCCATTCCTTTTTACCCCAGCTCGATGAGTCCGGCTGAAGTGAGCAACCTGACTCCACCTTGAATGGGGCAAGGATACTGCTTCGTAGGCTACATATTATACACGAAATAGTCAAATTTCGCAGTAACAGAAATCACTAAAATGGCAGTTAACTGTCACATTGGCTCTCAGCTTGGGATCACAGGGAAATCTTCGTAAAAAGTTGATATTGATAATATAAAATTCTTTCTCAAAAATACTATGTCCGCTCAAGTGTTTGCGCCTCAGGTCAGTAT
>CBDTXL010001395.1:0-1654 GCA_965364435.1 uncultured bacterium
CAATTCTTAGCCAGCGCGAGTTTGGACAGAACTGTGCGGTTGTGGGATTTGCGCTCTTGCTTTTTACCTGGATTGTTACCGATAAAGACGGCTCGTGAACCGTCTCTAAATCACATCCTTTCGGGTCACACAGGTTCTGTCTTTTCAATTGCTTTCAGCCCTGATGGTAAGCTCCTAGCAACGGGGAGTGATGATAGAACAATCAATCTGTGGAACGTGGACACCGGGCAAGCAACTGGATCACTTAGGCACCATTCCTGGTCAGTGGTTGCCGTTGCTTTCACTCCCGACGGGGAAACCCTCGTCAGTGGCAGTTGGGATAAAACAGTCAAGCTGTGGAAAGTGAGTACAGGTCAAGAGATCTGTACTCTTTGCGGACACTTAGATTCAGTCTGTGCGGTGACCATTAGCTCTACAGGTCAGGTCATCGCTAGCAGCACTAAGGACAAGACAGTCAAACTGATACAGAGGAGGGGATAAACATTAGGCACTCCCTGTAAAAGTTACTTCTGGGAACTTTGCCTGAGCTTCAGACATTGGACGACGTCTTCCTTCCTCTTGCCAGTAGTTAATCACTTCCGTTGCTTTGTTGAGCAGCTCAACGCGATCGGCTTCGGAAATCCAGTGCTTGGCTTCCATCTCATTTTTCAGCTGTTCCCAGGCATCGTTCCGGGGCCAGAAAAAGTAAGAAGTCAAAGGGCTAGTGCCTTTGCCCACAACTTGATCAACTGCTAGTGCCACGTTCTCATCTAACCAGAGAACTTTTAAAATAAATCTCGACAACCGTACCTCCAGGGATATCCCAGGCTTTCTGGAATTACTGTACAATTTTTAAGTTTAACGCAAGGCTTAACCACCTAACGGTGACTAATTTTAGATCAAAAACACTCACTTCAAACGGAACTGCCATTATTGTTTTCGATATTGACGGTGTCGTGCGTGATGTCGGGGGGTCTTACCGACGGGCGATCGCAGATACTGTAGAGCATTTCACTGGCGGTGCCTATCGACCTTCCTCGGTAGAGATTGACCAACTCAAGTCAGAAGGCGTCTGGAATAACGATTGGGAGGCGTCACAGGAGCTAGTTTATCGGTACTTTGAGGCTCAGGGTCAGACGCGATCGCAAATTGTTCTCGACTATAACGCGATCGTTGCCTTTTTTCAGTCCCGCTACCGAGGGCCAGACCCTGACCATTGGACAGGGTATATCTGCACTGAACCGTTACTCTTAGAGCCTAGTTATTTAGAAAGTTTGACAGCAGCTGAGATTCCTTGGGGCTTTTTCAGCGGTGCCACACGGGGTTCAGCTAACTATATCTTAGAAAGACGCCTCGGTCTTCAGACGCCGGTCTTAATTGCAATGGAGGATGCTCCTGGCAAACCTGACCCTACTGGTTTGTTGGCAACAGTTGAGCAGCTAGAGCAACGGCATCGAGTTGATGTTGAGATGCCGGTTATCTACGTGGGAGACACCGTTGCTGATATGTACACCGTTGAGAAGGCAAGAACCCTTCACCCTGGACGTTCTTGGATTGGTGTTGGCATTCTGCCACCCCATGTTCAGGAGACACCAGAGCGTAGTGAGGCGTATGGAGATACTCTCAAAGAAGCTGGTGCTGCTGTAGTTTTCAGTAATGTTCAGCAGTTGACTCC
>CBDTXL010001396.1:0-1654 GCA_965364435.1 uncultured bacterium
AGAAAGCTGAGTTGGGCTTTGCTGGGTTTGCGGTGCAAGCAGGCGTCAAGTCAGCCTTGGCGAGTCTGTGGTATGTCAGCGATGAAGCAACCTTCGGACTGATGACGGAGTTTTATCGACAGTTACAGACTTCTCCCATTAAGGCTGAGGCTCTGCGGAAGGCGCAGCTGGCAATGATCAACAGAGAAGTGCGCCTGGAGAATGGTAAGATGCACAATTCCGGTGGAGATATCCCTTTGCCACCCTCACTGGCTTCCTTGGGAGACAAGAACCTGAGTCATCCCTACTTTTGGTCTGCTTTCACGATGATTGGCAGCCCTTGGTAAAAGGCTTAAATTTAAGGGGTTAGAGACTGGGGGCTAGGGGCTAGTACGACAACGAAAGATCGGATCTAGCCCAATTCATCACGGTCAGAGACCGTGAGGAGTGTATCATCAACTGGGGGGCTAATTACGCTTTAAATGATTGTACTTTTTTCAAAACCAGGCTTGCTAAACCTGAAAAACAGATTCCTAATACCATAGAAGATTCAGGAATAGTAATGGGGTTTTCATCATTCCTCAAAGAGTATTGTATACTACCGCTTCCTTCTCCTTGACGAGTTTCACTTCTATTAATTCTATACCCAAAAATATCTCTGATGATTTGACCTTCAATAAACGCATATTCATAGCCTACAGGACTAGTATTTGGTAAGACGAAAAAAGCATTAATTCCTAGGAGGTTTCCGTTTTCAAATCTCGCCCTTAGCGGAATAGGAGTATAAACATCTGCATCATTTACAGCTAGCCCTCCATAAGGTTGCAAAAAAACCCTTAACCCCTCGTTTCCACTAATTTCTTCGATACCTATTCCTGTCAAGGATGAGTCATCATAGGAAAAAAAACCACTATAGAAGGGCACATCATCAGGATTGCCAGTTCCTGGGAATGTCGCATAAACATCTAAAAGATAACTTCTTTTAAGATTAGTAGTAAAATTATAATTAACGGTAGCTGCTTGTACTGAACTTATCTTGATGGGAGCAATGTTCAACGCCATAGCTATTGCAAGAAAAGGAATTTTTTGAAGAATTTTATAAGTCACTGCTTTTTCCAACCTCACTTATTTACGTTATTAGATTTTTAGCCCAATTTAAAGAGGATATAGCATTATTTTTTCCTGAAGTCAATAATTGTAGTTAGCGCTTAAATAAACTTAATTATTTTTTTTTTATTTAATTATCCATTATATAAAATTGACAAGTGTAGAGACAAAAGGCAACATCCAACCGACAAACCTGCTTGCTTATTTAGTTTGATGGCGAAGTAAGTTTTTTAAGCCGCCGAGGAAACTGACTGGGACAAGACCACAGCTCTGTAGTAATTTTGCAACTGACGTGTGGCAGACGCCCAGCTCCAGCGTTCTGCTTCCGCCCTTGCGTTTTGACGTAGGGTATCCCGTTGTTCTTGCTGATTTAGGAGGCGCACAGTAGCCGCGATCGCTCCTTCCTCATCTGTTGGGTCAAACAGGTATCCATTGACTCCATCGGTTACAATGTCGGGAATTCCTCCAGAGCGTGCTGCAACGACAGGGCAACCCGCCGCCATCGCTTCTAGCAGCACTAATCCCAGCGTCTCTGTGCGCGAAGGAAAGATAAAGGCATCAGCGGAGG
>CBDTXL010001397.1:0-1652 GCA_965364435.1 uncultured bacterium
GTAAGTCCTGAAATCCTTAAGCACCAATATTCATAGCAAAACATACCAAAGCCAGAAAACAGTTAGTTAGATAAAACATGCCAACAATTTGCGTTTCTGACCAGCCACTGAGTTCAAGATGATTGTGGAACGGTGACATCTTAAACAGACGCTTGCCGATGCCATTCGGACCTTTTGTGGCTTTGTAGTAACCAACTTGGGCAATTACCGAGAGGGATTCCACAAAGAAAATGCCGCTAATGATAAATAAGCCCCAGAGGTTCTGACTCAAAAGCCCTACTGCCGCAAGTGCGCCTCCCAATGCTAGAGAACCAGTATCACCCATAAAAACAGTGGCTGGGTTGCGGTTATGGACAACAAAGCCCAGGCAACTGCCACTCATACAGGCACAGAAAATCATTAAACCCGGTGCGGTTGGGGCAATGATCGCTCCCAGTCCCAGCAGAGCGATCGCACAAGTACCAGCTGCCAGTCCATCCACACCATCTGTGAGATTTGTGGCGTTACTTTCTGCCACCAGCACAAACACTGCTAGAGGCCAAAACAGTATCCCTAAGGGTAAGGCTAAATTTAAAGGCAGGAGGATTGTTGTGATACTGGCTGGCTGAGTCCAAGCTAGCCATAGACAAAACACTGAACCGACTCCAATTTGTAGCGCCAGTTTCAGACGGGGGGAAATCCCTTTATTCGACCGACTGCGGACAATTTGCCAATCGTCCAGTAAGCCAATTCCTGCATAGGCAAGAGTCACAACTGATACTGCCAGTACAGAGGTAAAGTCGCCGGTTCTCATGACCAATCCCGACCACACCAGGGCAACTGCCACCGCAACTGGCACAAAAAACAGCCCGCCCATCGTTGGGGTGCCTGCTTTTCTTAAATGCGTTTGAGGACCATCCTCACGGATAATCTGCCCCATCTTGAGTGCTTGTAAAAGAGGGACTGCCCAGTACCCCAATCCAGCAGTAACCAAAGCACAGATCATTAGTGGCAAGGTCATCGATATATCGGATAAGAGCGATCGCCCCGCTGTCCAATCAAGAATTAATCCTCCCAGGCACAAACCAACTGTCAGTAACGTCAGGAGTCTTGGTCCGGTAAGGTTGAACGATCGCCCAGAAGAGAATTTTGCATCAATCACAGACTTTCCATTCCTTTGTCTAACACTCCTCACACAAACGCAATTTATTGCGTCTCAACGATTCCCGTGTGACCCACGAGGCTCATGGGAATCGTAACATCTCTACGGCACTCTCACTCAATTGATCAAGCAAATCTACTTAGGATTTGCTCAAGACAAGTAACTACAGATTTAGCAGCAGATCAATTAATAAAAGCAAATCGCCGCCCCTGGTGATTCAGCTGGGACAAGACCAGGTTATATAGCAAAGACAGCTCTACCCTTCAAGAGGGTATGAATCGCTGCAAAATTCAATAAGTCTTCGTCGCCAGTCTGTTCTTGCTCCTGTAGCTGCACCGTGCTGCTCTTTGGGTCAAAGCTACCCCATCCCTGTTTGTCTACCGCAAAAAATAACGAATCAATGGGTTGGGAGTAAGCCGCCTTGACTACTTCTTACAGGTCATGAGCTGGCTGCTCCTGATTGTTTACAAAAATTTTCTGTTCTAGAAAGTAATAGCTTCTTGACATCCTC
>CBDTXL010001398.1:0-1652 GCA_965364435.1 uncultured bacterium
GCTATGCATTAGTCACATCTTTCTTAACAATCTTGAAAGCCTTGTTTAACAAGGCTTTCAAGAGTGAGAGGCGATCAGCCGCCTTGACAAATGACCCCAGGGATTCATTCAAAACGTTAAATCATTGGCAAACAAATCAGTCAGGCAAACAAGTCTAAGTATTGTGAGGAAAAACACAGGAAAAAACCGGAGCGTTCAATGACTGGATGGGCAGCTACTGAACTGCAATTTGCGGACTTGGGTGATACAAGGCGCAACAAGCGACTAGTACGCTTGGTGGAAGACTTGGCAGCCCAGCCCAATGCCAGTGTGCCGCAAGCATCGGGAGATGTGGCAGCCACCCAAGCCGCCTATGAGTTTTGGAGTTCACCACACAATCATTGCCCAAGCGATTGGAGAAGCTCACCAAAAAAGCACCCTGGAACGAGTCAAACAACATACCATCATCATTGGGATTCAAGACACGACAGAACTGAATTTCACCCACCATCCCAGTAAGAAAGGCATGGGTTACCTAGACAATGCCAATTCACGAGGGTTAAAAGTTCACTCGGTGTTGTGTAGTAGCGCTAATGGAGTACCCTTAGGTGTATTGCATCAACAAGTCTGGTGTCGAGACCTAGCCGAGTTAGGCAAGAAACATCAACGACACAAAAAACTCACTCAGGACAAAGAGAGCCAACGTTGGCTAAATGCCTTAGATGCAACTGGGAGCTTGATTTCACAGGAAACTACTGTGGTAACAGTAGCTGACCGGGAAGCCGACATCTATGACTTGTTAGCTCTACCCCGTCGCCCCAAGTGTGAGCTACTCATTCGCGCCACTCACAACCGCCGCGTCAAGCGCAATAGTGAAGCTGAACAAGTTGAGCGATTGCAGAGCGTGATGCGGCAAACACCTGCTTGTGGTCAGCTCACTTTAGAACTGAGACGCCATCCAGAACGTGAGGCACGTCGGGCGACTTTGAGTGTGCGAACCACCACCTTGGAGTTCCAGCCGCCACTAACTCATCCAGAGCGTGAGCGCCTAGAGCCTGTAAGCCTACAGGTCATTCTCGCTGTTGAAGATAACCCGCCCCCTGGAGTGGAGCCTGTGTGTTGGTTGTTGTTGACTACCTTAACTATTAGCTGTTTTGAGGATGTGGTTGAGTGTTTACGTTGGTACAGTTATCGTTGGCTGATTGAACGTTATCATTATGTTCTCAAAAGCGGTTGTCGCCTTGAACAATTGCAACTGGTTTCGAGCGATAGCGAAGCGCTGCTGCGAAGCGCAGATCGCATCCAGAGAGCTTTAGCTACCTACACGATTGTGGCTTGGCGTTTGCTATGGATGACCTATCTAGCACGTTATCACCCACAGACTCCCGCCGATACCGTGCTGGCTACCCATGAGTGGCAAGCGCTTTACTGCACGATTCACAAAACTCCTACCCCACCTCTTTCACCCCCTGACTTAAACACTTGTGTGCGTTGGATTGCCCAGCTTGGCGGCTTTTTAGCACGCAAGGGAGATGGTGAACCTGGGGTGAAAACTATTTGGCAAGGTCTGCGACGGCTGCATGACATTGCACAAACTTGGCTATTACTCTCTCCCACAACCGTTACTTCTGTCAAGTCAGATTTTGTTAAGAAAGATGTGACTAATGCATAGC
>CBDTXL010001399.1:0-1651 GCA_965364435.1 uncultured bacterium
ATGATTTCTCCAGGCATTAAGGCGGGGATGCCTGGTGGATAGGGACAGACTAACTCAGCACTGATACGATCTAGGGTCTGGTCTAGGGGCAGGGTTTCTGTCGCGGCAAAGAACGCTTCACGAGGGGAGAGTGAAGGAGAAATGATGAAGGATGAAGGATGAATCAACAGCAATTGGGATTTCCACCTTTGGAATACATCCTGCAAAGTGGTTCTGGGATTGGGACAGTAATCATCCTGGGTAATTGTGGTGAAGGCTTGCACTAACTGTTTAATGTCTGCTTCTGTATTGCCCAAACTAATGATAAAGGTTAGATATTGAAGCGTCGGTAACTCGGCGATGACGCCTAGTTGTTGATGGAAAATTTCATCGGCTTCAAACCCAGTCAAACCTAACTCAGTGACTCGAACCGTCAGCCGCGTTCGGTCGAGGGCAAGGAATCCTGGGGTTTTTACGGGTTCCATAAGGGATAATCCGGGAATCTGGCTGATTTTAGTTCTGGCCTCATCTGCTAGTTGCAAGGTTCGGGTCATCAGTTGTTCCCCATGCAGTGCCATTTGCTGTCGTGCTGCATCTAGGGAAGCTAGAAGTAAATAGCTAGGACTAGTAGACTGCAATAGCTGCAAAGCCTTACTCAACCGTTGAGCTTCCACCCGGTTCCCCTGGATGTGCAGCATTGATGCCTGAGTCATTGCGCCCAAAACCTTATGAGTAGATTGCACCGTTAAGTCGGCATCAGCTGATAGGGCTGAGGGGGGTAAGTCGGGATGGAAGGCGAAGTGAGGGCCGTGGGCTTCATCGACCAGCAAGGGGATGTTATGTTGATGAGCAATCTGGGCGATCGCACTCACATCTCCACAAACTCCCTGATAGGTTGGATATACCATCATCACGGCTTTGGCGTCGGGATGTTGCTTGAGGGCTGCTGCCACTGCTGCGGGTGTAATGCTGTAAGGAAGGTCGGTAGAGGGGTCGTATTCGGGGTTGATAAAGACGGGTACAGCGCCTGAGAGAATCAGACCGGCGATCGCTGACTGGTGAATATTTCGTGGTAGGATAATTTTGTCACCCGTGCAACAGGTGGCTAAGATTGCCGCCATTACCCCAGTCGTGGAACCATTGACCAAAAACCACGTTTGCTCAGCGCCAAAAGCAGCGGCTGCGAGTTGTTGCGCCTCCTGAATAACACCTTCCGGGGCAAACAAGTTATCCAACTGAGGCAATTCGGGCAAATCAGCAGGAAACACCGACGCCCCCAATAAATCCACCAGCGGCTTAGGGATTCCCTTTCCCCGCTTGTGTCCCGGTGCGTAAAAGGGAGCATGGGGCTGATAAGCAGACGCCCGGAGAGCGTCCAACAGAGGCGTTCTTTCTTGAGACTGATTAGCGGAATCGGAAACGAATGGCATGGGGCAAGTTGTCAGCAAGGGTATTGTGTGGAGATTGTTGCTGCTGTAAATTTCAGCCGATGAACAGGAAGCAGGAAGCAGTGGCAAGGTAGCCCGAACAGAGTTTAAAGACTTTCCCAAAACCAGAAGTAGGTATAGATAACTCCATGAATACACATCTTCTTGTAGAGTGTGGGCTAGACCGGAGAATACCGGAAGTGTTGCCCTAGGAGTGTCAAACCCTGACCCCTGATACAGTATTC
>CBDTXL010001400.1:0-1651 GCA_965364435.1 uncultured bacterium
TTTGGGGTGAGGGGTGCCACCCCTTATTTTGATGTTTATGTAAAATTTCAGGTTGAGTTTATTAAGTAAGTACAAAGCCTTCGTGGGAGCGGGTAATGGGTAATGGGTAACCCTACTCCAATTACCCATTACCTATTGGGACTTCAGAAAGTTCTGGACTGACGACGATGTTTCTGCGCGATGCACTAACCGTTCAGCTTCTTGCCCAGGAGTTGGTTGGTCAGCTTGGGGTCAGCCCGTCCGTTAGTTTTCTTCATCACCTGTCCGACAAAGAAGCCTTGCAGCTTCGTTTTGCCATTGCGATACTGTTCTAGTTCCTTGGGATTGGCAGCGATTACCTCATCGATGATGGCTTCGAGTTCACCCGTGTCAGAGATTTGGATTAGACCCTTGCGTTCAACGAGTTCTTTAGCAGAACCGCCCTGAGACAGAAGTTCCGGTAGAAGTTCTTTGGCAATCTTGCCGCTAATGGTGCCGTCTTCAATCAGGGTGATGAGTTCCCCCAGGATGAGCGGTGTGAGAGCAATCTCCGTAATCGTTAGTTTCTCAGTATTGAGATGAGCGGCAATATCTCCCATGACCCAGTTAGCTGCTTGTTTGGGATTGGCATTAGCAGCGACCGCTGCTTCAAAATACTCTGCTACCAGCCGGTCATCGGTTAGCACACGGGCATCATAGGCAGAAAGCCCCAATTCGCTTTCATAGCGGTGCCGTTTCTGTGCGGGAAGTTCAGGCAGTTCGCTACGCCATTGTTCCAACTGCTCCTTCGATACCTCAATAGGAGGCAAGTCAGGTTCAGGAAAGTAGCGATAGTCGCTGGAGCCTTCCTTAACTCGCATACTAATTGTGCGTTGGCTACCTTCTTCCCAGAGTCGAGTTTCTTGAACAATGCGTTCCCCAGCTTCAACAGCAGCAATTTGCCGCTCGATTTCATATTCTATCGCTCTCTGGATGGCGTTGAAGGAGTTCATGTTTTTGATTTCGACTTTGGTGCCAAACTCCTTTTGTCCAAAGGGGCGCACGGAAATATTGACATCGCAGCGCAGAGAGCCTTCTTGCATATTGCCGTCACTAACGCCGATGTAGCGCATAATCCGGCGCAGTTCCTGAGCATACTCTGCCGCTTCTTGCCCAGAACGCATATCGGGTTCTGAGACAATTTCGATCAGTGGTACTCCCGCACGGTTGTAATCTACTAGGGAGTAGGTAGAACCTGAAAGGCGGTCACTTCCTGCGTGAACTAGTTTGCCAGCATCTTCCTCCATGTGAAGACGAGTAATACCAATCTTTTTACGAATTGGGTTACCCGCCTCATCAGGGAGTTCAATCTCCAGCCACCCGTGTTCGGCAATTGGCAGGTCAAATTGAGAAATTTGATAATTTTTGGGGAGGTCAGGATAAAAATACTGTTTACGGTCAAATTTGCTATACGGTGCAATCTGGCAATTGAGCGCCAAACCGGCTTTGACGGCATACTCCAGTACCTTTTGATTCAGTACAGGTAACACTCCCGGCATTCCCAGACAAATCGGATCGATGTTTGTGTTTGGGGTACCACCAAATTCTGTAGAGGAATGAGAAAAAATTTTGGTTTGGGTACTCAGCTGACAATGGGTTTCTAGACCAATAATTGCTTCGTACTGAGTTTTAA
>CBDTXL010001401.1:0-1650 GCA_965364435.1 uncultured bacterium
GTACTTTTGCAAAAACGGGATGCTCCCGTTTTCACTTAGCTCGACTTTAGACTACCGATTATGTGGTTCCACAACCGGCTTCCCGTTAACGTCCACCTCTAACTCTTCGCGACGAAGTGTTTCTGTAGCATCAACCGTATCCCGCTTAATTTCTTTCCTGACGTTGACTTCCTCACGTACAAAAGCTTGCTTTCCGATATCAGCAGTCTCTTCGTAGACTCTCATGTGAACCACTTCGCCTTCCCTGAAGTCATGTTCACCAGGAGTAACCGTAGTCCCAGCGCTTTCGGGAGTTCTCCGCTCAATCACAACTCGCTCCTTCTCTACAGGAACCGAAACTCGCGCTGTTTCCGTTTCAACCCGCTTGCCGATCGCTACCTCGCTTGTCTGACGACGGATTTTATTTGCAACAAGCCGTTCTTCGTACAGTCTGAGCTTTTGATGCTCCTGCTCATTCATTTGGTACAGTGAAGGCTCGTGCTCGTAGGCGTAGGTGTTGCGGTCAGAAAGAACAGTTCTAGGCTGATTGGACACTGGGCGTGGCGTAGCAGGTTGAACAGAGCCTCCGATGGGAGTGCGATAAACACGCCGCACTCGCTCTTCGTAATCGTAATCAACCGTCATGCTGTCATCGTACTCAGGTAATTTTTCCGCTTGCTCTTTGCTAGAAATTCCTGTGGCATAGATGCGTCGCACGTCAGCATCAATACGGCAACGACCAACTGGAAGCAAGACTTTCTTTCCAAAAATCCAGAAGCCTGTATCGATGACGAAATATCGGAAATTTCCTGTCTCATCAACTAGTACGTCATAAATGGAGCCAATTTTCTCATCGGTTCTCCCGGCATGGACATCAAGTCCCTTGACATCTGCACCATCAAAAGCTTCTTCGCGGTAGTTTGGATTAAAATCCCCAATTTTGAAAAGAGGCATCTTCCTGTCTCCAGAGTCGTCTATGTCCAAGTATGCTCATACTAGGAAACTATAGACTTTGATTCCTCTTGCTAATGAATGAGAAATCAGAGATTAGCCATCAATCAGGGGTCTGACCGCTACCTACCGCTAAGGGCTGATTGCTTTTTTGAGGCCATAGGTATACGACACCAGAAATCAAAGTGAAGGCAACAGATACCCAGAAAGCGACTAGGGAAGCAATTTCCCAGGACGCGGGGCTTGGTGCTATCAAAAGTGCGATCGCGAGAATTTGACTCACGGTTTTGAGCTTACCCCAGATATTGGCTCCACTAATGCTAGTGCTGCCAGTTAAATTCGGGTTAACACGCCAACCTGCGATCGCTAATTCCCGCGCCAAAATCAGAAAGACACCCCAAGCCGGTACTTGACCCAGCTGAATCAACGCCAACAGAGGAGCCAATACCAAAAACTTATCAACTAACGGGTCAAGAAACTTGCCTAAATCAGTGATTTGGTTCAGTTTACGAGCCAGATAACCATCTAACCAATCTGTCCCAGCAGCAACCAGAAATATTGCCAAACAAATCCAGCGTGACTGCTCGGTTGGATTATTCAGACCGTATAAGATAAACGGTAACCCCAGCAAACGAGAAAAGGTAATCCAGTTGGGTAGAGTCATAAAAAAGCGATGAGTAAAGCTGCCGATGTCTTAACTCATAGCTCATAACTCGCCAA
>CBDTXL010001402.1:0-1650 GCA_965364435.1 uncultured bacterium
ATGAAAACTTTGAGTTCCCTGAGGAAGTTCTCCCTCGCGGTAACGCTCTGTAAAACATACTTTAAGATGAGTGCTGAACTCTAAGCCTTCAGCATTCATCACTCCTTGTTTATCATTCATCATTCTGAAGAGGTACTACCCAGTGGTAACGCTCTCTAATAATTCAATGGTGGCGGGGAATCGTGACCAAGAATCATCAGGTTTTGCCTGGTGGTCTGGTAACGCCCGTCTGATCAACCTCTCCGGTAAGTTACTGGGCGCTCACGTTGCCCATTCTGGACTGATTGTCTTCTGGGCAGGAGCAATGACCCTGTTTGAGGTCGCTCACTTTGTGCCCGAAAAGCCCATGTACGAACAGGGCTTAATCCTACTGCCTCACCTTGCAACTCTTGGTTGGGGTGTTGGCCCAGGTGGTGAAGTCATCGACATCTTCCCTTACTTTGTTGTCGGTGTGCTGCACCTGATTTCCTCAGCTGTGCTGGGTCTCGGCGGTATTTATCACGCCGTTCGTGGCCCTGAAACGTTAGAAGAGTACTCTGGCTTCTTTGGTTACGACTGGAAGGACAAGAACAAGATGACCACCATCTTGGGATTCCACCTAATCGTGTTAGGTATTGGTGCTTTCTTGCTGGTCATCAAAGCCATGTTCGTGGGTGGCGTGTATGATACCTGGGCACCCGGTGGCGGTGATGTCCGCCTCATTACCAACCCGACGCTGAACCCAGCTGTGATCTTCGGTTATCTGCTGAAGGCTCCCTTCGGTGGCGAAGGCTGGATTATCGGCGTCAATAACATGGAAGACATCATCGGCGGCCACATCTGGGTCGGTCTGGTCTGCATTTTCGGCGGCATCTATCACGTTCTCACCAAGCCATTTGCTTGGGCTCGTCGCGCCTTCATCTGGTCTGGAGAAGCATATCTCTCCTACAGCTTGGGTGCCTTGTCCCTGATGGGCTTCGTCGCGGCTTGCTACGTCTGGTTCAACAACACCGCTTATCCCAGCGAATTCTACGGCCCGACTGGTCCTGAGGCTTCTCAGGCTCAAGCGCTGACCTTCTTGATTCGTGACCAACGCTTGGGTGCAAACGTGGGTTCTGCTCAAGGTCCTACAGGTCTAGGTAAGTACCTGATGCGCTCTCCTACCGGCGAAATCATCTTCGGTGGTGAAACGATGCGCTTCTGGGATTTCCAAGGTCCTTGGCTGGAGCCTCTGCGTGGTCCCAATGGTCTTGACCTGAACAAGATCAACAACGACATTCAGCCTTGGCAAGCTCGCCGCGCTGCTGAGTACATGACTCATGCTCCTCTGGGTTCTCTAAACTCAGTTGGTGGCGTTGCTACGGAAATCAACTCCTTCAACTACGTGTCTCCACGTTCTTGGTTGGCTTGTTTCCACTTTGTAATGGGCTTCTTCTTCCTAGTGGGTCACCTCTGGCACGCAGGTCGCGCTCGTGCGGCGGCTGCTGGATTTGAAAAAGGCATCGACCGTGCTACTGAGCCGGTTCTCGCTATGCCTGACCTCGACTAGGTTGGTGGATTTAGTTGAAAGCTAAAACTTAGGCAATTGAAAGGCTCCTGTGTACAAAACAGGAGTCTTTTTTTGGGCTGAATCAAGTTGAGATCACCCACTAGTGCAGACTGGCATAAATA
>CBDTXL010001403.1:0-1645 GCA_965364435.1 uncultured bacterium
CAATATTTCAGTACAGGTCACGCCTGAGATACCAGTGCTGAAGCTCAACAGGTTTTCACTGTGAGCTTTGGCATGGGCAAGAGTGTAGCCTGTCAGTCGCTAAGGCAAGTATTTCATTCACTCACACAAGGAATCAAAAGCATGTCAAAGAATGTTCTTAGCAAATTAGCCGTCGCTACCGCTGGTGCTGCGTTGAGCTTAGCTTTCGTTCAAGCTAATCCCGCCCAAGCTGCAATATTTGGCATGAATCTAATCGTCAACGGCGATGCTGAAGCTGGTTCAGGTGCCACGAACAGCTCTAGCGTTGTCCCTGTACCAGGCTGGACGACAACTGGCAGATTTACCGCCGTTCAGTACGGCACTCCTTTGTTCCCCAGCACCAGCAGTCCTGGCCCATCGAATCGTGGCAGAAATCTCTTCGCTGGAGGCCCTAATAATAGCCGTTCTAGCGCCTCCCAGTTAATTGATATATCAGCCGGTTCTGCCGTAATTGACGGGGTTGGCGCGATGTTCGATCTCTCAGGCTTTTTTGGCGGCTGGTTGTTTCAGAATGACAACGCGGTTCTCAAGGCTAGCTTCCTCAACGCCAGTAACACTGTACTTAACATGGCCTCCATTGGAGGTGTGACAAGCGGGAATCGCGGCTCACAAACTGGACTGCTAGAGCGAAGCACGTCTGGTATTGTGCCAACTGGCACGCGGAAGATCAAGGTTGATCTGCAAATGAATCGTGTAGGAAGCCTTTTTAACTCTTACAACGACGGCTATGCTGATAACCTCTCGCTGAAGCTGACTGCAAATCCCACCCCCACACCTGTCCCGGAGCCCGCTTCTGTATTAGGTCTCTTGGCAGTGGGAACTCTCGGTGCTGGTTCCACCGCTCTCAAGCGCAAACAGCAACAGAAAGCAACAGTCAAAGTGGATGTGAACAACCTCAATTAAGACCATACACCATGCGGTAAGGGCACGATATTATCGTGCCCCTAAGAACGCCCTGCAATAGCACTTAATTAAGAACCGCTATCTATAACACTAGTGCAACGTGGCGGAAGTTTCCCACCACTTCTAAAAACCCCTACTACAGTCGGAAATGTAACCAGAGGTAATGGGTAACTCCTGTGAAGGAAACCAATTACCAATTCCTCCAATTACAGTAAGAGCCGCAACTTGGTATGAGTCAAATATACCTGCCGAAAAAATCCGGATAGAACCAATTTTAATTGGTAAGTAATAGCGGATCTCTGCAAAAGCTGAGATATACCCATTCGATTATCCAGCGTCAGCCTAGCATGGCATGCCAGCAGCAAACCGTAAAAGGCATCGCACCTCACCCAGTTCCAGGGGAAACCTTCAAACCATAACGACTTGAGACAGACATGGAAAAACAACCCTTGCTAGAGATTGCCGAATATGTCTCCCTCGCTGGCTCCGTCCTAGGCACCGTCGCTGCGGTGGCATCTCAGCAGGTGGTCTACGCAGCCGCTCCTCTGACCGTGGCTCTCTCGCTGAACCTAATTAACCGGCGTCGATTCCCGCAACAGATACAACAGGATACCATCGGTGCGATCACTGAAACCCATCAAGTTATTCAATCCCTACATCAGCAAGTCCAGGCGCTGCCATCCATCAATAGCAAGCTAAATGC
>CBDTXL010001404.1:0-1645 GCA_965364435.1 uncultured bacterium
CTTTCTTGCGTCAATACATTGCTCCGTTGATGATTGTGCTGGTCTTTCTAGTAGCTTTACTCGCAGTCAGCGCTCGCATCTTTCTCCCGTCAGATATGGCTGCACCTGCACCGATTGAAGATGTTGAATCTGCAAGTAAACAGGCACCCAGACCGGAAGTTGATGCAGCGGCTGGATTACCACCATTAGACGCTCCAACTTTACCGACATCAGCTGGGTCACTTAACTAAGCTTCTGCTAGCACTAGTGTCTGATAAACTATTAGGGGTCTATCTGCTGCGCCTTGGGTCAGAGTGGGAACGAGCAACCTTGGAGAAGTTCCTACAGCTGAGTTACAAAGAGCTTTTCCCAGATCAGGAAGATTTTTCCCATCTGGCGGAAACGGTTAAGAGGTACTTTTCTAGGGAAACGCCTCTATGGTTGGTTGAGTCATCTGATGGAGCAGTTCCCACAGACTCACCAGTGGTCTCGTCGTCCCCGTCGCTGAGTCAGCCAGTTGCTTGTCTCTGGCTAGGGAATACAGTTGATCAGGTAAAAGGCGATCGCCATGCCCATATTTTTTTGCTTTACGTGATGCCAGAACACCGGCGTAAGGGAATTGGCTCGGCATTGATGCGTCACGCCCAAGACTGGGCAAGGGCAAGGGGCGCTCGGCAGATTGGACTCCAAGTCTTTCAATCCAACCAACCGGCGCTGAGTCTTTACCACCAACTGGGCTACCAAACCCAGTCGTTGTGGATGCTCAAACCCCTCCGCCCTTAGCCTCTTGAATAGACCTCTTGCACGCCATCCTTTCTTTAGGATTTGATACCAAATCCGCCTCGTATACCCCTTTTTCGACTTCAGCCGCCAATTTCTCCCCCTCTCCCCCTCTTTTAGAGAATAAGGGGGTTATTAAAACGGATTTGGTATGAAACCACAGATAAACACAGATGAACACAGATGAAATCGGATTGGAAAGTTGGTTTCGATAGACGGCGTGTAAGAGGTCTAATGAGTAATGCCGCTAGAGTAGACTAGTTAAGTTCTACTTAGCTTTTTTGGAACCCCCAAATCCTTTGCTTTTCGTCTTCTTCTTGCTTTGAGGCTTAGAAGACTCAGAGGTGTTATCACCAGACACAGTAGCTGACTCAGTGCCTTTGACTTTTGAAGTCTCTACAGGGGAGCTTGCCTGATTCTTTGGCTTATCCTCTGCCTTGGCAGAACTTGGCATCACGAACTCTCGACCACAGTTTTTGCAAACATACCTTTGCTTGTCATGACGACGCCCATTTTTCCGGATGTCGGTGGACTCACATTTAGGACAAGTAATCTCAAGCATCGTGCTGTCTGAGAGGTTTTCCGCTTCTACTGCTGCCGGTTCTACCACCGCCTCGGAGTTCTTTTTATCGGACTCGGAGTCTTTGGGAGGGGTTGCAACTGCCTCAACAGACGAAACTTCTTCCAAAAGGGTAGGTGCTTGGGTGTTTTCTACTCCCTCTGCTGGTCCCTCACTCGTCAACGGCTCAACGAGATCGGCGGCAGCTGCCTCAGTTGCTGCTGAGTCTGACACTGAAGGCTCTACTACAGTTTCGGATTCCTTCGGGTCAGCCTCTGGCGGTTTAAAGGCTGTTGAAACTGCCTCAATCACAGAGGAAACCCTCTC
>CBDTXL010001405.1:0-1645 GCA_965364435.1 uncultured bacterium
CTTCTTCGTTGATGGACTTGCTTCTTCAAACCCTACCATTAAACCTGTCTCTGTTTTCAAGGCCTCCTCTATAAGAGAATTGCCCTTCCTGCAAATGAAAAAGTTATTTTCCAAAAGATTACCGACGCCCAAAAATAAATGATGAAACCACAGTGTCAAATACACTTTTATTAAAAATGTCACTGCGAACCCGTTCTCCCCTAGAATTTTGTTGAGATTGAAACGGAGCTGAAACAATAATCATGTGTTTTCGGTCAGGAGTAAAGAAAGCAACATTAGCCTCTCCGTAGCCCATCGAATCAGTCGTGTAAGTGACAGCCGTTTGGTTAGCAACAGTTCTTGTTCCAGTAATCGTGGCTAGTGTGTTTTGTCTCACCAAATCAGCCACACTGCGATTTCTAGGGTTAACGGATTCTGTATACACCGTGATACTGTCAGGAAACTCTACACCGGCTCTGATTCTCACCAAACACTGCGCTTCTTCAAATCGTTTTGGGTCAAGTATCAGAGTTCGATTGGTATTAACCGCCATAGATTTGTAGTTCACAGGTATTTGAAAGCGATAGTTCAATCGGTCATTGCGAATAAGCCTGGTTTTATTGGAAGGAGGCACTATCCCGTTGAAGTGCGGACAAACCTGAGCTTGTACTAGATTTGATGGAGCGATAAAGGTCAAACTGACTGGGCTGCTTTAGGGGCTGCTCGGATAGTATCTCATTGCAACATTTGCCGACTATAGTGGTTCAAGGCTTGAGTGCAATACAAATCATTTGTAGGCGCTAAGGTATTCGTGCCCCTACCCTGTAGTGCATGCTTTAGTCTCGATCAGCTAGGGTATCGCCGATGCTCGTTCTAGCGATCGCTACTGTAGACAAGTTTGGTCGCAAGCCTCTCCTGCTCTTAGGCTCGATCGGGATGACCGTTACTCTAGGAACCTTAGCAGTTGTCTTTGGCAACGCGGCGATTGACCCGGCGACGGGTAACCCAACGCTGCCCGGTTTACCTGGAATCATCGCTCTGATCGCAGCCAACCTCTATGTCGTTTTCTTCGGTTTCTCCTGGGGACCCATCGTCTGGGTGATGCTAGGGGAAATGTTTAATAACAAAATTCGAGCGGCTGCACTTTCAGTCGCTGCCTCAATACAGTGGATTGCCAATTTTCTTGTCTCCACGACCTTTCCTCCCCTACTCAAAAGCTTCGGGTTAGGTGCTGCTTACGGTATTTATACGATCGCGGCAGCAATCTCAATCTTTTTCGTTGCACTTTTGATTAAGGAAACTAAAGGCAAGGAGTTAGAAGAAATGTAAGGAAATCGCTCAGATTGCCAAGTTTTCATGAACAGTTTCTAGGATATGTTTTCTCGCCCCGGAGATCCCCCCCAGCCCCCCACCCCCCTAATCCCCCCTTGGGTTCGGGGGGACGTTAGAAACGAGGGGGGAGAATTCAGTCATTCGTCCCCCTTTTTAAGCCGGAGCGAAGGTGAGGAGATGCAAGGGCAGCCCTTGCAAGACTCGATGTTCCCGAAACTGCCAATTGGCAAGAGTTTTGAGCTATAAATAATAGAATAGTGTTGGTGTGGCGACCTTTCGTTTATGAAAATCTTGGTACTGAATGCAGGGTCAAGTAGCCAAAAGAGTTGTTTGT
>CBDTXL010001406.1:0-1643 GCA_965364435.1 uncultured bacterium
GTGAAGTAGAGTTCGCTCAATTGTTCCAAAGAAACATTGTTCGCCGGTTGTGGCTCACGGAAGTAAGGATGGATGGAGAGCAGTTTATCGGAAGGACGTGCCCTAGGCTCAGCTAGAATCCGCTCGATCAGGGTCAGGTAGTTTTCGGCAGTACTTTCCCAGGT
Source organism: uncultured bacterium (assembly GCA_965364435.1). Taxonomy (GTDB): domain Bacteria; phylum Cyanobacteriota; class Cyanobacteriia; order Cyanobacteriales; family Coleofasciculaceae; genus CBDTXL01. The sequence continues at coordinate 165 of CBDTXL010001406.1, forward strand.
GTAGTTGTTCAACACCCGTTGCTGGGCACCCTGGGCAAAATCCTTCCACTTCTGAGCATCGCATAGCAACTGCTCCAAGCCGAGCGCAATATCAGCTGGGTCAGCTGGGTCAACGAAAACACCGTATTCCTGATTGCCCTCTCGCAGACTCTCACACAGACCACCGTTTTGTGTCACGACCACCGGCAGTCCAGCAGCTGCTGCTTCTAATGGGGCAAGACCGAAGGGTTCAAAGTGCGAGGTCAGCGCAAATACCGAGCAGCGCTTGGCTAGGAATCGATAGGTTGCAGCCAACGCGGGTTGGTCGGGTACGCAAAAGGCGCTAATTTTGCCCCACAAGTCGTTATCTTTCACCACCTCGCGGATGGGAGCCAGCACCTGTAGTTCAGTTTTCTCGTCTTTGGCTTTCTCCTGTAAGGGATTGTCCAGTCCAGCAGTAATGATTACCAGGTTTGCCTTTTCCTGAATTGTCTGGCTTTGGGCAAAGGCTTGCACCAGTCCCAATATGTTCTTCTTCGGCTCTAATCGGCTCGACGCCAGGATAGCGGGTAAACCTCGCCGTGACTCAGTGATGTCCCGTGCCAATCGCTCCAGAACCAGCTGGTAGGTCGCTTCTTCATTGTGGGAGCGAACCTCGGCACTGAACATGGATGGGTCTACTCCCGGTGGAATCACGGCAAAGCGAGCATCATCGTTTACGTCCACTGCCCCACGATAGGCGGGATGAGCGTACTGTTTGAAGCGTTCCTGTTGCGTGTTGGTGATGTTGGCAGCTGAACGATTCATGCTCAAACGTTCGACCACTAGGCGGCATCCAAAGCGGTATTCCTCGTCCATTTGAGCCAGATTTTCTGGGGTGACGTGCAGCTTATCCATCTTCTGGGCACCCAGAGAATGAGCGGTGAACGTGAAGGGCACTCCAGTCTCCTCCTCAATCAAAACGCCACACAGTCCGCCATCGCTGTAGTGAGTGGTCATAACATCTGGTAAGCCACCCTGCTCGCGATAAAATTTCAGGACGTTGGGCACCCAGTCAGTTAGCAGATAGGGCCATAGCAACTCTTTGCACAGGAATTCTTTTGGTCCAGCTGGTAAACGGATAATGCGGACGTTTTCCACACCGGGATAAGCGTCAAACGGTTCAGCAAACTCTGGCCACTCGGGGTCAATGATTTGGCGGGTGAGAAGATCAACTTTGTGACCCTTTTGAGCCATTGCCAGGGCGACTTGCTTGACGTAGACCAGCTGACCCCCAAAATCTGGATGTTCCGTCATATGGGTATCGCCGGGATCGAAGTTGCCCTGAGGGTTGATAAATCCAATGTGCATTGCCCAATTCCAATACGGCTTTATTCCTGTCAGGTAGATTACCGCCTAGAGTAGGGTTTTTGTCACAACTTTCCAAATCAGGATATTTGGACGAGCTGCTAGCAATGGCAATCATAAAGGAATGTTAACGTTAGCTTAGCAAAACTTAGT
>CBDTXL010001407.1:0-1643 GCA_965364435.1 uncultured bacterium
TCTGGTTCCACGGTGGGTGGACTCAAGCTAAATCGTGTTGTAGCCCTGTACAAAGCGGTGATGTGGCACTTCCGGCGCATTTCCCTACGACCTCACCAGCTAATGCGCTATCAGATGAACGGTAAAGTGTTGAAGGAAGCTCAGGCGGCGCAACGAGTCGAGAGCGCTGCTGTTTTGGCAGTACTCTGGGTGGGGTGGCTGGGACTTGGCGTTCTAGTATTTCTCCACGTAGTAAAGCCTCAATATACGTTGAATGATGTTATTTTTGAAGCCGCCTCTGCATTGGGAAGTGTGGGTTTGTCTACAGGAATTTCAGAGCCAGATTTGCATTGGGTAGGCAAGCTAATCTTGATTCTGTTTATGTGGATGGGGCGGCTGGAGATTATTCCTGTGCTGGTTCTATTTTCCTCACTGGTGGGTTACTTGAGGCAAGGAATTCATCTAAAACGACGAGGGAAATGATAACAAACTTTTTCGCTACCTGACATCGGCACTTCTCTCTGTGGTTGTATTTTTTAAACAGAAACTTGTAATAAACTGAAAGGGCGCTACCCAAGTATCTTACGACACAGATTGCACACTTAGACGCACTCTAACCGATTTTGGAATTTCCTCTTCCACTACAACGTCAAGAATCTGTGGTTAGTGATCGCGTAGATCTTTAGACTGGTGAAATCCTGACACACAAAAATGTCATCCAGGAAGCCGTCAAGTTAGGGAATGCTCCCGGTTCAAAATAGCACTTTATACCCATAGACCGATGCAGCCGTTAAGAATATCAGGGCAATTGGAAGGTAAGTAGGATGGTTTTCTTATACCTACTGAGGTGAAATATATTAAAGGAAAAAATGTCTCGGTATTTACCACTTTCATGGCGTTCTATCTTAGGTTTGGTCACACTGATGAGTGTGTTTCTTGGGAGCGCTCGTGCTGACGCCGCCGACTCAGTAGTGCTGAAGTACCGTTTTTTGCGGGAAACGGTGTCGGTTGCAGAATTAACAACCTTTGCCGAAACGGGTGAACTTTCGAGTTCGCTACAAGCTTATCTAAGAATGGCAGGAAAAGAACCCGCCAAGTTGCGGCGTACTCTAACGCAAGAGGTTCCAGTGAATCCTACCGGGCTTTATCGGGTACTCAATACTACCCCAGGGGAATTCCTGTTGGATCAAGCCAGTCAGGTGATTCATACTCCTAGTAATCGGGCTAATCGGCAGTCTTTACGAGGAGCTTTAGTGAGTTCCGCTTTACCAAATGGAAAAATTACCCTGATTGAAACCCTGCAAAACTACCCAACACCAGAAGTTCATGTCGAGGGCGATCGCCTTGTTGAAGTTGTTCAGAGAATTAGTCAGGTGACTGAACGTCTGCCAAATATTAGACGTTGACCAAATGCTCTGGTACACAAAGGTTCAAGAAGCTAGAGTCTGTAACAGGAGGGTGCAAAGCTAAGGGGTAGCGTCAAAACACATTTAATATCGTTCATGAACTTACGTCTGATTGAGGTATTCCTTCCTGACGAGGATGCCCAGAAAGTACCAGAATTACTCCAAGACTATTCCTTAATAGAGATTTGGCAGACCAACTTATGCAACCATCAAAATCTCGTTAAAATACTGCTGTCTGGGGAAGAAGCCGAAACTGCA
>CBDTXL010001408.1:0-1642 GCA_965364435.1 uncultured bacterium
CTGACCCTCGGCTCTTGGTGGTGGCAATTACAGAGACAGACATACAAACTCTCAAGCAATATCCTGTCTCCGACCGAGTTTTAGCACAGGCATTGGGAGAATTGGAACGGTATCAACCCAAGGCAATCGGCGTGGATTTGGCTCGCGATGTGCCGAAAGAGCCAGGTCATGCAGAACTGGTAGCTCGATTCCAAAGCCCAAAGATTATCGCCATTACTAGTATCGGTGACACCGATGAGCAGAGGGTGCCGCCCCCCCCTGATATACCAGAGGAACGTATTGGTTTCAGTGACGTTGTCATTGATCCCGATAGCGTCATTCGCCGCAATCTAATGTATGGCTCTACCGAGACAACCATCCTCTACTCATTTTCCCTAAGGCTGGCTCTCGCTTATCTGGCTCAACAGGGGATTTCACCTGAACTGACAAAGACTAACCAGGTTCAGTTGAACAAAACTGTGTTTTCACAGTTGCAAGCCAATTCCGGCGGCTATCAAACCATTGATGCCCAAGGCTATCAAATCCTCCTTAATTATCGCTCTGCTCGAAATGTCGCACGGCAAGTCACCCTCACACAGGTACTTACTGGGAAAATTGACCCGAATTGGGTAAAGGACAAGATTGTGCTGATTGGCACCACGGCACCTACTGTCAAAGACGTGTTCAACACCCCCTACAGTGCGACTGAAACGGGAAACCCTGAAATGCCAGGGGTTCTGATTCATGCCCAGATGGTGAGCCAAATCCTCAGTGCGGTGTTGAACAATCGCCCCTTGTTCTGGTTCTGGTCTGAGTGGGTGGAGGTGCTGTGGATTGCCGGGTGGTCATTGGTAAGCGGCGTTTTGGTGGCGCGAATTCGCAATCTCCTAATTCTTGGGATTAGTAGCCTCGCCATGTTGGGTGTCTTGTTTGGTTCTGTAATGTGGGTGTTTCTCCAGGGGGGATGGATACCACTGGCAGCACCGACTCTGGCATCGATTGTCACAGGTGCAACTGTGGTCGTTTACCAGCGGCAACAGTCAAAACGGCAAGAACAGATGGTGATGAAGCTGTTAGGGCAGCAAACTTCGCCAGCGATCGCAAAAGCCCTCTGGAATGAACGGGATCATCTTCTTGAGGATGGTCGATTACCAGGGCAAAGGGTGATAGCCACCACGTTACTCACTGACCTCAAGGGCTTCAGCACGATCGCCGAACAGAGACCACCAGAAGAGGTGATGGCTTGGTTGAATGAATACTTAAGAGTCTTAGTCCAGGAAGTACAAACCCATCATGGTATTGTCAACAAGTTTACTGGTGATGGCGTGCTGGCAGTTTTTGGGGTGCCAGTCCCCGCCGCCAGTGAAGCGGAGATCGCGGCGGATGCAGAGAGAGCCGTGGCTTGTGCGTTAGTGATCGGCGATCGCCTCCAGGAACTCAACCGTGACTGGCTTGCTCGTGGCTTGCCAGTGGTTCAGATGCGGGTAGGGATTTTTACTGGACCTGTGATGGTTGGTAGTTTAGGAGGCAAAGATCGCCTAGAGTACGGGGTGATTGGGGACAGTGTAAACATTGCTTCCCGGCTGGAAAGTTGTGAGAAAGACCGCCAAACGAGCCTCTGTCGGATACTAATTGCTCAGGAAACCCTGGTTCACATTGAGGG
>CBDTXL010001409.1:0-1639 GCA_965364435.1 uncultured bacterium
ACTTGCCCTTGCGAACCAGACTGATAACGCTTTGCTCCGAGTCGTTGCAATCAATCCACTCAAAACCTTGCCACTCAAAATCCAGTTCGTAGAGGGCGGGTTCACTGCGATAAATTCGGTTTAGGTCAGCCACCCAGTTTTGGAGACCACTATGCATAGGGGACTCCAAAAGATGCCAGTCCAAACTCAGATCATGGTTCCATTCCGACCACTGACCGAATTCTCCGCCCATAAACAACAGTTTCTTGGCTGCCTGAGCATACATGTAGCCAAATAGCAAGCGCAAGTTGGCAAATTTTTGCCAGTAATCCCCTGGCATTTTGCCAATGAGTGAACCCTTACCATAAACCACTTCATCATGAGAAAGAGGCAAGACGAAGTTCTCGTTAAAGGCGTAGATCATCCGGAAGGTAAGTAGATTGTGATGGTACTTCCGGTGAATGGGTTCTTGGGACATATACCTGAGAGTGTCATGCATCCAACCCATGTCCCATTTCAGTCCAAACCCTAGACCGCCTAAATAAAGGGGGCGGGCAACCATCGGCCAAGCGGTGGACTCTTCCGCAATTGTTTGGACGCCAGGGAAGTGCTTATAGACTGCCTCATTAAAGCGGCCCAGAAAGTCTATCGCCTCAGAATTTTCTCTACCGCCATATTGATTGGGAATCCACTCTCCCTCTTTACGGGAATAGTCTAGATAAAGCATCGACGCGACCGCATCCACCCGCAGTCCATCAATATGACACTTATCTAGCCAGAAGAAGGCACTGCTAATCAGAAAACTCCGGACTTCATGGCGACCGTAGTTAAAAATACTGCTCTGCCAGTCGGGATGGAACCCTTGGCGGGGGTCAGCGTGTGAGTAGAGGTGCGTCCCATCAAAATATTCCAGCCCATGCTCATCGGTGGGGAAATGGGAGGGCACCCAATCTAAGATTACGCCAATGTCTTGCTGATGCAGGTAGTCCACCAGATACATGAAGTCTTGGGGAGTACCATAGCGGCTGGTTGGGGCGAAATAGCCTGTAGTTTGGTAGCCCCAGGACCCGTAGAAAGGATGCTCAGTAATTGGCATCAGTTCAACGTGGGTAAATCCCAGGCGCTTGACATAGTCAGCCAATTTAGAGGCAAGTTCCCGGTAAGTGAGGGAGCGATTTCCCTCCTCCGGTACTCGCATCCAGGAGCCTAGGTGTACCTCGTAGATGGACATGGGTGCATCTAGGGCTTGTGCGCGATCGCGTTTTGAGAGCCACTCTTGGTCATGCCAAGTGTACTCAGTGTCCCAGATAACGGAGGCGGTTCTCGGCGGGGTTTCTTGAGAACTGGCAAGTGGATCGGCTTTGTCCACGGCATAGCCACTGTTGTGGTTGACGATGCGGTACTTGTAGAGGCTGCCTTTCGTCATCCCAGGAATAAAGCCTTCCCAAATCCCTGAGTTTCCTTTCAGGGAAAGGCGGTGACCATAATCTTGCCAACCGTTGAAATCCCCTTTAACAAAAACCTCACTCGCATTGGGTGCCCAAACGGCAAAGTAGGTTCCCTCTACACCATTAACAACGACTGGGTGTGAACCCAACTTTTCGTAGAGGTGGAAGTGTGACCCTTCATTAAAGAGGTAGAGGTCATCATTTGTTATTAG
>CBDTXL010001410.1:0-1636 GCA_965364435.1 uncultured bacterium
AGTCCGTTTAAACGGACTTGAGCTATGAGCCTTGAAATTGATTTCAAGGCGGTGTGACAGCGTGGCGATAAATTCAATCAATATGTTAACGTGATGATAAATTTATTCCAGGTGGTGGGTAAGGGTGAGCAATTTATTTCCCAGCAATGTGATGGTATAACCCGCTCATCCGCCTGCGAATTAATTCGCAGGCTCATAGCTCAAGTCGTCTGAAGACGACTAAGTAGTAAGACAAGCTAATTCCGATTATCAGGGCATAATTCTATGGCGCTTTGGCGGCTTTATTATCATCTAGTTTGGGCAACGGAAGAACGCCAACCTTTGATTACGCCTGAACGAGAACCCAAATTATACAGCTATATAATCGGGAAAGCTGATTCGCTGGGTTGTATCATTCACGCAATCGGCGGTATAGAAGATCATATCCATGTAGTGACATCTATTCCACCGAGCCTTTCGATCGCAGATTTTGTCAAACATATTAAAGGGAGTAGCGCCCATCAGTTTAACCAAGATTCACCTCCCACATCAGCTAAGTTTGGTTGGCAGCGCGGATATGGTGTTTTTTCGCTGGGAGGCAAACAACTTGATGAAGCTATTGCCTACGTGAGCAATCAAAAGCAGCATCATTCCCAAGGAACAGCGATCGCATCCTTGGAACGAGATAATTATGAAGATGACGCTCCCACATCCCGACAAGGCATAACATGGAAACACAATTAACCACTGATGAAATCAAGGCTAAACAGCAGCTATTACAGGAGTACGAACCCGCTCAAGAAGCATTTGCAATCCTAGAAAAAAATCAGGGCAGACTTGACGCCAGTTTTGATGAACTTTGGGAGGAGAAAACAGGTCAAATGTGTGACCCAGACCCCAGTAAACGCAAATCTCTCTGGAAAGTAATGCTAGGCGAACTCCGCAAAGAACTCTGCGGTGATGATGGATTTCGCGGCAAAGTTAAGGAATACACCAATAACCCAGGCAGTGCGCCTTTACTCACCGGGTTGATTGTCTCCCTAAGTAGCATAGCAGTGGCACACGGATTACCCATTGACCCAGCGATCGCAACAATTATTGTCCTATATGTTGTCAAAATTGGGCTGAATACTTTTTGTGAATATACTGAACCTACTGCTGACCCCAAGCTATAGCAGTCGTAAATGATTCGTGAAGGCGAGATTCCCGACTTCTCTAAGAAGTCGGGAATCTAAACCTCTCGCGATCGCTTTCTCATCCTAGCAACACCTACAATACAAAGTAGGCGATCGAAACAGAGGTCTACTATGCCATCACCCTTTCCCGGCATGAACCCCTATTTAGAAAACTCGGAATTATGGTCAGATTTCCATCATCGACTCATTACAGCGATCGCTGACTTATTAGCGCCTCAATTAGAACCTAAGTATATTGTCGCGATTGAACGGCGAATTTACGAAGTCATTGGAGAAAATCCTCTACTAGTTGGGATTCCCGATGTGATGGTACAGCGTCCCCTTAACGCCACAAATTCGACGACTAACGTCGCTATTTTATCACCTCCCGCCCAACCGATAACAGTCACAGTTCCCATACCTGAGACGATTAGACAAAGTTATTTAGAAGTGCGACAAGTGGGAACCAATCAAGTCGTAAC
>CBDTXL010001411.1:0-1633 GCA_965364435.1 uncultured bacterium
TCTTTAACGTTCATCTCATTATTAGAACGCATGGACATACTGAAGCGACTCGGCATCACTTCATCCAGTTGCATGGTCATCTGTCCCTGACCTTGAGAATTGAGCGATTTTAAGGTAAAGGTAATTCCTGGAGGCAGTCCCGGTAGAGCCAATTCTTGGGAGGCGGCTTGTTGTTCCACACTAACGTTGAGAGTGGCAACATTATCTTGTAGATTCACCAATTCATAAATGGCGCTCTGGGTGAGGTTGATTCCGCCTAGATTGAGTGCGGTAGAAGCACGCCACTTAGCGCCTTTCCCCACTGCTTCGGCGGGAACTGGCGAAGAGAGTTGATTGAGGGAACTCGATACTTGCTCAAACAATTGTTTTGTTAATGGGTCGAGTCCCTCAGGAAGGACAAAGCTACTTGATTTGATTTTTCCTCGGCTATCAAAGATGAAAGAGCCATTAAGACCGACCACCTTTTTGACTACGGAACGCATCCTGTTGACAACTTCTGGCGGGACAGTCGAATCAGCCACGACATCGGCGTCAGTATAAGATAATTTAGCGTGAATATCGCCATTGGCATCGACCTGAGTGACTTCCACGTCCATCGTCATCACCGTTGATGGGATTTTGACGTTGGGGCTAGGCTTGTCTGATATGGAGCTGGCGATGTCCATATTGAGCGTCATTTTAAGCGTTTGCTTGGCGTTAACTGTAGGTTTAAAACGCAGCTCCTGTCTGGGTTCAGCTCCTGGAGTGAGCAATTGCACTTGAGTTTGCCCAATGGGAGTCGTCGGCGTGGAGTCCTGGGTACGCTGTGCAACGACGAACGGCGTTTCAGCACTGACAGGTGCAGATGCAGGCTTGAGTCCGCCTCCGACAAGGAGAAAACAAAAAGAGCTAACGAGTAATGTTTTTTTCATCGAGTCCCTCTAGGCGGCGGGAGCGTCCATTGGTTTGCGCTCTAATTCTAACGTCTGTTCTTGAGAGGTTTTCTCCCGTAGATGAGTGTTTGGAAAGAGCGATCGCCTGTTTGCATACCCAAGTGATTTAGAACCTTAACAACCTGAACAACTTCCGGCTATAACTGCTGTCAAAATCAATCTGCCGGGTAGTGACCTGACTGTTTGCTTATTCCCTCAACAGGCGGCAGTGGCACCCTGGACTGTGAGGCGCAGCGAAGAAGGCAATCGCTTGGTGGCGCAAGTGTATCTAGCTGAAGTAGGATTTTGAAAAGTCTTCAATAAAGGTCAAGTGTGAAACGCATCGTTGAATTTCCTCTCTTAAGTGGCGAATCCATTCTCGTGGAAGTGGACGAGCCGAGCGATCGCATCGGTCTCGGTGATGAAATCGCTGAAAAAGCCCAAAAGACCTTTGAGTCTGCCCTGAATACCATCAAGCCTGTAGCCAGTACCATCATTAACAAGGTGCGGAGCCTGAATGAGCCAGCTAATGAAGTGGAGGTTAAGTTTGGCATCAAAATGACAGCTGGACTTGGAGCTGTTGTAGCATCAGGGAATGCCGAGGTCAACTACGAAATTACCCTGAAGTGGAAGCAACAGTCTAAAGATGGCGGCACCACTTGAGTCATCAGTTGTTAGGATTTACTCAAAATCGGGAAAAGTTATTGGTGCGGGTTTTTTAG
>CBDTXL010001412.1:0-1628 GCA_965364435.1 uncultured bacterium
TTCTTGCCGAGGATAACGAGAAACTTGAAGTGCTTGCCGCCTGTCCTCATGAATTTTCATACGAGGAACTGTGCAAGACCCATTTTTTACCAAGGTGGTATCTGCGTCTCGTTTACGCAGACGGGGGGTTCGATTCCCTCCCTCGGCTTTTTAACAGTATTCAACCCTTAACCCCACTTCCAGAATCGGTCGGCACAATGTAGCGCTGCATGAAGAGGAAGAACAGCAGTACAGGGGCAATGGAGATAACCGAACCAGCAGCAATCAAACGCCAATCCAGGGAGAACGTCCCGGCGAGGGTGGCGACACCCAAGGGAAGGGTATAGTACTCTGGTCGGTCCAGAACAATCAAAGGCCAAAGGAAGTCGCTCCAAGAGCCAATAAAGACAAATATCGCTAACGTCACCAGCGCTGGACGGACAGCAGGCAACATTATATTCCACCACAACCCTAACTCAGAACAGCCATCAATCCGGGCGGCTTCTTCTAGTTCCTTGGGCACACCCTGAAATGCTTGCCGCAGCAGGAAAATGCCAAAGGCGGAGGCAATGCTTGGGAAAATGACTCCCAGATAGCTATTTCTTAAACCTAGCTGCACCGTCAAGATGTAGAGGGGAATCATCACAATCTGGAAGGGAATCATGATGGTAGAGACGATGCTGGTGAAAATCAAGTCTCGACCCCGGAAGTCTAGCCGTGCCAGTGGGTAAGCCGCCAGCGAGCAAAACAGAAGATTCAATCCTACAGTTAGAACAGCAATGATAGTACTGTTAAACAGGTACTGCCCAAAGGGATTGCTTTGCCAGACTGTTAGGAAATTTTGGAAGGTTGGCTGACTGGGAAACAGCTGGGGGGGGAACTGAAAGATGTTTTCTGCTGGAGACTTGAAAGATGTGCTGATAAGCCACAGTAGAGGGAAGAGCATTACAAATGCGATCGCCCCTAACAGCACATACATGCCAAGCGTTTTGAGTTTTGAGTTTTGAGTTTTGAGTGTGTAGGGGCGGGGTTTTCTGTGATGTCTGCTTTCCCACAGGTATGTCTGATAAACCCGCCCGTACAGAGTTTTGAGTTTTCTTTTTAATTCAAAATTCATCACTCAACCCTATTGAATCCAGTTTCTGTACAAACACCTTGTAAGACTTTATCCCAGTCATCAATGGGCAACCGGGGCAGATAGGCAAATTCAAACACAATCCCGATCGTAGGCTTAGACGCCCACTCAGCTGAACTTAGCATCCGGTCATAAAAGCCGCCGCCGTAGCCTAGTCTATAGCCGCGCCTGTCACAAGCAACAGCTGGTACAAGAATTAAATCCACCTCAGTTGGCTCTAAGACAGAAGCCTCTGGGTGGGGTTCAAAAATGCCATAAGCTCCCGTTTGTATGGGTTCTCCGGGCTGCCAGCTGTGCCAGGAGAGAGATTTGCCTTGCATACGAGAGAATCCCCAACTGTGTTTGCTATCTGTAAATAGGGGACTTAAATCGGGTTCTTGTCGAATGCTGAAATAAGCGAGAACTGTTCGCGCTTGGGTAAATAGAGGTGAGGATTGGAGGTGAGTACAGATGCGATCGCTTTTCTCTCTCCAGTCTTCTACGGGCATAGACTGCCGCAACTTGAGAAGAGTAC
>CBDTXL010001413.1:0-1626 GCA_965364435.1 uncultured bacterium
AGTCTGATACCAGTACAACGACGAAAACTGCCAAATCTGAGACAAATCTTGATATTTCCTGACCCAAAATTATGATTTCAAAAGAAACCTTATTTGCACTTTCCCTATTTCCTTACCTGGGTTTCTTGTGGTTTCTCACTCGTTCTGGGCAGGCACCGCGTTTGGCTCTAATTGGCTTTTACATGACTCTGGTTTTTGTTGCTGTCACCATCCCAGCCGGAATTTACGCTCAAGTGGCTTATGGCGAACAATTAGCAAATGTCGATTGGTTGCATGGGAGTGCTGAGTTTTTCTTAACGCTGTCAAATATTTTGGTGGTGCTGGGCTTCCGGGAAGCAATTATTCAACACAAGCGCTCATCATCTTCTTGAAATGCGATCGCCTTTGCGCTTGAACACGACTAGGTCAGATAAACCTAAGGTCGGTCAAAATAGAGATAAACGCAAAGAGCGCATACCATCCTAATGAGCTACTGTCTCAATCCCCGCTGCCCAACGCCTGAAAATCCAGCAGGAACTAACTTTTGTCGAACTTGTGGATCGAAGTTACTGCTCAAAGAGCGTTACAGAACGATTAAACCCCTAGGGCAAGGTGGCTTTGGCAAAACTTTCTTAGCAGTGGATGAAGATAAACCCTCCCACCCTTACTGTGTGATTAAGCAGTTTTTCCCCCAAGCTCAGGGAACGAATACAGTTCAAAAGGCAGCGGAGTTATTCACTCAGGAAGCGGTACGGCTCGATGAGTTGGGCAAACATCCCCAGATTCCAGAACTGTTGGCGTATTTCTCCCAAGACAGTCAACAGTATTTGGTGCAAGAGTTTATTGATGGAAGAGACTTAGCCCAAGAACTGGCAATGAATGGTGCTTTTAATGAAGCACAAGTGCGATCGCTACTTTATGATTTGCTGCCAGTGCTGCAATTTGTTCATCAACATCAGGTAATTCACAGAGACATTAAGCCAGAAAACATTATTCGTCGCCGGGACAGCCAAGTTGTTCTCGTTGATTTTGGGGCATCGAAAGTCGCCACTGGCACCGCCCTAGCAAGAACGGGAACAGCGATAGGCTCAGCTGGCTATGCAGCACCCGAACAAAGCCTCGGTAGAGCGGTTTTTGCTAGTGACCTCTATGGTCTCGGCGTCACTTGCATCCATTTGTTGACTGGCATGCACCCCTTTGACCTATTTGACCCTAGTGAGAACGCTTGGGTATGGCGAGATGCGTTGAAGAGTCCAGTCAGTAATACTCTTGGTCGCATCCTCGACAAGATACTGGAAAGTGCCATCAACCGACGCTACCAATCAGCGGCTGAGGTTCTTAAAGACTTGAATCCTCAGACGCCCCCAGTAGTGGCAGTAAAGCAACAGACACCTGTAACACCTGCTGCAATATCTACTGTAAAATCACAGCCAGCTGTGACGAACTCTGGCGGGAAGATTGATGACGAGTTAGCAGAACTGAAGTCTCAGTTTCTTGCCGCTCCTACTCCCAAAAGCCCAAGTCCAAAACCGGCGTCTCCCTCAGCGTCCTCTCCCACTCCACCAAAATCCAATAGTCAAATTGATCTTGAACTGGAGGATCTCAAATCCCAGTTCCTTGGATCTGCCAATCCCAAGAAGCCTCCCA
>CBDTXL010001414.1:0-1624 GCA_965364435.1 uncultured bacterium
CGAATGTCCTCATAAAACTGCTTAAGGTACGTTGCTGGGACACCCAAACCCCAGAGAAAGCCGATATAGAGGTATATCCCAGTCGCCTTGAGAGAACCCCAACGTGCCACGCGGCGATCGCTACTTTGAACGATGCGGTTTACCTGACAGATTCGCCCCAACTGCACCAGCTTGATGCATAAATCAGCTTCCTCCAGAATCGGGATGGCGCTGTCAAAACCGCCAACCTCCCAGAAATCAGCGCGGCGACAAAACATCACCTGGTCGCCAAACAGCAAGCGCAGCCCTTTGAAAAACAAGTGGGGGCGGAAAATCAAAGGAGCATAGTAGGTTTTGAGGTAGTTGTGTAACGACACTCCCCAACGTGTCGTTACACAACCTGTCATCAGGGAAATAAACCCACCACAAGCAACCGTCTTGTCTGCCAGGGTGCGATCGATAACGGCTACAAGGTCGTCTGGCACAGAGGTGTCCGCGTGCAGGAAGCAGAGAATCTCCCCTGTGGCTGCTTTTGCTCCTTGATTCATCTGCACTGAACGCCCACGTCCCTCAGAGGTGATGACTCGCGCCCCAACGCTATTGGGAAACGTCGAAAAGACGCGCTTTGAAGTAGCGATCGTCTCGTCTTCACTACCGCCATCCACCACCAGCACTTCCCAAGCAGGAGGATCGAGGAGACTTAGCTGCCGCAGGGTGCGCCCTAGACACACTGATTCATTCAGGGTAGGGATGACGATGGAGACGCGGGACATCACCTAGTCTGTTTGACTACCTCTATCGACCGTTCTGTGGTCCTATGACGGGGTTTTCCACTGCGTCTCGGTACTGTTGCACATCCTCCGTGTAGCCAATTGGCAGAACGCACTCGACATTTTCATGGGGACGAGGAATAATTACCCAAGTTTCCAGGGTAGCACCATAAGTCTTTTCTACTGCCGCAATCCCAGCGTCCATAGCCGCTTTCACCTCAGAAACATCCCCCCGAATATTCACTGTAAAGCGAGCGCTACCCGCTCTGAGGTAGCCGACTAGGGTGACTCTACCAGCTTTGACCATGGCGTCTGCTGCTGCTAGCACACCAGGAAAGCCCTTGGTTTCAATCGATCCTACCGCCTGTAGTGCCATGGCTAATCTCCTGAATTTGTTGTTGAAATATGTGAAGCCAAGAACTAATTGTACGAAGCTTCGCCCTACCTTTTGAGAGCAATGCCATTATCTTTACGTTTCCTGCCCTTGAATTGGATAGCTGACGTACTTTGGTGTGCAGCAGTTGAACAAGGTTGAGTTGCTCAAAAGATTCTGAACTGTTCGACTTTCTCTGTGTATTCGATCGGCATAACGTCTACAACATTTTCACTCGGATTCGGGATGATGTAGTGCGAAACGACTTCACCCCCGTATACTTTCTCTGCCGCTTCAATCCCTGCCGCAACAGCAACCTTGACCTGAGCGATAGTCCCCCGGACAGCGACTATAAAGTTACCCCTTTCCGCTAGGCCATAATAAACCAATGTGACTGCGCCAGCTTTGACCATTGCGTCTGCTGCTGCTAACACAGCAGGAAAACCTACTGTTTCAATCGTTCCAACTGCGGCTGGCATCGCTGCTCTCCTGAGTCAAAGGA
>CBDTXL010001415.1:0-1624 GCA_965364435.1 uncultured bacterium
GTGAAACTATGCGGATTGCTAATGATGTAACAGAATTGATTGGTCATACTCCCCTGGTTCAGCTGAATCGGATACCCCAAGCTGAGGGGTGTGTGGCGCGGATTGTTGCGAAGCTGGAAGGGATGAACCCAGCGGCTTCCGTGAAAGACCGCATCGGTGTGAGTATGATTCGGGTAGCTGAGGAGAAGGGGCAGATTCATCCAGGGAAAACGATTTTAGTTGAACCGACTTCTGGCAACACCGGCATTGCTTTGGCAATGGTGGCAGCGGCTAAAGGCTATCGCTTAATCTTGACAATGCCCGAAACAATGAGTCTAGAACGGCGGGCGATGCTCAAAGCCTATGGTGCAGAGTTGGAACTGACTCCAGGAACGCAGGGCATGAAAGGAGCGATCGCTCGTGCCCAAGAAATTGTGACCAGCACTCCCAATGCCTTTATGCTGCAACAGTTCCAGAACCCAGCCAATCCTAAAATTCATCGAGAGACGACAGCCCAAGAAATTTGGGAAGATACAGATGGCGAGGTGGATATTCTGATATCTGGGGTTGGCACTGGCGGCACGATTACTGGTATTGCAGAGGTAATCAAGCAGCGCAAACCCAGCTTTCAGGCGATCGCTGTTGAACCAACTACTAGTCCTGTGCTTTCCGGAGGACAAGCTGGACCTCATAAGATTCAAGGCATTGGCGCTGGATTCATCCCCCAAGTTCTCCGTGTTGAGCTAATTGATGAAGTGATCCAAGTGAGCGATGAGGATGCGATCGCTTATGGTCGCCGTCTAGCACGAGAAGAGGGTTTGTTGTCTGGCATCTCTTCAGGAGCAGCTTTATTTGCAGCTATCCAAGTAGCTAAACGTCCAGAAAATGCCGGTAAGTTGATCGTGATGGTGCAGCCCAGTTTTGGTGAACGCTATCTGAGTACAGCCCTATTCAAAGATCCAGAACCGCTTGAAGCCGCTGTTGTCCGGTGACCAAAGCGATTTTAGATTTTAGATTTTGGATTGTGTAGCGCCAAATCGGTCACAAGCTTGTATCGAGACATCTCGCTTTCTTAGTGATTAAGTCGAATCTCCTTCTAAAATTACTTGAAGGGTAGTTTGGGCTTCATCCCAAGTTTGGAGTTCCACTTCAAACTTCCACAGGAATGGACGAAGCCTTTCCTTTGTCACTTCTGCTGACTCCCAGGCGGTTAGTCGCCATCCTACTCTCGTGGGAGTGAGGGTGTAATCGACGCCAGTGTTTGTGACGGGGGTGGGTGCGTTAGCTATCATCTTGTTTAATTCCTGCTTTGGGTTGCTTGAAGGCGATCGCGTATCTCTAGAAAGGGAATGCGATCGCTTTGATTTTTGGTAGTAGACGCACCCAGTATTGGCTAAGGTTTCAAGGCTGAAAGATACAGATTAACACCTACGCTCCTCAAACTTTCCTCCGTTTGGCAATGTTCACAAAACTTTTGGGCTGTCACTTTTAGAGATGTGCCACTTGGTAGTAGCTTCTCTAGAGCGCCGTTTGTGAGATTTCTTGCAAAAGTCAATTTTTGCTAGCTATCTGTAGTAGTTATCACCCTTAGCTTTGCCATTTATGCAATAAGTCTATTAATTGGTGTTGACAAAGGAGATATAGG
>CBDTXL010001416.1:0-1624 GCA_965364435.1 uncultured bacterium
ACCGCCGCTACCGCATCACCGAAGGCGCGGAGGAGATACAGATGCGCAAGGTAGGCGCGTATCTGTTTGGGTATCTGGGGCCGCGGCGGGGGATGTTCGGGTGAGAACTACAACTAAAGGTAAATGCTGTTGTTAAAGCAACGACCCCTGCTCAGTTTTGTCTAGTCGGATCAACCCTACCAACAGCCACTGATTTGAGGTGTTATTCTCCAAGTTTCTGCGCGTATGTGTGCTAAATCCCAAAACCAATCCCGACTTCAAATATTGATCTTCGTACTTTTCTTTCAGAATTTCAAGGGCTCTTCGTTCTCCGTATTCTCGTTCGAATTTGTTGAACGCAGCAGCCGTCTCCCAGTCATCGCACTCTTGACGGTGCGACTTGCCATCTTGGTCCGTCCACGAAAGATGAAATTGCATACGACAAGGTTTGAGAGGCTCAGCAACCTCATCCTCTTCAAGAAGAGATAGTTGCGCAGCTAACTTTGCGTGCTTCCGCGACTCCGATTCTAACTCGACGTCCGATTTAGCAATCGCACTTAGCTTAATCGAATTTGGTCGAATGAGCGCTAAAGAATCCCGTCTTTCATCCGCTTGACGAAGTGAAGCTAGGACAAGGGGGGCAAGAAAGTTTGCCCGCTCGCTAGCGCGCATTTCGCCTCTCGTGACCAACGACTTGGATATGACCTTTTGGCTCTCGGCGCGTCGATCATTACGAGGCTTGACATAATCGTACTCAATCCACTGCCATCGTTTAAATTTCTGATCCTCCTTTAGGATACGGAACGGTACTGGGTACTGACGTCGCCATCGACGGTCGCGTCCAACGCCAGCGCAACAAACTGTCTCGAAGTAGTTACTGGATCGATGAGGTTGAGCTTTGATTAGTATAATGCACTCGTCGTGCATTCGCGCTTCGTCCTGCACCTTCCTGCACTCCGATGTGACTAACTTTTTTCTGAAGTTTAAGCTCTAGATGATCCGAAACAATCTTCCTATGGCATTCACGGTAATCGCGTTCGTAGCACATTAGGCATATCTTTTGGTCTGCGGCCAGAACTTCCAGCTCCGACAAGGCGCGTTCTCCTGCATGAGATTGCATGACTCGTCCGAAGACTTGACGAAATAGTGCGGTATTACCTGCTCTAGCCGCATCGCGCCCTTCTTTCGGATCGCCAAGCTCTCGAAAATGCAGATAAGATATGCCAGCGTCCGCGAGTGCGCGCGAGAGCGTAGATTTTGAGAAGCCGGGTCGCCGAGACTGAGCTCGCTCCCGAATATCAACTAGAACCTCTACGCCAAGCGTTTCCAGCGTGGCGATAAAATCCCTTAACTCCGCTCGTTCGTATCCGATGGTCGCTAGCATTCCCTACTCCTTCTCCGGGAGGAGATGCCGTGCCAATACACATATCGTCATGATCTTCCATGCTGTTGCGGCAGAACGAATCCACGGCAGCGAGCAAGAGCTAAGCATTATATTCCAAGACTCACCCCGGCTTCTTGAACCGCAGCGTGAACTGGTCCGTTTGCCCCCGGATCCCCGTATCGAACACGCTCGCCGTCCTCGGGTCCGCCGGCCGCGCATAGAGGTTGCTCTCGCCGTCGAGCACGAAGCCCGCGGCGTCCA
>CBDTXL010001417.1:0-1623 GCA_965364435.1 uncultured bacterium
CCCATTACCCATTACCCATTACCCATTACCCATTACCCATTACCCATTACCCAATTCCCAAACTATGCACCAAACCTTTGACGCCGCCCTAGGAATTAACTTACTCCATGCCAACCAGGAAGGAGCAGACCACAACCGCGCTCATTTTGATGAGTGGGGCATCACTTGCTTCAATATCATGAGCAGTCCCGGCGCAGGTAAAACTGTTCTCCTAGAACAGACGCTAGCCGCCCTCAGCAGTAAACTCAAAATTGCTGTAATCGAAGGCGATATGACCACTGAACTAGATGCCGATCGCCTGCGTAAATATGACGTTCCCGTGATTGCCATCAACACCGGACGCTCCTGCCACTTGGATTCCAAAATGGTTGCGGGTGGCATCCATCAGCTAGAGCATCAATACAATCCCTCAGAATTCGACCTCGTACTGGTTGAAAATGTCGGCAACTTGGTTTGTCCTGCTGAATTTGAAGTGGGAGAACATGCCAAAGTTGCTTTGTTGAGCATCACTGAGGGAGAAGATAAGCCGCTGAAATATCCGGTGATGTTTCAAGAAGCCGATTGTTTGTTGATTACCAAGATGGACTTAGCACCTCATTTGGATGTTGATGTCAATCGGATTGTGGCAAATGTCCGGCAAATGAATCCTAATGTCACGATTATTCCTGTTTCTGCGAAGACAGGTGAGGGATTAGATGTTTGGTTTAATTGGGTACAGTCTCAGAGTGATAGCGAAGCGCTGCTGCAAAGGGCAGATCGCTCTTCTATCCTTGAACAACACCTATCAGCTATCCATTAACAATAAACCTCTTGCAAAAGTGCTGATGCAAGGATTTTTAACCTTGGATTTTTAACCACAGATGGACACAGATAAACACAGATGGATTTGATAGGATTGATCGACTTTTGCAAGAGGTCTAATCTAAAGGAGTAAAAAGTGGCTCAAAAACCTGATAGCTCTTAGTCTCCATCTGCTTAATCTCCCAAAAATGTCTACTTATGACAGGTTTATGAGAAGAAAATTTCGATCTCAGCGGCAAAGAGAATGCTAATCGTGATGGGAGGGGAGTCTGTTCGCGATTATCACGATAGTGTTGGTCAATTCGATAGGGGTCAGATCCCTCCCCCTTCCCTTGCAGGGAAGGGGACTGGGGGGTTAGGTTTTCCGAATTCGCCAACAAAATATTATCACCCCCGAACAGACTTGACTTTTTTAGGCTTCTATTTAAGCCTGCTCCCAAAGTTGGCGTATATGGTCAGGGAGCCAACTGGCAATTTCCTGAATCCGTTCTTCGGAAAGTTCATCTTTGGTGGCAGAAAACACCGCTTTAACCGCCTGCTCTCGCTCGATCGTCCCTGGGAGTCCACCTTCATTGGCAACTCGCGTGAGAAATAGATTGGAATCAATTCCCATCGGAGCCGGACCTCTTAAAGGCTTACGTACTCGACTTAAAAATCCCACGATCGGATTGGTGTCTCTCCAAAGAACAGCTACCTCCATCTGGAGTGCTTTCTCCTTCGTAGGCACAGCCTCTTGGTGCAGCTCTGACTCGACGCGATCGATGGCGTCCGTCGTCATTAAGTCGCGCATGACGCGAAACACAACTTCGGTAAAGTCTCTGG
>CBDTXL010001418.1:0-1622 GCA_965364435.1 uncultured bacterium
TAGGCTTCTCAGACACCTCGAAGGGTGTGGAGAACTTCCTTTGAGGTAGTATCGGTAATAGAGTTCACTATTACGACGCCACCTTTCCGGCGTTTTATACTGGGGAAAACGTCCAGCCCCAGTCTTTTGATGTTGATAGCGGCGTTCACGTCTCTATCAACCAAAAGCTTCTCAACATCATCCCAATACTCTCGGATGCCGCAGTCAGTGAACACAAAATCATCACGGTACGAGAGTAACTGGGAACTTAAAGCCGGATTCTTTGCAACCACTTTGGCTCCAGCTTTCCCAGCTATGTGACCTAGGATTTCAAAGAATTGACCAAAGGCAGCATCAGCCCATGACAGGTTTAACCCCGATTTAGCTGATTGCCCATTTTTGATGTAAGCCCCTGTATCGTCTTGTTTAGGAGCGTTGCGACGAGTAAGACCCTTCAAATTAAGGTCTTCATGGAAAAACACTTTCTTGCCAGTTCGTACTAGCTTATAAGCAGTTTTATACTGGAAATCTTTCCTCGCTCTAGCTATTTTTTGATGCTGTCTCCCTTCCCTCTTGGCTAGTTTACACCTAGGAGCAGAGCCTTTTTTCCGTGAATTCTTTTTCTTAGAAATTTTGGCTAACTTCTCTAGACTATTGCGTAAAACCTTAAGCGAAGGAAGTTTTGTATTCTCCGATGTCGCTAGGTAGTTATCTTCATGGAGAACAGCATCTAACCCCATTGAATTATCCCAATCAGGAACAATCTCATCAGGGGTGCAACTAGGAACAGTTGCATCTTCAATGCGAAGATTGACAAACCAGCCATCACTCTTTTTGATGAACTGTAATTGTTTGAGAACAGCACCATCCGGGATATGGCGGTGTGACCGAATCTTGATTAAACCAATTTTTGGAACTTTGACATAGAGATATTTTCCGCCTGTAGAGCAAGAATGTAGTTCTAGTCCAGCTCCTTCAATTACAAATGAGCGAAAACGGGATTCGGATTTAAAGCGTGGTTTCCCGCTTCGTTTCCCCGTAGAATCTCCAGCAATAAACCGCTCAAAAGCCTTATCAATGCGCTTGCAAACTTCTTGTAGTGTGTTGGCTGGGACTCGTGAAAAGTCTAATTTTTGCCCAGACCATTGGACTACAACAGGCTCTTTCTTGAGGTCTGGCAAGTATTTCTTTTGGCTATAGTAGTTCGGCTTCTCCCTCAGTTCTGGCAAGTGCGTTATCAGAGGACAAGCATCAACTGGAGTTCGGTTACAGTCCCACCAGTCCAACCTATCACCAAGCTGACGATTGTACCAGTACTGGCAAATCCGAAGCCAGAGATTCAGCTCTAGCTTCTGTAACGTTGTGGGAAGTGCTTTGTACTGGCAAGTGTATTTCATGTCAGTATTGTAAATGAAATTCAGTTACAGAGCAATGGCAAAACTCACGGAATCGGTTAACTTTCGTCTCACTCCCGAAGAGAAGCAGGTGTGGTGGCAATATTGCGAAATGACATCTCGAACACAGAATGACGTGTTTAGGGATTACCTGCGAACACTAGCTAAGAAAATGTCAAAAAAGGGGGCGTCGAACCCCCTTCTTTGACCCGCATTCCTCTCAACGCTGACCCCAAGAGGGTACAGCGT
>CBDTXL010001419.1:0-1621 GCA_965364435.1 uncultured bacterium
GGGGCATCGGGCACTGACCAAAGGGACACAATCACACTGGGTACACCTGCTGAGATTAAGGAGCGAGACAACCCGATTACGCCATCGCCTGTGATGCGACCTCTGCCAGTGTTGCAAGCACTCAGGACAACTAAGTCGGCATTCAATTTGAGGTTAAGGATTTCTTGGGCGGTGAGTAAGCCGTCACCCCCCTCCTGTCCCCCCTTGCTAAGGGGAGATGGGGGGTCTGGGGCAAGTGCGATCGCACTCCCAATTCCCTGAATCTCATCAAGTAACCCATGAGTTGCCAGATGAATGATTCTTGCTTTGGGCATCAGTTGGACAATGGCTGTTTTGGTGGCATCTTTACCGATGAGGGGTTTGGTGTTAAGGATGGGAGCGATCGCAAGTGCTTCCTGTTCGGCACCGGGTAGCGAAGGCAGTGGTTGAGGCTCCTCCCCAGGCGCTGGCGGCACGGTGGGCATGGTAGGATTTCCCACAACGAGGGCATCCTGTAGGGGCAATTCATGAATTGACCCTACCCGTTGGCGTTCTTGGTGCGTTAGTTGCAGTACCTGAATGGAGGGTGCGGTGAGGATGGTGTATTTTTCAATCAGGTATTTGCCTAATTCGTCTTTCAAAGCCGCGAAAGGAACTAGAAACAAAGATTCTTGTGGAATAAATATGACACGGGTGCTGGGTTCAGTGGGTAAGAGTTCAGCAATAGGCTGAATTAGCAGTTTATAGAGCAGCTGTAATTGTTTGGCTTGCCTTGGCTCATCGACTCTAGCAACCACATTAAGAGAGCGACCCCTGACACCGATCGCTTCACGGCTAATGGTTGTAATATCTGATAGAGAAATGTCTTGTGGCTGCCACAAACTGGTGAGGTTAACTTTGCGAAATGCAACTTCCCCAGTAGGTTTAACTACCCAAATATACAGTTCTGAAAAGATAAGGGAATATTCAACTAAGGTAGAATTTTGAACTTTGGCAATTTCTTTAATCTGAGCAATAGTTGGTGGAGTAATAGTAGCTTGGGCTGTTGCTGGGTCTAAGCGAGACGCCAATAACTCGACAAAGGCACGCGCCCGACCCCGCTCGGCAATTTCTAGCGCTGCCTCGATTTTATTCTGAGCGATGAGAGCTTGTTGTAAAATGCGGTAACTGTTAGCTTGCGTTTCAAACATTGATACTTTATTAGTATCGTTATTGCCTAATTCGGCGCGGAGAGATTCCCTAACCTTAATTCCATCAATTAGAGTTTCCTCAGCTACCGCAAGCTCACCAGATGTTAGGAGAGCAACGCCTAAATTGTTTAGAGCTAACCCCTCCCCTTGACGGTCTTTGATCTCTCGTGAGATGTTCAACCACTGCTGGTAGTACTCAATCGCCTTGGGGTAGTTTCCCTGGGAAAAGGAAGCCACTCCCAGACTTCCCAAAGCATTTCCTTCTTCTTGGCGGTTATGGATTTCCTTTGCGATCGCCAATTGCTGCTGTAGATACTCAATCGCTTTCGCGTAGTCCCCCAGGGAAGAGTAAGCATTTCCCAAACCGCCCAGAGCATTACCTTCCCCTTGGCGGTCTTTGATTTCCCGTACAATGTTTAACGTCTGCTGTAGGTACTCAATCGCTTTGGCAT
>CBDTXL010001420.1:0-1619 GCA_965364435.1 uncultured bacterium
TCAGATTAGATAGCTGAAAGTGGATAGCGAACACAATGCGAATCCTTTTAGTTGATGACCAAGTTGAACTGACTGACCCGCTGAGTCGAGTACTCAGCCGTGAGGGTTATGGTGTTGATGTCGCTTATGATGGGACCTCAGGTAGCGAATTGGCGTCGCAAGGCGTTTATGACTTGCTAATTTTAGATTGGATGCTGCCGCAACTGTCGGGGCTGGAAATTTGCCAGCAGTTGCGATCGCAAGGGCGAACTACACCCGTTCTCTTCCTCACGGCTAAAGACACGTTGGATGACCGGGTAAAGGGATTAGACGCTGGTGCTGACGACTATCTGGTTAAACCGTTTGAACTGCGGGAGTTGCTAGCAAGAGTCCGCGCCTTACTGCGGCGTTCCGCTGCTACAGGCGCTAGTGCAAGCCAGCGCTTACGAGTGGCAACACTAGAACTCGACTTGGAGAATCAGCTGGCTTATCGGGGGGAGCGTTTAATTGAACTATCGGAAAAAGAAAGTCAGCTACTAGAATACTTCATGCGCCACGCAGGTCAGTTGTTGACCCATGAGCAAATTTATCAACATCTGTGGGCGGAGGATGAACAACCGAGTAGTAACGTGGTGGCTGCTTTGATTCGCTTGTTGCGCCGCAAAATTGAGGCAAAGGGTGAGACTGCGCTAATTCACACGGTGTATGGGAAGGGCTATCGTTTTGGAGAGAGCAGTTAAATATTATAATGAGGTCTGATCAATGCTCCCAATCAGGGCTGGAATTGTCGGGACTGGCTTTACGGCAAAGCTAAGGGCTGAGGCATTGCGGGCGGATGCGCGATCGCGTTTAGTTGCTGTTAGTGGTCATACACCCGAAACAACCCAAGAGTTTGCTAGAACCCACGAAACTTCACCAGTAGATTCCTGGCAGCAGTTGGTGGAGCATCCTGATCTGGATTTGGTGATTATTTGTACAATTAATCGCGATCATGGTGCGATCGCGCGTGCCGCCCTGGAAGCGGGGAAGCATGTCGTTGTCGAATATCCCCTTTCCCTTGACCCTAAAGATGCCGAATCATTGATTGCCCTTGCCCAAGCCAAAGGCAAACTCCTCCATGTGGAACATATTGAGCTACTGGGCGGCTTGCATCAAGCGCTACGGCAATGGTTACCAGAGATTGGTAATGCTTTTTATGCCCGTTACGTGACGATTACACCTGTGCGTCCCGCACCCCAGCGCTGGACTTACCACCCAGAACTATTTGGCTTTCCGTTCAGTGGGGCTGTATCGCGCATTCAGCGATTCACTGATTTATTTGGTAAGGTCGCTTCTGTGAGTTGTCAATCTCGGTTTTGGGATGCCAAAGAGTACTATACTGCCTGTTTGTGTACCGCTCAACTGCGCTTTACTAACGGTTTAATTGCAGAAGTGACTTACGGTAAAGGGGAAGCCTTCTGGCAGAGTTTACGCAACTTTGAGGTGCATGGAGAGCAAGGAACGCTGGTTTTTGAGGGTGATGAAGGAACTCTGGTTCGGGGAGAGGAAAGGACAGCGATTGAAGTGGGGGGGCGGCGCGGTTTGTTTGCGAAAGATACGGGAATGGTATTAGATTACTTAGTCGAAGGGACGCCCCTGTA
>CBDTXL010001421.1:0-1619 GCA_965364435.1 uncultured bacterium
GCACCTTTATCAACACAAGGGCTGCTAAACCTAGTTTATCCAAGTATCAAACGTTACAGCTTACATCAAAACGCCAAAATTGCAAGTATTTCAGCCCCTATAGCCAAATACCACTAAGATAAGCGAAAGCGCTTGCGGTAAGAGGAAGAAAATAAGAAAGATAGAAAATACCATGAAAACCGCAGGTGATCAACTTGAAAATTCAAGCAGCAGTAGTCCGCGAAAAATCGCAACCCTTTACGATTGAAGAGTTAGAGCTAGAGAGTCCACGAGCAGACGAGCTAGTCGTGCGGATTGTCGCCACTGGGTTATGCCATACCGACCTAGTGGTGCGCGACCAATATTATCCAGTGCCGCTTCCAGTCGTACTGGGACACGAAGGAGCCGGTGTAGTCGATCAGGTGGGCGATCGCGTTACAAAGGTGAAACCGGGCGATCGCGTGGTGTTAAGCTACCTGTCGTGCGGTCATTGTGTCAATTGCAAAAAGGGCGATCTGGCTTATTGCCATCAAACCTTTGCCTGTAACTTCGGCGGCACCAGGCTAGATGGCTCCACAACCCTGTGCAAAAACGGCGAGGTGATTCACGGCAGCTTTTTCGCTCAGTCTTCATTTGCGACCTATGCGTTGGCAACAGAGCGTAATGTAGTCAAGGTACGCGAAGATGTGCCACTGGAGATATTAGGCCCCCTCGGTTGTGGGATTCAAACTGGTGCAGGCGCGGTCTTGAATAGCCTCAATGCCAAAGCTGGTTCATCCATTGCCATCTTTGGTACGGGTTCTGTTGGATTAAGTGCTGTCATGGCGGCGGTGGTGGCGGGTTGTACCACCATCATTGCCATTGACATCAATGCTGAGCGGTTGCAACTAGCCAAAGAATTGGGTGCTACCCACATCATCAATCCGGGTGAGAGCAATCCCGTCGAAGCCATTGGGCAAATTACCGGCAGTGGAGTTAACTACTCTCTGGAAACTACGGGACTGCCTCAGGTATTTCGGCAAGCCGTTGAGTCGCTTACGTTGTTAGGGAGCTGCGGACTAATTGGTGCTGCGCCGCTTGGCACTGAGGTGACCTTTGATATGAACAGTATCTTGTTTGGCCGAACAATTCGGGGGATTATCGAAGGCGATAGTATTCCAGATATTTTTATCCCGCAGTTAATTGAATTGTACGTGCAAGGTCGCTTTCCGTTTGACCGTTTGATCAGCTTCTATAATCTGGAGCAGATTAACCAAGCTGCTGCCGACTCAGAGCAGGGTCGGACAATTAAACCAGTCCTGCGGATGCCAGCTTAAGGCATAGACCTACATTCCGCCCTCAAAGTGTCACCTTTGAGTTTTCAGTTATCAGTGAAAAGTTATCAGCTTGCCCGATGAAGAGTCTGAGGCTCCTATCTCCAGATAGCAGGTTTCACTTGGGTTCAGAATCCTAAGAGTGAAACCTGATAACTGATAACTGATAACTGTTCACTGTTTTAAACCCTGAGAATTTCTCACGCACCCACGCAGACCCATTTATGATCAAAGCACAGAGTTAGATTCAGGGGTTGTGGGCTTTGAAAATCCAGCAATTGGGTCGGCGTCAATTTCTCTTACAAGGCTTTGCTGCTCTCTCAACAA
>CBDTXL010001422.1:0-1618 GCA_965364435.1 uncultured bacterium
AAAAAGGGCATCAACCGCCTAGAGACTGATTGATGCCCAGCTAGCTTGGAGAAAGTTCGCCAGTTGCAACGTGTATTTTACTTACCCCCTAGCAGGGATTTAGCTAATCCTCGTTTACCCCTGGGCAGAAACACTTCCTTTTAATTGACACTATGAGCTGTTTCAGAGCAGTCTTTAGTGCCTGCAAGGCGACTCTAGGCGGCAATGAGAATATCCCTCTCAATCCACTTAGAAGGCTTGAATCTGCCGGTCGCCATCTGACTCGCGATCGCCGTCTTCTTCCTGGTTCTCATCCCTCGGAGGTCTGTTGTACCGCCGGTTTTTAGAGAAACGGCCCGTATTTTTGCGTTTACGAAACTTCCGGGCGTAGGCTTGGTTCCGTTGCGCCTTTTCTTTCTTTAGATTGCGGCGCTTTGCCATGTTTACCTCATTGATAACAAAAAATGGTGCCTCACAAACTCTGGATAGAGATTCAGCTTGGCTTGTCTATCTTACCAGTGTTACACGTGAGAAGGAGGCAAGCCTAAATAAGCGACGCCAGATTCTCAAGGGAAGCCAGCTGGTACTAGAACTTTCTGCGATCGCGGTGTTCCCAGTGGTTTGTCTTCGATCTAGCTTTGTTGGTCTGCATAGGACGCCCGATCCAGTCTGCACCATCTCAAGCCGAAATCGCTGAATCTTCCTGACCCATCGACAGTCGGGGTGGTCAAGTATTTCCATCGAGAAATACTAGTGCAGCGCCCTGTTGCAGCGCCCTGTTGCTGCGGCTTATAGCTTAATTTACCGAAAAACTGGGTTTAAAGCCCCGTCATAAGAAGGACGGCTTTTCTAGGTTAGAATATTTGCGTAGTATTTCCAACGTAAATGATAGTCCTGGAGTTCAAGGCTAAGGGGAAGACAAATCAATACTCCGCAATAGACGAGGCGATCAGAACAACTCAATTTGTCCGCAACAAAGCCATTCGCCATTGGATGGATAGCCGAGGTGTAGGACAGAAAGAGCTGTATCGCCTTAGCAAAGCTTTGAGAGAAGAGTTCCCCTTTGTTAAAGCCCTGAATTCTAGTGCTTGCCAAGCAGCTATCGAGAGAGCCTATAGTTCAATTGCTCGATTCTATAGCAACTGCAAAAAGTCTATTCTAGGAAAAAAGGGATATCCACGATTTCAGAAAAACTGTCGGTCAGTAGAATACAAAACATCTGGCTGGTCATTATCTGAAACTCGCAAATCAATCACTTTCACAGATAAGAAGGGAATTGGCAAGCTTAAACTCAAAGGAACGTGGGATTTAAACTTCTACCAGTTAGAACAGATAAAACGGGTTAGGTTGATACGTCGTGCTGATGGCTACTACGTTCAATTCTTGGTGCGTGCTGAGAATAAAGTAGATGCAGATCTAACAGGAAAAATGATCGGACTAGACGTAGGGCTTAAAGACTTCTACACCGATTCCAATGGTCATACGGAACCTAATCCTAAGTTTTATCGAACAGGCGAGAAGCGGTTGAAGTTTAGACAACGGCGCGTTTCTCGTAAAAATATTGGCTCTGCCAACCGAAGAAAGGCCATTAATCGACTAGGACGAGTACACCTCAAAATAAGTAGGCAACGTGAAGAAC
>CBDTXL010001423.1:0-1617 GCA_965364435.1 uncultured bacterium
CAATCCAAAACCATTGCTCAGGCGTATTTTACCTTTTTGAAACATGGGGGAGTGTTTCAGAAGCATCCAGCTGTCAAGGAAATGGCTGCCTTAGTAACGCGCCCTCTTATGCTTTTTCTCATGGGTCTATTACATCGAGATGCCTCCGTTGATGAGACTATTTTTCAGATGGGCTCACCCCAGGTCAAGTTTGAAATTTACGACCGGATGACGCGGTGGCTGCTAGGCGAAACAGCTGGGAGCGGACCGCTACCGGAGTTAACGCGGGAAGGTCTTGCCCATGCGACGCGCTCACAAGAAGCGATCGCAAATCTTCTTGAGGGTCGCCACCCCCAAGAACTACGCCGCCAAATGCAAGTAGCGGCACTGACGATTATTCAAACAGCTCAATATCAAGTGTCTCAAGCGGCAATCCAGAGTCGTTTGACGGGTGAACCTACAACCGATGTCCTTTCTCCCACACTGCCAGCCCTCTTCTTCCACTCCCAGCAGCCCAAAGAGTTGAAGGTTGAAAGGTTGAAATACAACCGGCAACCTGCAACCGTTACACACCCTTCTGCCTTTTCTTCCCGAACGCCTAGTATTGAGTTCTCTCATCCCAGCTTGGGGGAATATCTGGCTGCTGAAGAAATTGCTATCCAGCTAACAGCCCTTACCCAACAATTTCAAGACCAATACGGTGAAGTCTCCTTTGTCATCCACGACCCGGTCAACGTCGCTGAGCATCTTTACGGTTTACTGGGCTATGGTTTATTATCTGCTGAAATCGAAGAACTGGTGCTTGAGCATCTTCGACGAGAGGAAAAACGCAATGCTCAAGCCTTTTCTTTTCCCGTCCTATTTAAACGCCTCTATCGCTTCTATCGAGCCTACTGTCGAGGACAGTGGCTCGATGAAGGCATTGCCCATCAGGCTCATGCTCAGCTACAGGCTCTCCACAACCCCTTGAATGCCTTACAAATCGATGCCACTGTTGGACTCAATGTCTTTTTATTGCTATGTTCAGGAGCGCGAGAAGCAGAAATTCCCTTTTGGCCTTGCGGCAACCCAGATATTCCACAAGAGTTTAATACTGATGGGCTGTTAAGTTTCATCAGTCGAACCGCAGCCCTTTCTCCGAATGCCTTTTGGCAGCGGGCACGACAGAACTTGGGTAAAGTGCAGCTAGCACAAGCCTGCCTAAATCACGCCATGCTTGCCGAGGCAAACCTATGGCAAGCCAATCTATTTGCGGCTGAGTTAATTGGGATAAATTTGGCAGGCGCAAATCTGCCAAATGCCAATTTGTCTTGGGCAAGTCTCGTCGAGGCTAATCTGTCGAATGCTAATCTCTCCGGAGCTAGGTTAGAAGGAGCGGATTTGTCAGGCGCTAACCTTAAAGGAGCAAATCTCACATCAGCGAATCTCACCAATGCCTGCTTGTTTCAAGCCCAGTTGGATGAACAGAGCAAAAATTTCGCCATCAGAAGCAAAGCGATATTTTCTCTGGAAGAGTTTCAGGCTTACAACGAGTCTTTAACTGTGACAAACATCATTGGCAACTTTGAGGATGATGAGCTCTTAGAGGAAGAACCGACTATCTTTATTGAGAGTGCAGAAGGGGAACCGATGTTGCCG
>CBDTXL010001424.1:0-1615 GCA_965364435.1 uncultured bacterium
GGGAAACTCTCGCGCCCGCTGCACTAGTTTGCATAAGAGACACTGGGTTTTTTAGGGCGTTGGGGTTAGTAAAAGAAATGAAAAACTTGACAATTCCTCATGCGATTCCTCTTCCTTCATCCCAACTTTCCTGCTCAGTACCGCCACATAGCAGTAGCTCTTGCTAAAGATCAAAATAACCAGGTTGTATTTGGCACTAAGAATCGAGAGGGGAGTCTACCTGGCGTCTATAAAGCGATTTTTGAACCGACGCGCGATCCCCATCCAACAACCCATCATTATGTTCGACCACTGGAGGGTGCTGTCCTGTATGGGCAAGCCGTCTTTAAGCTGACTGAGCAATTAAAAGCCCAAGGTTTTGTACCCGATGTGATTTGTGGTCATTCGGGTTGGGGTCCAACGTTGTTTGTCAAGGATGCCTTCCCCGATATACCGCTAATCTGTTACTTTGAATGGTTCTACCATGCTCACGGCTCAGACGCAGATTTTGACCCAGTAGAACCTCTGAACATTGATGATGTGGCGCGTATCCGGACTAAAAATGCACCAATCTTGATTGACTTGTATACCTGTGATTTGGGTCTATCACCAACCCATTGGCAAAAATCCCAGTTTCCTCAAGAATTCCAGAGCAAAATTTCAGTGCTGCATGATGGTGTAGATACAGAATACTTTAAGCCCAACCCAGGAGCAAGACTGGTTCTGCCCAATCTAGATTTGTCTAATGTTGATGAGCTTGTGACCTATGTGGCGCGGGGGATGGAGCCTTATCGGGGTTTTCCTCAGTTCATTGAAGCGATCGCTTATGTACAAGAGCGACGCCCCAATTGCCATGTCGTCATAGTTGGAGCCGATCGAGTTTGCTACGGCAAATCCTTACCCGATGGTAGCAGCTACAAAGACTTCATGCTCAAAAAAGTACCGCTCGATCTGTCAAGGCTTCACTTTACTGGGTTGTTACCCTATGATCAGTATCTCCATGTCCTTCAGGCATCATCGGTACATATTTATTTAACAAGACCCTTTGTGCTTTCTTGGTCGATGATTGAAGCAATGTCTACAGGATGTTTGGTCGTTGGTTCTGACACCGCGCCTGTAACTGAAATCATCCAGGACCCAGAAAACGGTCTGCTGGTCGATTTCTTCTCGCCTAAAAAGATTGCGGATCGGATTGATGAAGTACTGGATCATCCGACGCGCCTCGCCCAAATCCGAGCTAACGCCCGTAAAACTGTGCTAGAGCGTTATGCCTTGGCTGATTTACTACCTCAACACCTTCAACTTATCAAAACTCTTCCCCAGTCCCTAAGCCCCAACCTCTAGCCCCTTTTTGCTTAAGGCTTTAGCTTCAGTCTTCTGGAGTTTTTTTAATAAAAAACTTTAAGGAGCTAAATCTACTCAAAAGTCTTTTACCTCTGCTATCATCTCATTTTGCACATCAGGGAATCTACGGAAAACATTTACTTAAAAGCTTGCTAGTGTCCAATTTACTTCCAACTTTGGCGATATCAACTCATCTCCCGGTTTCATTTAACCCTTGGTTGGATGAATGTCAAGGCTTTCGTTTCAGTTTTGTTGAGTTTTTTTAAGAAAAAACTTTAATGAGCTAAATGTA
>CBDTXL010001425.1:0-1613 GCA_965364435.1 uncultured bacterium
GTAGCAATGAGTTACTAGCGATTCTAAACGGCGTCAATGTTAGCGCTATTACAGTCGCTGATTTCGTTACCGTCTAATACAGCAACCGAACCGGGGAGTGAAAAACTTTCCCGGTTCTAATTCAGAGCTTAAGAACGTTCCTGGTTTTCCCTTTTTCGCGGGAGGCTAAATAGAATTGTTAGGAGCGTTCATTCAAATCTTAAAGGTTCACCACGAACTTCTCTATTCAGCTTCCCTTTTTCATAAACAATCTGACCCCCGACAATTGTGTACATGGGCCATCCAGTTAGATTCCAACCTTCAAAGGGACTCCAGCGGCATTTCGTTAAGAGTTCCTCCCGTAAAACTGGACGGTAATTGTCCAAGTCTACGAGTACCAAATCAGCATCGTAACCGGGAGCGATCGCACCTTTCTTAGGAATCCCATAAGCCTTGGCAACTGCTGTAGACATCCAGTTAGAAACTTGAGCGACACTACAACACCCCTGCATTGCCTGAGTGAGCATCAGCGGGAGAGATGTCTCTACTCCCGGCATTCCGGAAGGGGTGTTGGGGTAGCCTTTGGCTTTTTCTTCCAAGGTGTGGGGGGCATGATCGGTGGCGATAAAATCAATTACACCATCGAGGAGCGCTTGCCAAAGCACTTCATTATCCTGAGGCGATCGCAAAGGTGGATTCATCTGTGCCAGAGTGCCAATCTTTTCATAAGCACTAGTATTGAGTAGCAGGTGCTGGGGCGTTACTTCCGCTGTCACCCAACTGGGCTTATCCTGCCGTAACAAGTCTGCTTCTTGGGCTGTGGATAGGTGTAAAATATGCAGGCGTCGCTGATATTTTTTAGACAGCCTCAGAGCTAACTGGGTAGCATTGAGTGCAGCTTGATTATCCTGAATCTTCGAGTGAACCGCTGGGTCAGTAATCCCGGCAAATTCCTGCCGTCGCTGATTAATTCGGGCTTGGTCTTCGGCGTGAACAGCAATCAATCGCCTCCCCTTGGCAAAAATTGGCTCCAGGACAGCTTCCTCTTCAACCAACAGCTGCCCATGCATGGAACCCATAAAAATCTTGATCCCACAAGTGGGCTGGGCGTTGAGGAGGTCTGGCAGATTTTCTGGTGTTGCCCCAATAAAAAAGCCATAATTTACCAAGCACTTATCTGCTGCCCGCCGCAGCTTGTCATCCAGCGCTTCTTGTGTGATAGTCAGAGGGCGTGTATTGGGCATTTCTAAAAAGGACGTTACTCCGCCCCTGGCACAAGCACAACTGGCAGTAAAGAGGTCTTCTTTATGTTCCAGCCCTGGTTCTCGAAAGTGTACCTGGGGATCGATCACCCCAGGCAACAAAGTTAAACCTTCTGCGTCTATCTCCCTATCTGCCGCGATCGCTTCGGAAACGGGGATTTCTGGGGCAACCTGCACAATCTCTCGACCGCGAGTCTGGACATCTCCCAGAAAAAACTCACCAGTGGGTAAAAGAATACGAGCATGGCGGATGAACAGGCACAAGTCAGAGGACATAAGAGAATGATAAAATTCGACAGTACTTCGATACTGAATACTTTATCTGATTCGCCGGGAAGACCCCATGCGTAGCTTGGGGATGAAAGGCGGTCA
>CBDTXL010001426.1:0-1612 GCA_965364435.1 uncultured bacterium
TTCAAACCTTCTACTTTCAACTCTTGGGAACCTTCAACATTCAACCGCGTCACCTTCAACTCTTCTTTAACCTTCAAGTGTTGAGGTTGTTCAAACAAACCAATTGTCAGGCTTTGCTCTGGTACATAATGCTTAGCACCAGCTGTCAGGCTATCCTGCAAACGCCCTTGGAGATTTTCGATTGGTACCACCTCCCAGACGTAGCGACCCGTAAGTTTGTACTCCCACAACTGCCGATTTTTATTGTCAAGTTGCTGTAGGGGACAACCCAACAACGCCAAAGCTGCATCATTGATTGTGACAATCCGCCCCTGCATATCTGTGGAGATCACCGCGTCTGAGAGACTTTGCAGAATGTCCTTCTGATATTGCTTTTCGATAAGGACGCTTTCAAAGAGCTTGGCATTTTCCAGAGCAATCCCTGCCTGAATATTAAAAGCCCGCATAAACTCTTCATCAGAACTGGTGAAGCTGCCTTGATGCTTGTTGATGAGCTGAGTCACACCAATTAAGTCATTCTTTGAGTTAAACACTGGCATACAGAGGATATTGCGGGTCACATAACCTGTTCGTTTGTCAGTGCTGGGGTCAAAGCGGGGATCTTTGTAGGCATCGGAGATATTAAGAGGCTGACCCGTTGAGGCAACATAACCAGCAATTCCTCGATTAGCGGGGATGCGAATTTCCATTACGGTTTCGCCATCTGCCGTAGCCACCTTGCTCCAGAGTTCACCTTTCTCTTTGCTGAGCATAAACAGGGTACTGCGGTCTGCCTGCATCAAATCGCGAGCCTGATCCATCACCAGACGTAGTGTTGCTTCTAAATCCAGGCTCTGGCCCAGAGATGCGGTCGCCTTCAGAAGCGCAGCAGCTCCCCGCTGGTTGCGGGCAGCCATGTAGAAGGATTGACAGGTTTCTAAGATGATACCAATCGAGGCAGCAAAGTCGCGGAAGCGCTGTTCGTCTTCGCTATCAAACGGCACACCCTCAGCTTTATTCAACAGCTGCACCACCGCAACTACCTTGTTGCTGCTGCTCAAAATCGGCATACATAAAAGTGTGTTGGTATGATAGCCGGGGCGTTCGTCAACTTCTTTGTTAAATAGCGGGTGGTTGTAGGCGTCTGGGATATTGAGACACTGGCCGGTTGTGGCTACGTGACCAGCAAGACCAACATTCAGGGGAATCCGGAGTTCTATGGCTTTGTTGGTTTCGCTTTGGGGAATTTTTGCCCAAAGCTGACCTTTGTCAGCGTCAACCAGGAAGATGGTAGTACGGTCTGCTTGCAGGATTTGACCAATTTTCAGGGTGAAGGCATCCATCACCTGCTCTAGCATTGTTTCTAGAGCTTCGTTGTTGATCATCTCGATCGCCCGCAGAAATTGCTGAAATTCAGCGGTGATGAAATCCAACAAGCAGATGAATTCGGGAACGGATAGGTCTTTGACTCGGTGAGTCAGGACGCTTGTCCGATTGAGTTGGGTTAACTGAGTTAGTGTAGCCAGAACGCTACCGGTGTTGGATAATGTCATAGTGATGACTGTTCAACAGCTGTTGTGTGATCCGGCGTGTAGACGCGCCTGAGGGGAACTACACTTCGTAGATAATTGCT
>CBDTXL010001427.1:0-1612 GCA_965364435.1 uncultured bacterium
GTTTCAATCCCTAATAGGGATTTGTGAGATTTGGAAGACCTGAGGGCTGAAAGTACCAGCCTATGTAGTTTTCGAGGTACAAAAGCGCGAATGAATTTAAAAATAGCATTTCAGACGTTAGTTTGTAAATAGCAAACCCATATAATAGCCCAGAAACCATTGAGGGAAAGCGTTTCAGCGTTTGCGCGAACCTCTCTTAGAAAGTGATGAGGGTCAAACCCTTGTGCAGTAAGAGTTTCAGCCTAAATTTTGAGACTGCTCTAAAAAACACCCCCCCACTCGCGCACTGAAGGGAAGCAACACAAACAAAACGCTTGAGATAAAAATCCGTAGAATACTGAAATTATAGAGAATTCTCCTGTTGTGCGATCGCACAGCATGCCGAAGAAAGCTTATCGCCCTTAGAAAAACAAAATGCCTCAGCCACAACTCCAATGGCAAGTCACAGCGCCGCCTCAAATACCGCAGTGGTTTGTTGAAGCCGTCAAAAACCATTCCCCAGCCTCCGCTGGACATTATGCCGCTCAATTGTTGTGGCAACGGGGAATCCGTGACCCTGAGCAACTGCCTGGTTTTCTTAACCCTGAGTTTTATCAACCAGCAAGCCCCTTTGAATTTGGGCAAGAAATGCACTGGGCAGTGGAACGCTTGCAGCAGGCTTGCACAACCGGAGAAGTCGTGGCAATTTGGGGAGACTTTGACGCCGATGGCATCACCTCAACAGCAGTTTTCTGGGAAGGCTTAGGACAATTTCTTCCTCAAGAGTGGCAGCTGATTTACTACATTCCCAATCGCCTCACCGAATCCCACGGACTCAATTGCCAGGGAATTGACGCTTTACAAAAGCAAGGTTGCCGGTTGATTGTTACCTGCGACACTGGCAGCACGAACTTGAGTGAAATTGACTACGCCCACAAGTTGGGTATTGATGTAATTGTCACCGACCACCATACCCTGCCATTAGAGCGTCCCCCAGTCAAGGCAATCATCAACCCTCGTTATTTGCCCCCCGACCATCAGCTGTTCCATCTTTCCGGTGTTGCCGTTGCCTACAAGCTAGTGGAAGCCCTCTACGAAGCCTTGCCAGACAGTCCCCAACAGCCTTTAGAAAACTTATTGGATTTAGTGGCAATTGGTTTAATTGCCGATTTAGTGCAACTGAGTGGTGATTGCCGATACCTGGCACAACTAGGAATTAAACGCCTGCAACAGCAAGGGAAAACCCGCACTCGTCCCGGTATTG
Source organism: uncultured bacterium (assembly GCA_965364435.1). Classification (GTDB taxonomy): domain Bacteria; phylum Cyanobacteriota; class Cyanobacteriia; order Cyanobacteriales; family Coleofasciculaceae; genus CBDTXL01. The sequence continues at coordinate 1,244 of CBDTXL010001427.1, forward strand.
CACGTCTTTTGGAATTATGCCAGCGAAATGGCGATCGCCCCACCGATATTTCCTTCGGCCTTGGACCCCGAATCAACGCCGTTAGCCGCATCCAGGGAGATGCCTCCTTCTGCGTTGAGTTGCTCACAAGCCAAGATGAACAACGAACTCATCAGCTAGCCATCGAGACAGAATTAGCCAATGCCCGCCGCAAGTCTTTACAAAAGGATGTCACCCAGCAAGTTAAAAACAAACTTGCCCAACTCGACCTCTCAACCACCAGTGTAATTGTCCTAGAAGACTCTCAGTGGCCCGTAGGCGTTTTGGGCTTAGTAGCAGGTCAAGTTGCCCAGGAATACGGACGCCCGACGATTTTGTTGAGTACAGAAG
>CBDTXL010001428.1:0-1610 GCA_965364435.1 uncultured bacterium
AGGGGAATACCATAATCTAGGCGAACTGTGAGGCGATCGCCTAGCTGCAACCTTAAACCAAGGCCGGTAGATGCCAGAACGTTCGGGTCTGGATCGGGTCTACCCGAATTGTTCCAGCCGGTGCCAACATCAAAAAATGGAGCAACCTGTAAGAGTGCGTTTAGCTTCTTTAGACGGAGAATCGGTATGCGAACTTCCGCAGAAGCCAACGCGGCATTATCCGTCAGTAGGAAATCCTGACGGTAACCCCGGATAGTCTCTTGACCACCGAGACCAAACTGCTCTAAAGGTAAGAGCGTCCTGTCTGCCAGTTGCATATCGGCACGAACGAGTAACAGTGTGTCCGCCGCTAGAAGACGCACCCACTGTGCTTGTCCCCGCCAGGAAAAAAAGCGGCTGTCGGGAGCGTCGTCGTTGATGGTGGAGTTGAATGCGCCGACTCCGAAACTGAATTGGGAACGGGCGGCGAGGACTTCACGGCTGTTTCGCTTGGTCCATTCCTGGAAAAATCGCACGGCTGAGATGCGAGTACGTCCCTCGTCATCTGCTCCGAGTGCGGGGAAGGGCAGTCCCTCAAGAAATTCAATTTTGCTTTCCTGGCGTGTAGCCGTCAGACCAAAAGCGAATTCTTGTGTAGGGGTTTGCAAGACGGGCTGGCGCAGTGTCAGTTCGTAGTAGCTTGAATTTGAATTAATATCGAGTACGTCGAAGGGACGCTCAATCACATCGCTGGAGGTGTTGCCGTAGCTGAAGCTAAGGGTACCATTGCGGTGATTGATGGGTAAGGTATAAGTAAGATCCACGCCATTGCTGCCATCGGTATTGCTGTAGCCCACGCTCAGGCCATCTCCCAGCCCTAGTAAGTTTGCTTCAGTGAGCTGCACTCGGCGTCGGAAGGTGCCAACACTGGGCGTTCGATTATTATCAGCCGAGAGTTGAGCGCTGAAGGTTTTTGCCTCCGTTACCTTCACTTCCAGCAAACTCAAGCCCGGTTCTGTCCCAGCAGCCAGTTCCGCAGATAGGTTTTGAATGAGAGGATTGAGTTGTAGCAGTTGTAGAGCCTCTAACAGGCGCTCTCGATTTAGCGGCTTGGAGGTGGCAATTGCTAAACGCGATCGCACATAGTCAGGGTTTAGCCTTCGGGTGCCCGTCACGTTGATTGCTTCTAATTCACCTTCGATGACCTGAATTTTGATCACGCCGCTATTGAGGGTTTGGGGCGGGATGAGAGCGCCTGAGGTAATGTACCCTCGGTCAAGGTAGAGCTGGGTGACTGCGGAACGGGCTTGGAACAGTTCGGCAAATGAGAGCGATCGCTTGGTGAAGGGAGCAAGTACCTTGTCAAATTCTTCGCGGCTGAATACGGTGCTGCCCTCAACCTCGAACCGTTCCACACTTATGCTTTCAGGGACTTTCCCTGGGATGGCTTGGGGGGTTGGGGGAATTGAGGGCGGGGGCTGTAGTAACTGCTCTGGAGGAGGCAGTGGGCTTGGGGTTTGGGTTTCTGGAGGAGTTTGGGAAGGAGGCTGTGGTCTATCCGGTGGAAAGGGCGGGATGTCTGATGAAGGAGGAGTGTTCGGTAACCGGGGAGGTGGTGTGACTGGGCTGGG
>CBDTXL010001429.1:0-1608 GCA_965364435.1 uncultured bacterium
TATTCCTTGACCCCTTAACTGGGCAGGAAGCCCGCGCTTGCGACGTTATGGCCGATATCTTTACGGTAGTACATCCCGTCAAACTGGATGCAATCCATCGCTGCATAAGCAAGAGCGATCGCCTGGTCAAATGTCTCACCAGTCGCCGTAACCCCCAGCACACGACCTCCATCTGTTACTAACTTTTGTTGTTTAAGCTGAGTACCTGCCAAGAAAACCTTAGCTCCCAGTTCCTCGGCTTGCTCAACACCAGTAATTACCTGACCCTTCTGGTAGACACCGGGATACCCTTGAGCGGCAGCGACGACACAAACAGCCGCCCCAGGCTTCCAGGTAATCGCTGGGAACTGATCCAATCGCTGCTGGGTACAAGCAAGCAGCAAGTCTTCTAGGGGAGTCTCAAGCATTGGTAGGATGGCTTGGGTTTCCGGATCGCCAAAGCGACAATTAAATTCCAGAACCATCGGGTCACCTTGGGGGGTAATCATTAATCCCGCGTAGAGGACTCCCCGATAGTCAATGCCTCGTTCCCTTAAAGCATCAACAGTAGGCTGGAGGATTTCCTGCTCGATTCGTGCCATCAAGGCAGGCGTTACAATTGGCGCTGGGGCATAAGCGCCCATACCACCAGTATTTTCCCCTGTATCCCCCTCTCCAATCCGCTTGTGATCCTGAGCAGGTAGCAAGGGTCTAACACTTACGCCATCTGTCAGAGCCAAAACAGAAACTTCTTGACCCGTCAGACACTCTTCAATTACCACGGTACTAAACCCGTTTTTGAAGAGTGACTCAACGGCTGCTTGTGCCTCCTCAAGGGTCGTCGCAACCGTAACACCCTTGCCTGCTGCCAAGCCATCGGCTTTAACAACAATCGGGGCAACCTGAGTCTTCAAATAAGCGCGCGCTGCCTCAACTTCCGTAAAAACAGCACCTCGTGGCGTTGGAATGCCCGCTGACTGCATCAACGTCTTAGCCCAGTACTTACTGGACTCAATCGTAGCTCCTTCCTTAGTTGGACCAAAAACCATCAGGTTTTGGTGCTGGAGGTAGTCGGTAATTCCCAAAGCAAGGGGAAGTTCGGGACCAACAACAACTAAAGAGACACCATGAACCAGAGCAATCCGAGCCATTCCCTCAAAATCATCAACTCGGAAGGAAAGATTTTGGCAACGCTCTGTAGTAGCTGTACCACCATTACCAGGAATACATAACACCTGCTGAATGCGTTGAGATTGCAGCAGCTTCCAGGCGAGGGCGTGTTCACGTCCTCCATTGCCAACCACCAAAACCTTCACGTTAACCTCCCGCTCCAGAAGAATTGAACTTTAATCGTAATCACTGCCAGTTTAGGGTCGGTAAGTCTGCCTGTCGCGGCAGGGTAGCGGCGGTTTCCAGGGGTCTAAATTCATTGACAAATCACTCCACTCCCACGCCTAACTCCAAAGTCTCAAGCTTTTGAGTCAAGCAAATGTAGTACATTATGCCATGGGATTACCTGATGGCTTACACACTTCCCCGCGAAAGTACTCAGTTAAAACTGGACAGTGCCTAGAGGGGAAGCTCTTATACTAACTGCGATCAGCTTTGCTGGTGCGCTTCGCGCAATCG
>CBDTXL010001430.1:0-1603 GCA_965364435.1 uncultured bacterium
TTTGAAGGTCAATTTGACCTAACACACCGGTATCATCGGTGGTATTTACAGGCATGGCTACAGGTACGGGGTTGGGTGTTGAGGACGCCGGTGCGGGTGTCTCCAACTGGGCAACCGCTGGCTCAGTGGGTGTCAAATCCACTGGTACGGATGTCTCCAACTCAGCAACCGCTGGTTCAGTGGGCATCAAATCCACCTGTGCAGATGTCTCCAACTGGGCAACCGCTGGCTGTTCCAGCTCACGAAGAGAGGCAGGTACACTCACCAGTGCGGTGTCAGCATCTAGAACACCCGTACAGTAATCATCAAAACAATGATTTTTCGTAGGGGCAGTACCGCCGTGCCTGCCCCAAAATCTTAGAGGGGCAACCACTCCTGGGTTGTCCCTACCATTAATGAACCGACGCTGAGGATGTGCATCCTCCTTTTTCTTTGAGGTTCTGGTTTCTTCTGTAGTAGCTGCGGTTTGAGTTATATAGTCAGCTGTCTGAGCCATAGCGAATGTGTCACCACACGCAGCCAGAGTTGCCATCAAAACAGCTGAGCGAACTAGCAGAGAATTGTACAAAGTTTTTGACATTTCCTCTTACTCCTCACACTTTTCCAGATTCTTGGAAATTGGTTATTGCCGGGTGTAGATATTTCTGATATATTTTCTATCTCATTCATCCAAGCTACACCAAGCTACACATGACTTGGAAGCCCTTAAGATTTTGAGCCACAGATAGCTTTGTAATCACCGTTACTTTTCAGTTACGGCTGCTTAAAATGCCCTCACAGGGAAGTTAAACTTATCCCTTGAGGCTGTGGTGTCATTGGAAAAAACTTTGCGATCGCCTTTAAAAAAGTGTGACCAACTTAGGGGGGAGTATCTCCGACTTCAGACATTACATTAAAATCCACCATCTGCGCGAACATCACTACACTTCCACGATCGCTGTGACGGATTTCTTGCTGCCTGTTTCTCGACTTTATTGGTAAGGTCACGATGTAGAAAGTCTCTAAAGAGACTTAACGCACTCTTAAACTATAGTCTTGCAACGTGCTGCTCTGAATGGGTTTGATTTTAACTGACATCTTGCATCTTTTGCAACAAGCCGTGGCGATTGCAAAGATATTGTTGGCTCTATAAAGGAAAACCTAACCCCCCAGCCCCCTTCCCACCTCTCCCTAACCCTCCCCTACAAGGGGAGGGAAAAGGAAAAACTTTTTTAGCTGGAAGGGGGAGATTGGAAGCCCCTCCCCGAGCGAGGGGAGGGGGTTGGGGAGGGGTCTGCGCCCTCGGCAATTGACCAACAGTATCTTGCAAATCGATGTTATACAAACGTAGGCGTTAGCCTTCCCAAAGGGTAGTCTGCCTGCGCGGACTCGCCGAAAACTCAAAAGTTTTGAAACCTGCGTGGTGCGCTACGCGCAGCGCAAGCGCGATAGGCAGGTTTTGTTTATGTAGCTGCGGTTTCAACCGCCCAGTTTAGCTTGCGCGTAATGATAAAAGGTGGCAGTTGAGGCGGCGGAATGTGGATACTCCCCTGCCTCAACCAAGTAGCGATCATGAACTGCGTACACCAGAACCCATGAAAATCTCTTCCCCACTCCCTATTTT
>CBDTXL010001431.1:0-1600 GCA_965364435.1 uncultured bacterium
GAGACTATATCATCGTCTGTTTCACGAGTAAAAGACAGCATCACTGAATCAAACTGGCTCTCTCTTACTTGTGGTGGAAATCCCGATTTTTGGGTAATGGATAATGGGTAATGGGTAATGGGTAATGGGTAATGGGAATTGCATACCCCATAAGGATTTGACCAATTGTATGACTTTGACTTATCACCATAACTACGGGAGAGCCATCAAACTTTAGAATAGACCTCTTCCAAAAGTTGATAAATCCCATCAAATCCATCTGTGTTTATCTGTGTAGCCTTCGGCAAGCCGCTAGCGCGTCTACATCTGTGGTTAAAAATCAAAAATAAGCATTTTTGCAAGAGGTCTAATAATGCAGCAGTTGGAAAATAAGTTTGCTATAGCAATAATCGACCCAAACTAAAACTGCTCAAAACATTAATCACTCGTTAACACTGAGGCAAGAAGGTCAGGACGAGACAGATGCGGACAATGTCCGGAAGCTAGCTCAATGGCATCGACTCCTAGGCGCTTGCGTGCAGCGTAGCGTGACCATGTAGGAGATATTATTCGGTCATTGGTGCCAACAATATATTTACGCTCAACCGAAGGCAAAGCTTTTAGAGGATTCGTTTCAAACATATATGCCATAGATTGTTGTGAACGACTTTTCGAGAGTGCCCACTGTGTGACATCCGGTTTACAATCATGAAAGAAAAAATGCCTTAATACGGCTTCGTCTGAATAATCTTTCCCTAGGGAAGCTGGTTCATACATATCAGGTTCCGAGTGGAACTGTTCGAGTTTACTTAGGTCTTTTGGCTGGTAATTGAATGATTTGAGCGTATCATCATCAAGATGATGAGAAAATTGGTCGAGTGTACTGATTCCAGGATACGGGATAAGGGCAGCGACAAACACTAGTTGACGCACTTTTACCGCTTCTGCAACAAGGGGAATTATCGTACCAGCCATTGAGTGACCAAGCAGCACAATATCATCATCGGTTTTTGGAATCGCTTGAATTACTGCATCCGCAAATTGGGACAAAGTAGTAGATGCATTTTCAATTGGCAAATCCATAGCTACGGTTTTGTGACCCTGTGCTTCTAAGTAGGGAATTAGCAAATCCCAACACCAAGCGCCTTGGAAGGCCCCGTGAACTAGACAAAAAAGACTCATATCAATTCAATACTGGTAACGCTATATTAAGCCAAGGTTACTTCAGTGCGGACAACTCCAGCTCGCTCATGACGGGCTAACAGTTTGACAATGCCACCTTCAGGCGCACGTACCACCCATTCCACCTTGGCCCGTTCCTGGGTAGGGTCACCCTGCCGCCTCGTGGGAGCCGAAGATTTGTAGGCGCGTCCCTCCAGTTGACCTAACTCCTCACGCGGCTTACCCATCTCCAACGTTGCCCCCTCAGGCAGCTCAATTTCACAGAGGCAACCGCGCACCAGCTTTTTCTCCAGGGCTTTTTGGGTAACATAGCTGGGTAGCCAGCCTGTGTTTTGCACAACCAGTCGCACCCGATAGGTGTCATTACCCAAACGGCGGGCACTCGCTTCATAAATCTCCAAGCGAGGGGAGATTAACAGGTGCCACACTAGCCAGTTAG
>CBDTXL010001432.1:0-1593 GCA_965364435.1 uncultured bacterium
GCTGGAGATGCTGGAATTGATTCGTGCATCAAAAGTCTATCAGGGGTGGGTATTAGCGCCTATGTTGCCCCTAAACTCCCCGATGGCTTAGACCCGGATGAATTTATCCTCAAACAGGGCATAGAGGCTTGGAACGCCCAGACCGCACAAGCTATCCACGGTTATCGTTGGAAAGCCGAGAAGATGTTAGAGTCAGGCGATCTGACAACCGATAGTGGCAAGGAAGCTGTACTCAGACAGGTAATCGCCTATATGCGGTCACAGCAAGATTTACTATCCCTGATTTTGCATTTTACGCCATCTATTGCTAATGGCTTAGGAATAGATGTCGAAACACTCAAAAGTTTAATTGAACTCCAACATGGTGACAACAACACCAATCGTGGAGATAACTGGGATGATGGTAACAGTAATCAACCTAACCGTTGGAATGCGCCTGTCAGCTGGAACGGCGAAATCGGCTGGTTAGTTCCCATACAAAAACCTGTCATGGAAATTAACCCTGAGACCGGGAAACAAAAACCTAAACTTGACTCTAATGGTCAACCCATTGTCGAGACTGTATTGGAGTTCTACCCCAAGTGCAATTTCGACTTTCAGATTGAGCAGGAACTGTCCTCCGTTGATACTGACGATGGTGGCGGTCTAGTTCTTCAGGTCAAACGCTCCATCGACTCAGAGCAAAAACGAGTCATCATCAAGTCCATCGACTATGGTTCTGCCAGGGACTTTGAACTAGCACTCAAAAAAGCGTTGGGAGAGGGGATTGTTGTTAACCTCAAAAGCGACCAGCTCAAGTCCCTAATTCATGTCCGATTGCGGGAGTATCGAGAACGAGGAGGCCGCAAGTATCGACTCGCCTCCCGCATCGGTCAACAAGTCGATGGGACGTGGGTTTTTCCCGACAAACAGTTTACTCGTGACGGGCAACCCACCACTCAGGAAGAAAGCGACTGGGTTTATAACCCCCATGTTAGCCCCACCGATGCCTTTGCTAGCCCAGTCATTCTAGATGAAGACCCCAAGGCTTTACGTTCCTTAATTGAGGCACAAAAGAAAGTTGCAGGCTCTAACTTCATGCGGTTCCTGCTGTGCGATGGATACGTGGCAGCTTGCCTCAACGAACAAACCATCGTCAAAGAAGAAGGCTTTATGCCGATTTTAAACCCTTATGGTGACCCAGGTGGTGGTAAGACTGTGGCAGCGGCATCTGCCCTATCTTTGGCTTGGGGAACTAGCGATAAGTTCGGAATGTGCAGCGCTTCAGAATCCTATCTCTATGAACGGCTTTCTCGATATGGTTCTATCCCTTCTCTGTGGGATGACCCACCCTCGAAGCGTCGGGAAGACAAGGAAAAACTCGATGAGTTGATTAAGAGAAACTATGGCAAATTCGCCCGTAAAGTTCGAGGCTCCGAGCAACATCCACACAGTAGCTTCATCCCGACAACTAACCACGCTACAGGAGATACTCTCCCAGCGGCTAAGTCCCGAATCATCAATATATTCTTCCCAGTTACTGGGGACTTGAAGTTTGAGTAAGCTGTTATGCATTTAAACTGTGATAAGAGCATCACCCTTGTTTTTGAGCTT
>CBDTXL010001433.1:0-1592 GCA_965364435.1 uncultured bacterium
CCAGAATTGCCAAAGTGAGTCTATAGGTTAAACCCAGCCAATCATCAGAACTGATGAAAACTGAATTCGTTGGTGGTAAGGCTAATAGAACCACTCACTAAACCTCTGCAAAAAGCTATTAATAATCATGTGAGATTCTAGAATATAATTTTTGAGTCAAGCATTGAAAGGAAACAGTTTTTTTCTACCGATTAAATAGCTACTAGTAAAAAAACAAGAATAAATTTGTAGAGCGGGTTTAGCCAGAAGGCTTACAGTAAATTAGTTTCTAATTCCCAAAACGGCATTTTCCATGTTGCGTTTATTTTCACCGATCTACTTAAAAAGCAAGCGATCGCCACAATGAAAACTCATGTAATTGAAAGAATTCAACGTTTCAATAAAGGACGCGACCCAGAACTAATCCAGCTGAAGTACCAAGTGATGCGTTCTGATAGTTTTGCATTCTTTCGTGGCACCTGTCACTTATTTTACGAAGACTGGCCTGTTGATTCCTCCCTGAATGAAGCACCTCCTGTTTGGATTTGTGGCGATTTACACCTGGAAAACTTTGGCAGTTACAAGGGCGATAACCGACTGGTTTACTTTGATATTAATGATTTCGATGAAGCCGCTCTCGCTCCTTGTACCTGGGATTTGGCGCGGTTTGTTACGAGTGTTCTCGTCGGTGCCCACATCCTGGAACTGAATGAATCAGAATCACTGTGCCTGTGTAATTCTTTTCTGGATGCCTACACCGACGCCTTGGCTAAGGGGAAAGCCCAGAGTGTAGAGACAGAAACGGCTGAGGGCATGGTTAAAGATCTATTAGAGAGTTTAAAGGAACGGCGTCGTAAAGATTTCCTGAATCAGCGCACGGAAGAAAAGAAAGGCAAACGACGCTTGCTCCTAGACAACAAACGCTTTCGTCCTGTTACAGAAGCACAGCGCTCGGCAATCAAAGTTTTGATGAAAGATTGGGCAGCTACACAGCCAAAACCCGGCTTTTTCAAGCTGTTGGATGTGGCTGGACGGATAGCTGGTACGGGGAGTTTGGGGGTGGCGCGTTATGTGTTGCTGATTGAAGGCAAAGGCTCTCCTAACCAAAATTATCTGTTAGATCTCAAGCAATCCCGCAAATCTTCTCTTACGCCCTACTTAAAGCAGCCTCAACCTCAGTGGGATAGCGAAGCAGCGCGAGTAGTAGCAATCCAACAGAGGATGCAAGGAATACCACCAGCAATGCTTGCAACAGTGAGGCTAGAGGGTGAATCTTATGTATTGCGGGAGTTGCAGCCACTCCAAGACAAGGTAAGCCTGAACTTGTGGGAGGGGAAGTTGCGTCGCTTGGAGAAGGTAATGAAGGCAATGGGGAAGATAACTGCATGGGATCAGTTACGCAGTGGTGGACGGCAGGGTTCCGCGATCGCTGACGATCTAATTCAATATGCTACAGACTACCATTGGCGTAGTGCTTTGCTCGACTATGCCAGAGACTACTCTGCCCAGGTAGAGGAAGATTATAGTGCTTTCTGTACTTGGGAAGCGAGAAATCAGTTAAATTCCCAATAAAAGAAGGGTAGGTAAAAGACCTACCCCCATAGTTTTGACTA
>CBDTXL010001434.1:0-1591 GCA_965364435.1 uncultured bacterium
CTAGCCTTGTATCAGAGGTTTACTCATGTCTTTATGGTAGCGCCAATCGAGCCAAAGCTCAGCTCATGTCGCTTCCCTCAGCTCTGTTAATGGAGCTATCTGAATTTTGCTTTTATAACAGAGCTTTACTCCACAGAACCCCAAAACCAGTTGCCTACAGCACCCGGTTCCTTTTCAGTTAAGAATGCCCTCTTAGCAGAAACAAACTCTTTTTTAGAAAGGATACCATCCTGATTGATATCAAGCTTGGAGAAGACAAGAGCTGATTCCTCAGCATCTAGCTCAAACACGCTGAAGAAGAGACGATGCTCTTCTTGCGATATATGACCATCACTATCTAAATCAACAAAGTCAAACAAAGTCTCTATTAAAGGGTCTTTGTAATCTGGATTTGAGACCCCTTTCTCTATCCCCTGACAAAACTCTTCCAGTGTTACCTTACCATCTCCATCCGAATCCGCTTTAGACCAAAAATTCTCCCAAACATATAGCCACTTAGACAATAAATCTTTGTGAATCTCTGAACCTGGCTCGGCGTTACGGAGCGCAGCGAACCGAGCCGCAAAAATCTCAGCATCTTCCTTTCCAATGGAGCCTGAATTATCAGCATCCAAACAGCGAAAGTGATGCAGTAACTTTTTTCTATGGTATTCGCTTAACAATGTTTTATCCTTTTTGCTTGCAAAATGAATGTTTCTACTTTACCAGACTCAGTTCAAGCGTGCTTTGACACCGTTGGGCAACGGTATCAGCAACTCATCCAGTAACAGGGTCAGCCGTTGCATTGTTATCGCTAGGGCGTCGGGCGTCGGGCGTCGGGCGTCGAGGTTAGGGGAAGAAAATCGTCAAATCAAGGGTTTCAGCGATTAATAACGTCCTAACTGCCTTGGCGGTTGCTATAAACAAAAAAGCGCTCTCCTGAAAAGGGGGGCGCTTTTTATGCAAGCGTGATTCTTAGGAATTAGCCATTGATGACGGGAGCAGTCAGAGCAACCGGAGCAGCAACACCAGCGGCCAAGTCGAGGGGGAAGTTGTGAGCATTACGCTCGTGCATCACTTCCATACCCAGGTTGGCGCGGTTCAACACATCTGCCCAGGTTCCGATTACACGACCTTGTGGAAGGGGTGCATCAGGATGTTGTGTTCGGCTTGGAACACGAACATGAAGTTGAATGTTCCAGAGATGCCCAGAGGCATACCATCAGAGAAGGAACCTTGTCCAATGGGGTAGATCAAGTTGAAAGAAGATGATGTATTTACAATAGTCGGAATGTTTAACTTTTGTAAAGTTTCTTAACAACAGCTTTCCTGAACAGACTCATAAGGCTGACTTATAACCATCACCGATGGTCTGAATTCGGCTGGCTTGGCTCAAAAGCCGGTACGCCAAGCAACTCGACCAGTTCGAGCGTCTACGCGATGCGATGGAGCATGTTCTGCACCTAGTGTCTTAACCGCCCTGGCGGTTGCTATATCATGTCCGGTTGATTAGCCACACTATACGCTCTCTGCTGAATCTAGCTGCCATTCATATATCCAATATTCCTGTTCTTCAACTCGCTGGTAGCCAGCGAGAGTCAGGGACTCCAAG
>CBDTXL010001435.1:0-1591 GCA_965364435.1 uncultured bacterium
GCTTCTTTATACCGCCCTAACAATACCAAGGCATAACCCCGATTGTCCCAAGCTTCATAGTTTCCTGGCATATATTTCACGGCTTGGTCATAGCTGGCTACGGCTTCTTTCCAACGCCCCAAACGCCGCAAGACTAGCCCCCGATTATTCCAAGCATGAGATTCATTCGGCTGAAATTCTATTACTTTGTCAAAGCAGGAAAGTGCCTCTTTTTGATTGCCCTGTTTTGATATCAAGTTTCCCCGATTCAGCCAAGAAGCCACATGTTTTGGGTTAATTTCTATCGCTTTGTCGTAACTTGCGATCGCGTCCTCAATACGACCAGCTGTCATCAAGGCACAGCCCCGGTTGTACCAAACTTCCGGGTCATCCGGCTGAATTTCTAGGGCTTTGTCATAACAGGCAAGCGCTCGTCTAATGTGGCCTAAGTTCAGCTGTGCATTAGCTCGATTACTCCAAGCTTTATAGTAATCTGGGTTAATTTTCAGTGCTTTGTCATAGTCAGCGATCGCGTCTTGATTGCGGCCCAAACTTACCAAGGCATCACCACGGCTGCTTCTGGCTTCGTAATGTTTGGGTTCAATTGCCAATACTCTGTCAAAAGAAGCGATCGCTTTTTCATATTGTCCCCACTCAGACAGGGCAATCCCTCGGTTTAACCAGATCCGCACATCATCCGGTTTTAACTCAACCGCTCGCTCAAAGCTCTCAATTGACTCGGCGTAGCGCTTCAAATGCCCTAGCGCCAGCGCTCGACAAGTCCAGGCATCAGCATCATCAGGAATAAGTTTAACCGCATCATCGAAAAGTGCGATCGCGGCTTCAAAGTCTCGTGACTCTAAACAGCGCACTCCTTGTTGGAAAATGAATTTAGCAGCTTTTGGGTCAGTCATAGGGCAAACCTCGGAAAATTGCTGGCGATCGCTTCTCTTAATTATTCTTAGTGGTTAAGCTTATTAATCTGCTGTTGAAAATAGTCTCGCCAACCGTCAGGTAAAGCCTTAACCTGCACGGCACGGTGCAACATTTGTAAATCGTCCCTTTGACGCACATATAATCGGGTGATGTCAGCAACGGTGACATTGTTTTCGTCTCGACTGATTAACTCCATCGCATCCCCAACTCCAACCTCACCCTCTTGCAGCACTGAAAAGTAGAAACCAGTCAGACGGCTATCGATAAATTGCTTGACCATGTTGGCTCGTCCAAATTTAATTCCTAACTTGTAGCAAGGCATTCGGGGTTGCGTCACCATCACTTCTGCTGTCCCAATACGGAAGCGATCGCCTATATTCACGCTATCCTCCAGCAACCCAACAGTCGTCAAATTTTCGCCAAACATCCCCCAAGGCAGTTCCATTTCAGGTAACTCACCGCCCCAGTATTCATAATGCTCAACCGGATAGACATAGATCGCTTTATCCAATCCACCATGTACGCTCAGATCGGCTTGTCTATCCCCATCTAGATTTAAAAAACGCACCTTAACCCGCTCCTCAACTGGCTCCTTAAAAATCCCAGTCGTCACTGTTTTGCCCTTCCAAATCACTTCCTGGGGAAGTCCTACATTGACGGAAACAAGTTTCATGGT
>CBDTXL010001436.1:0-1589 GCA_965364435.1 uncultured bacterium
AAGGCAACTGCATCACCTCCTCAAGCTGGTGCTAGTCTCAGTTTTTTTGAAAAATATCTGACCGTATGGGTGTTCCTGTGCATTCTGGTTGGCATCGCACTGGGCAGATTATTTCCCGGCGTCGCTGTTGCTCTCGATGCTATGAGCATTTATCAAGTGTCGATTCCGATCGCCATTTGCCTGTTTTTCATGATGTATCCAATCATGGTGAAGATTGACTTCACCCAGGCGACAAATGCACTCAGGGCACCCAAACCCGTCCTCCTGACCTTGGTGGTGAACTGGTTAATCAAGCCATTCACAATGGTGGTGTTTGCTCAGTTCTTCCTGGGTTGGCTGTTTCGCCCCCTGATTACAGGGACGGAGTTGATTGGCGGCACTCAAGTAACACTGGTAAACTCCTACATCGCTGGTGCAATTTTATTAGGGATTGCTCCTTGTACGGCGATGGTGCTGATGTGGGGGTATCTTTCCTACAGCAATCAGGGACACACCTTAGTCATGGTGGCAGTGAACTCGCTAACGATGCTGTTTCTGTATGCACCGCTAGGGAGGTGGTTACTAGCAGCGAATGACTTAGCAGTACCCTGGCAGACGATTGTGTTATCGGTGCTAATTTATGTAGGTTTGCCGCTAGCGGCAGGGATGTATAGCCGTTATTGGATTCTCAAACACAAGGGGAAACAGTGGTTTGAGAGGAAGTTTCTCAAGTATCTCAGTCCGATCGCCATTACAGCCCTCCTCATTACCCTGGTGTTGCTGTTTGCCTTCAAAGGAGAACTCATTGTCAACAATCCGCTGCACATTCTCTTGATTGCGGTGCCGTTGTTTATCCAAACCAACTTTATTTTCTTGATTGGTTACGTCGCCGCGTTGAAGCTGAACCTTACCTATGAGGATGCGGCACCAGCGGCACTGATTGGGGCGAGTAATCATTTTGAAGTTGCCATTGCCACAGCTGTCATGCTCTTTGGCTTAAACTCTGGTGCAGCACTTGCCACGGTAGTCGGTGTCTTAATCGAAGTGCCGGTAATGCTGATGCTGGTGGAGGTGTGTAAACGCACAGCGATGTGGTTTCCACGAGAACCCGAAAAGGCAACGTTACGTGACCCCCGTTGTGCCAGTTCTTTCAGGTAATAGAGAACAAAATTCTGCTCCGATACGACCTATACGATTTTTCACCAAGGAGATTCATTATGACAGTTCTGAAAACCCATGTCGCCCTCAATGTTACCCACATCGAAAAGTCTGTTGCCTTTTATCAGGCAATGTTTGGTGTTGCTCCCGTGAAACATAAGCTTGACTACGCCAAGTTTGATCTTGCCAACCCACCCCTCAACCTCACACTCAATCTCGCTCTCGATGTACAACCGGGTGGTGCCTTGTCCCATTTGGGGGTGCAGGTTGACAGTTCAAACGATGTACAGGAAGCGATCAAGCGCTTTAAAGACGCAGGACTAACACTGTTTGAGGAGAAAGATACTAACTGCTGCTATGCGCTACAAGACAAAGTTTGGGTAACCGATCCAGATGGGAACCGTTGGGAAATCTTTGTCGTGAAAGTGGGAGATACAGCGCCAGAACAAAAC
>CBDTXL010001437.1:0-1589 GCA_965364435.1 uncultured bacterium
GCGATTACTGGTAGCCAACAACAGCAACGGCAGATTCAGCTAACGCTAGGCGGTATTGAGACTGAAATCCAGAGCCTGGAAAACAGACTGGGTTTGACGGCTGACGAAGCTTATACCAATTCTGCCCTCAGTGCTGACCCGATTATCGCCAACCTGCGATCGCAGATTATGAGCGCTGAAATGCAGGTAAACCTTCTCAGGAGCCAGGGTTATCGGGATGCACACCCGAACTTGGAAAAGTTGCTCAGAGATCAACAAACCTACGAGAAAATGCTCCAAGAGCGAGCCGCTGAGGTAATTGGTGGGAGAGGCTTGGGGGAAGCGTTAACGCCCACTAAAATCCGCGCAGACAGCACCCTTGACCCAACACGGCAACAACTAGCGAACCAGCTGGTAAGTTTACAAACGCAGCGAGACACCCTCAAACAGCAACTCGAAGCTACCAAGAAGGTAGAGCAAGAACTCAGGACGCAGTACCTAAAGCTCCCAGACAAACAGCTGGAGCAAGCGCGGCTCCAACAGCAGTTTGAGCTGCAAAAGACATTTTACGCCAAGTTGCAGGCGTCGTTAGCAGATGCCAAGGCAGCAGAGGCTGAGACGGTGAGCAGTATCAGGATTGCTCAGGAGCCAGAAAGAGCCGAAGCAGTGGGCGGGAAAGCAGGGAATCCCCTAATGGTGTTGGGAGGGGGTATGTTTGTCGGTTTGTTGGTGGGTGGGGGATTGATCTTCTTGATGTCAACCCTGGATAACAAGCTCTACACGCCTGAAGAGTTGCGGCAAGCGCTCATCACACAAGATGTGCCGCTCCTAGCCGAACTGCCTTTCGTAGTTATTCCTACTCCAGACCAGGGTGAGACGGCAATTTTGGTGCAGCCAAATTCTTCTTATTTGGAGTTCTATGAGCGGTTCCGCAGCAGTCTTCGTCTTTTGGAAAATAAATCGTTGAAGGTTGTCTTGCTGACCAGTACGGTCGAGGGAGAGGGTAAGACGGTGAGTGCTTATAACCTCGCTATAGCGGCGGCGCAAGCTGGTAAGCGCACACTTTTGGTGGAAGCTGATTTGCGATCGCCATCGCTTGCCAAAACCCTCAAAGTAATGCCTGACCCCCGCGCCAATATTGAACCCCTACGTTACTACAGTTCCAAGAATGCATGTATTCGGTTAGTCCCAGACATTGAGAATCTGTACATTGTGCCTAGTCCGGGACCGCAGCGACAAGCCGCCGCTATTATTGAATCGAGCGAACTAAAGCAGTTCTTTGAAGATGCTCGTGGTCGCTTTGATTTTGTCGTTTTAGACACTCCCTCTCTGTCGCGTTGCAATGACGCCCTGTTACTCCAACCCCTAACCGATGGTATGGTAGTCGTCACTCGACCGGGATACAGCAAAGGAAGTATATTAGCTGAGGCTCTTGAACAGTTAACTGAAGATGAGCTGCCGCTGTTGGGAGCGATTATCAACGGTCTGGATAAGCCTGTTCCTCCGGAAGATATTGAGGAGGCGGCTGTCGAGGACAGTGTAACTCAGTATGAGGAAGAAGACATTTTGGAACGGGAAGACCTGGAAAAAGAGGACAACGTACCCACAGG
>CBDTXL010001438.1:0-1587 GCA_965364435.1 uncultured bacterium
CCACAATTTTATAAAGCCTCTATGTAATAAAAAAGGCGTTTAGAGAAGGCAGTAGTCCAAATTAACTTTGGCTACAAAAACAGTATTTGTTCACCTAAATCTAAACGCCATGACAAAGGTAAAAACAAACTTTAGTTATCACACTGTAGATGTTGGATTGGATGTTCATAAGCGCAGTTGGAATGCTGCTGTTTTTCTTGATGGCACGTATGTTCGTAATATCCATCAGCCGCCGTCTCCTAAAGCTTTGCATTCTTTTTTAACGAGCAATTTTCCCGGAGGTAATTATCGTTGTGCTTACGAAAGCGGAAAGTTTGGATACTGGATACAAAGAGCATTTGCCGAAATGAATATAGAATGCCTGGTGGTTAACCCCGCAGACATACCCTGCACGCATAAAGACGAAGTATATAAGAATGACGTACGCGATGCACGTAGCATCGGCCAGGCGTTAAGTGCAGGACAGCTCAAGAGTATTTATGTTCCCCTGTGCGACCAGGAAGCAGATCGCAACCTGATGCGTCACCGCAAGCGGCTGTGGAGAGACCTGGTTCGCTGCAAGAACAGGGTGAAAGGATTTCTTGATTATTGTGGCGTGACTATACCACCACACTTTGATAACCCGCATTGGAGCCACAACTTTATAGCATGGTTGCAGCAGCTCAACTTTGAGCATATAAGCAACCGCATCACACTAGATTACCAGGTGCGTGAAGTGGTGATGCTGAGAAAAGAACTTTTAAGTATTAGCAACGATATACGCAGGCTGATGCGCAGCAAAAAATATAAAGAGTGCTACTACCTGCTGCGCACCATCACCGGTATAGGTCCACTTACGGCAGCAGCACTGCTAACGGAGATAGGCGATATGAACAGGTTTCAAAACTTCTATCACCTCAACAGCTTTATAGGCCTTATGCCTATGGAGCACAGCAGCGGAGAGAAAGAAATGAAAGGCCGTATAACGGTACGTAAACACCGCCAGCTAAGAAGCGATCTGATAGAATGTGCATGGGCAGCAAAAAGAAACGACCCAGCCTTAGCACTATATTATAACGAACAAATAAAACGCGGAAAGAATGGGAAGGCAGCAATAGTAAAAGTGGCAAGAAAACTGCTTAGTCGCATACGCTACGTGTGGCTCAGCGGTAAGCCTTACGAGACTGCTGTAGTGCAGTAGAACATGAAATATATTATTAAGCTATTCATTACCTGAACAATGATTTAACTCTTTCAGCCGGACTACAAAACATGTATTGTCATCGTACAATAATCAAATCAACGAAGCATTGACTTTATTAAAGCATGTAGCCGGCTGATCTTTTTGCCACTGAGGCAGAAAGGATATTATTTATTTAATCACATAGGCTTGTAGTCTTGACCCCAAAGGTTATTGGGAGTTGAGATCTACTTATAGGATGCTGGTAATGAATAAAAAAACTGCTTGACTAAAAGCAGCAGATAAATTATTTTTGCTATAGCCAAAAAAATCTTGCGAAGGTGAAGGGGTAAGGCACACTTATCCCTCACTTTCAAAAGAATAAGATTGTTGATTTACTTGCTCTCAATTCCTTTATTCATAGGACA
>CBDTXL010001439.1:0-1587 GCA_965364435.1 uncultured bacterium
GGTTTATCAGCAATGCCACAGGGCACAATGCGCTCAAAGCCGGTAAGGTCAGGACAAACATTCAAGGCAAAGCCATGCATCGTAATCCAGCGCGACACTTTGATGCCAATTGCCGCAACTTTGCGTCCCTCTAGCCAGACACCAGTCATCCCGGACACGCGATCGCCCTTGAGTCCGTAGACGCCCAACAGCTGAATCAAGACCTCCTCCAACTGTCGTAGATACCAGTGCAAGTCTTGCTGGTAATAGCGCAGATTCAGAATCGGGTAGCCCACCAGCTGACCGGGGCAATGGTACGTCACTTCACCGCCACGTTCCACCCGGTGAACCTCCCACTGATCGTGAGTGGGGTCGAACTTGAGAAACTCAAGACTCGCTCCCTGACCAAGGGTGTACACCGGCGGATGCTCTAACAACAGAAGGACATCATTGAGACTGGCATCTTTGATGCGTTGGGCCACAAGCGATCGCTGTTGCTCCCAAGCCACGGAATAAGGCACTAGCCCCTGATTATCTAGCAAGCATTGACGCCGCACTTTCCACTCCCCTGAACCTTCCAACCTCCCAACCCCCCAATCTTCCAACCCATTGCCTAATGTCAAAGAATGCAAAGGAATCTGAAGAGAAGTCAAGGGGTTATGTTCACCAGAATACAAAGTGCTACCGTGAAAGTATCCTCCAAGAGCAGTATTACAGCCCCAGAGGCTCTTTACGATTCACACAGTATAGGATGGAGTATTCAGTATGAAGCTTGTGATCCAGGGAAAAAACATCGAAATAACTGATGCGATCCGCGAATATGTACATCAAAAAATTGAAAAGGCGGTGAGTCACTTTCAGAACATGACAACCGAGGTGGATGTACATTTATCAGTGGCTCGCAACCCTCGGATAAATTCTAAGCAGACTGCTGAAGTGACGATTTATGCAAACGGAACAGTAATTCGTGCCCAAGAGGGCAGCGAAGACTTGTACGCGAGCATCGATCTGGTCGCTGATAAGATTCATCGCCAACTGCGGAAATATAAGGAGAAGGTTCAACATAAGAAAACCCACGATCAGCCGAAGACGGGCGTTCTGGTCGATGCCGTGCCCGTTGCACCCGATCTGATTGGCGATCGCACTCCTGAACTACCCAGCGAAGTCGTGCGGATGAAGTATTTCGCCATGCCACCCATGACGATAGAGGAGGCATTAGAACAGCTGCAACTGGTAGATCACGATTTTTATATGTTCCGGAATGCCAAAACTGATGAGATCAACGTGATTTACGAACGTAACCATGGCGGATATGGAGTTATTCAGCCCCGTAATGGCAATGGTCATACTAACCACAAAAACGGTAAGGTGTCCCAAAACGTTGAGTCTACAGTGGAAAAATCCAACGTTCTCTAAATAAAGTCTCTCTTGCCAAAGTGAGTTTGCTCTCTTGATACTCCCCTTGCCTAAACGGCAGGGGGATTTCTTTTCTCGGCGCATGTCAGGGATACTCATACCTAGTGCAGCGCGGTAGAAATAACCCCTCAGTTAGGAATGGGTAATGGGTAATGGGTAATGGGTAATGGGTAATCGGTAATGGGTAATCGG
>CBDTXL010001440.1:0-1587 GCA_965364435.1 uncultured bacterium
AAATAGTTCGCATACGAAATAAATTACGGCTTATCAAATTCACGAGGCTAGCGAAAATCTTCCAACCTACTAACTCAAAGGGATAAGAACTATGGAACGCTCAAACAATGGCTCTTTAAACGGACGGGGAGCAGTAGCGCTAGAGGAAAAACCTCTCTCGCCAACTGAGCTTTCAGCTACCGATCAGGTGCAAGCTGCACCCGTGAATCCTGAGTTGGTAGTCCGGACTCCGGAGTCTAAGGTGGAAGTGCCAGAGGTCGAGCATGACCTGGAGAAAGCGACACCGCCTGCTCCTGAACCCACGCCCAAGAAGAAGAATCGGAAGCCTCTGATTTTTGCGATCGCCGGTGCCGGGGCAATTGCGGCTAGTGTTTTTGGCTATCAGTATTGGAGTTACGCATCCACCCATGAGGAGACAGACAACGCCACCGTTGCGGGTCACATTCACCAAGTCAGTACCCGGATTAATGGCACAGTCTCCGAAATCGAGGTGAATGATAACCAATTGGTGCAAAAGGGACAGCTGCTTGTGAAGCTTGACCCCAGGGTCCTTCAGGTAAAAGCGCTACAAGCTCAGGCAGCACTGGAAGCGGCTAAGCGTAAGGCTAACGCAGCGCAGTCGAGTATTTCTCTGGCGTCAGAAACGACTTCTGCTAAGACAGCTCAGGCTCAGGGAGATGTTACGGCAGCAGCCGCCAACATCGACTCTGCTAAAGCAGCAGTTGCCGAGGCTCAAGCAGGGATTCCAGCCGCTCAAGCGGCAGTCGCCGAGGCTCAAGCGGGAATTCCAGCCGCTTTAGCGGCAGTCGCCGAGGCGGATGCGAATTTACAGAAAGCACAAACCGATTACAACCGCTACGAAAGCCTTTATCAGCAAGGTGCTATTCCCCGCGCCTCGCTCGACACTGCCAAGGCAGCCTATGACGTTGCCCGTGCTCAAAAGACTGCCGCCCAGCAGGGAGTTCAACAAGCCCAAGCTAGATTAGCTCAAGCCCAACAAGGTGTAGCTAGAGCCCAGTCCCAACTTGCACAGGCTCAACAAGGTGTCGCCACTGCCCAAGCCAAACTCGCCGCATCCAAGGGCGGGTTGCAACAGGCTACTGCTGGTGGTGAACAAACAGAGGTGAATCGCGCTGAGTACGATGCGGCTAGAGCCGCGATCGCACAAGCGGAAGCGTCTCTCAAAGATGCCCAGCTACAGCTGTCTTACACTAACATTGTTGCTCCCAGTAGTGGACGAATCGGTCGCAAAACCGTAGAAGTCGGACAACGAGTGCAACCAGGAAGCCCCTTAATGGCGATCGTGGAGAGCGACTACTGGGTAACAGCCAACTTCAAAGAAACCCAGCTCAAAGACATCAAGCCAGGGCAAGAGGTCGAAATTAAACTAGATGCCTTCCCAAATCACCCCTTTGTTGGTCGTGTTGATAGTATTTCACCAGCCTCAGGTGCCCAGTTTGCCCTACTGCCTCCCGATAACGCTACCGGCAACTTCACCAAAGTTGTGCAACGCATCCCCGTCAAAGTTGTCTTTGACCCTCAGAGCATCCAAGGGTATGAATCACGGGTTACTCCTGGGATGTCAGC
>CBDTXL010001441.1:0-1584 GCA_965364435.1 uncultured bacterium
GAAATTAGCGATCGCACTACGAATCAGTAGCATCTGGCAAGAATTCGGTGTCGAGAACTTGGGTGATGGTATAAGGACACTCGGCTGGAAACGTATCCAAGGGCAGTTCCGTTTCATTACTGGCCCAAAAGCGTCCCCGTTTGTAGCACTCAGCTAAAACTTCTTCTGGATACGACTTGAGGCTGGGACTCTCTTGAAGCAAATCTTCAATCCTGTTGCGTTGCTCATCAATTGTGTTTCGCCAGGAGCCGCTCCGTAAATTAGACTGATATTGCCACTTGAGCAAATGCTGTAATAACATCTCCAAACGGCTCTTCAACTCCCGCCTATCTGAGCGTCCCAAGCTTTCAATCTCCTCAATCACAGCGTCCCAATCCACCTGCCCAAACTGTCCGGCACGAATGAGTTGCGCGGTCTGCTCTGTCCATGCCACAAAATCTGTTTCATACAAGTGGGCTGTGGTTTTCGGAATGAGGGTCATACGCTCGTTCAATTCACGGTGGATAGGCTAGATTTGAGCTATTTAACTCCCATCCTAACCTCACTCTCAAAGGAAAGAATTCTCCGGGCTGTAAAGCTTGTTGAACTTAGGAAAGAAAGATGCGTATAAGGGATAGCCTCCAAGGGAAGGGCGTTGGGGGGTTAGGTTGCAAGGAATTCGCCAACAGTATCTTTCAATCGCCAGGGTATTTTTTCCTCCCACATCGCTCCAACTATGCCCTACTTCTACACAGCGATCGCACAGAGCGTCTAACCTGAGAATAGGTTTGCCTTGTTTCGTTGTGCGCGATAGCGAAGCGCTGCTGCGTTAGCGAAGCGACTCTGAAAGAGTCAGCGCAGATCGCACATGGTGTCTCACCTATACTTTCCTTATGAGCAGAAAACTGGGATTTTGGTTACTGTGGGTCAGCGTTCTCGGTTATGCGTTTCTCCTTGCCCCTCCCGACCAACCCGACACAATAGAACTGATTAAAAACCTTTCCACGAACAAGTGGGAAGGCATCAACCCGTTGATCATTGCCCTATTCAACATCATGGGCATTTGGCCGCTAATCTATAGTGGCTTGATGTTTATTGATGGCAGGCAGCAAAAACTCCCGGCATGGCTCTTTGCTACAGCATCTTTTGGAGTGGGAGCCTTTGCTTTATTGCCTTATCTGGCGCTACGCCAACCGAATCAAGAGTTTACTGGCTCCAAGGGCATCTTCCTGAAGTTGCTAGATTCCCGCTGGTTTGGCTTGGTACTTACTTTAGGTACACTGGGTCTGTTAGGTTTTGGGTTACTTAAAGGCGATTGGGGAGATTTTATTCAGCAGTGGCAAACGTCGCGCTTCATTCATGTGATGAGCCTGGATTTTTGCCTACTGTGCCTATTGTTCCCAGCGCTTTTAGGAGATGATATGGCACGGCGAGGTCTGAAAAATTCCCAGCTGTTTTGGACTGTGGCGCTGTTACCTCTGATTGGTCCTCTGTTGTATCTGTGCGTTCGTCCACCTTTACCCGACTCTAGACAAGAGGTAGCTACTCGTAGTCAGCAGCCAGCTTGAAACTAACCCTCTTTTGTTACTCTGGTCAGAGAATAAA
>CBDTXL010001442.1:0-1583 GCA_965364435.1 uncultured bacterium
CTGAGGGTTGGATCTGATCTAGCCAGTAGAGGTTGTCCACAATTAGTTCTGCATGGGAAGTAAATAAACTACCCAGACCTGCTAAGCTCTGAGGTCTGGGTTTTCAGTAGCCCTGAAGTCGCCCTTACAAGCTAAGCTGAACATACTCAATAGTTCGGTTTAGCTTGCACGATAACCCCGTGCCTCCAGGCTGGTTTATAGACAGCCCAACAAGTGCAATATTATTGGCTCCATTGAAATCGGCATCCCCATGCCAGCCACAATGTCCACACCTGAAAGTCTTGCCACTACGGTAATACTTTCCCTTGACGGGGTGAATATGCAGGCAGTTGTGACACATTTGGGAGGTGTAAGCAGGAGAAATAGGGATAACCATGACCCCAGCACCAAGAGCCTTGTATTCAATGAACATTCGCAGTTGATAAAAAGCCCAACTGTTGGAGCGTCTACGTTCCGTCTTGTTTCTCGGCTGCTGGTTGGTTCTTTCCCGAATCCCTGTAAGGTCTTCTATAGCAATTGAGGCACTTAACTCAACCGCTCGTCTGACTACCGACTTGGAAATGTTGTGATTGAGCCATTGTTGATAACGCCTCTCTCTCCCTGACAGCCGTTTCAG
This sequence comes from uncultured bacterium, assembly GCA_965364435.1. GTDB lineage: Bacteria > Cyanobacteriota > Cyanobacteriia > Cyanobacteriales > Coleofasciculaceae > CBDTXL01. The sequence continues at coordinate 617 of CBDTXL010001442.1, forward strand.
GATTTCTCGACACCTACGCCGAGTTGTCCTCGTGCCTTTCGGGGCTTTCTTCTGGAGAGACGTTCTAACTCTGGAAAACTTATCTCTGACTTGCTGAATACCTGTACCATCCCACTTCTCGCCCTCGGATGTTACCGCGATGTCGCGGCGTCCCAAGTCGATACCAAGAGTCTTGTTGGTGTCTGTTGAGTCGGGGGCTTCATCCTTAACTTGAATATGCAGGTAGTATTGACAATCCCGGTGTTTGCACAACTGGGCTGAAGTTGGGTTAGTCCCTTTGAGTTTCCCCTTTTGGTAGTTCCCAACATGAAGCTCAATGCGCTCTCTGCCGTGAATGGTTGCAAGGCTCACTGTCCAGTCTTGTTCCCTGAACCGAAACAAGTCCTTATCACAATCCATGCTGCTTGGAGCAAACCCTTTAACAGGCTTACCCTTTGAAGAGGCAACTTTCCGGTTAGCGGCAACCCTTGCACAAGCTCTGACTGCCATGTTTGCCACCAAGTTGAATTTTCCCTTGATGGTTTGGTAGACCAGAGATTGGATAGCAATTTTGTTGGTCAGCTTAGGATCTGTATGTTCGTTCACGTAGTTGCAAGCATCCGCAAACGCCTGAAGGGTTGCCTCTAATTTGGCAACCTGTGCAGGAGAGGGTTGGAGCTTTACAACTATCGTGAGTACTTGTTTCATGGCTAACATTGTACCACTATGTGGGGAAGTGATTGGAAATATTTCGGGCGTTTAGCCCTCATATTTCCCGCTATCCCCCTACAGCTTACCTCCGCTACGCTCCGGTTGAAGCCGTAGCCCCTCGCGGCTTAGGTGGGCGTAATTAACCGTAGGTGAGGGAAGTAGTCAGAAGTCAGAATACAGGAGTCAGGAGGTTAAACGTATGATGGACTACGACGCCCGTTTAAAATATCTTGGAACCACTGCTCGATGCGATCGCCCATCGCTTGATTAGAATATT
>CBDTXL010001443.1:0-1579 GCA_965364435.1 uncultured bacterium
CGCCCCGCTTGGGATTACGGCTGAATTTGCCAGAACTAACAGGAGATAGTCGAATTGGGGTGCGTCCAGAAGAATTTCCAGAAGCGATCGCTCTCACAGGACAAGCTGGTTTAAAGCTGAGTGGGTTGCATTTCTATCGCGGTACTGGAACGAATGCCACGAAAGCCTTTACCCAGGTGATAGACACTGTTCTCGCCACGGCGCAACAATTACCTGACTGGGAATACCTGGATTTTGGGGGTGGTTTTGGCTATTCCTATCACCATGATGGTGCAGCTTTTGACTGGGAAATGTTTGGAGTTGAGTTAACACAGCGACTCAGCCGGTTGGGACGGGATATCAACTTGGTGATTGAACCGGGACGGGCAGCGATCGCGGGATGTGCTACCCTACTTGCTCAGGTTGTCTCGGTAAAGTGGCAAGACGAGAAACAAATTCTGGGAGTTGATACCACTGTTGCCAATCTTTCAGTCCCATCGGTGCATGGCGGCTATCGAGAAATTGTTACCTGGGTGGGGGCGAATGGTGATGTGCCTTTACATCCTACCGATGTTTGTGGTAACACCACCTATTCACGGGATTATTTAGGGCGAAATTGCCAATTGCCAGCCCTGGAAATTAGAGACATCATTGCAATTTTGGATGTGGGAGCATACGGCTATGCTATGTCTTCTCACTTCTTACATCGCCCCCGTCCCGCAGAGGTATTACTCGACGCTGACAAACATCGTCTAATCCGCAAACGAGAAGACTACAGTATTTTGTTAGAGAATCAAGTATTTAATTAAAACAAATAGGTGGAAGCTTGGTATGAAATGTATTCAATGCGGTACTGATAATAAGCTGCGAGACCGGACTGGTAATCAAGGCCGGTGCAAAAACTGCAATCATCCGTTCGCCTTTGAACCCACTAGCATGGGCAAGATCAAGATAACTGACCCGTTCTTTGCCAAGGCGATCGCTGATATTTCTGCCAACAACACGCTGTATTTTACACCGAAGCAACTTCTTTATTTATTAGATAAACGTCAAAAACGGCGTGGACTAGTAAATTCCTTATTTTTATATTTATTTTGGAATGTTTGGGCAATTTTATTTTTCGGCGGATTCCTAGTCGGAATCATTGGTAATTTCTCTTTTATCATTATAGCGATAATTGTTAATATAATATTCATAGCTCGCTTTTATCGAGCTAGCCAATCTAGTGAACTCAACTACCAGCAGCGTCAGAATAATGCCAAAAACCTAAAAATAATAGGAGGATTGCTCCTTGCAATAGGAATTATTACAAGCCTTGCATTTGATTCATTTCCCATATTTGTAGTTAGTGTACTTCTGGGAATGTTGTCGATTTATTTAGGGACTCGACCAACCAAACTCCAAGCGGAAATCTCTCAAAGCTTTTTATTTCCACAAAATCAATTTCAAGAGTGGCTTAATCGTTGGAACCAAGTTAATGGTCAGATTCCAAAAATGTTGCCTTCTCCCCGTGAAGAGAGTACTCCAGCTTTAGTCAGCCCTGAGGTCAGTGCTTACAGTTTTGATCGATTGGTAGTGTGTGATAGTGCAGCGATCGCTC
>CBDTXL010001444.1:0-1579 GCA_965364435.1 uncultured bacterium
ATAACTGGGCGACACGCGCTAAGACATCTTCCATCTCAGACAACGGCACAGCACCAGAGAAAGCCTCTCCATTCATCACAAAGAAAGGTGTACCCGCAATCCCTAGGCTCTGGGCCATTACCATATCCTGCTGAATTGCTCTATTGGCAGCATCCCCAGTGCGATCGCGATTAAACTTCTCTATATCTAGATTCAGCGTTTTGGCAGTTGCAACATAAAATTCCTCACCCAATTTGTCTTGCTGAGTAAACAAGGCATCCTGGTACTGCCAAAACTTCCCCTGTTGCCCCGCCGCCCAGGCAGCTTTAGCGGCAGGCAGGGCTTCAGAATGAATTGACGTTAGGGGGAAATGCTTGTAAACCAACGTGACTTCACGCTGATGATTCGCCATGAACTCTTTTAGGCGCTGATGCATATCAGCACAATAGGGACATTGGAAGTCTGAGAACTCCAGCAGGACAATTTTTTGCTCCGAAGCCCCAGTTGTCGGAGATTCGCCAATCATTCCTTGGGGATTGGCTTTCATCTCCTGCAAAAATGCTTGCTGTGCCTGCTGCTGTTGCTCATATTGTTGCTGCTGGTATGCCTGAACGGATTCTAGAATCACTTCTGGGTGGTCACGGATAATTTGCAGAACTTGGCTTTCTAAGCGTGCGCTGCCCCGACTATTGGTAGCTGCATGTACAGGGAGTGACCAGCTAAAAAATACGAGACATAACACTAGCAATTTTGCCAGATGCAAGGCTTTCCAAGATTGTAGCCAAGGGGTAATAGACGATGGAGTCATGAGCTTTCGAGGATTGTACATCGATTTTTTTCGCTTAACCTTGCTTTGGGGGTGTCGGTTCGGGACAAGTCTTATTCACAAAATCACACTTATAAATGTACGGTTTCTGCCACGAGAGAGGAATCTCCAGTAAGTCCCTTGTGCCAGTCATCCCTTGTCCAAGAAACAGAAGCAAGGCAAAACAGCTCAAAATAATGTGGACGTAGCGCCAGCGATTTGACCGATCCTTGTAGATATCTTCCACGATCGCTAACGAAAATACCATCAGCAGTGCAGCAGTTATCCCAATATAGTAGTGAGACCAATACCACTCATTGGTGCGCCGAAAGACCCCATCCTGGCAACCGAGAACGACTAAACCCATACCAGTGAGGGTGGCAAAAATCCCCCGCCAGTGTCGCTGCTTGGCGCGATAAAGCAATACCAAAGAAGCAATAGTGGCGGCAAACATCAACACAATGAAGATAACCTGGGAAGGGTTTTTGCTCCCGACCTGTTCATCCAAGATATGTTCAAAAATCGGGTAAGCCAGACCAATTAACGCAATCCCCACCACACCTCCCGTCAGCCAACGACCGAGATTAACATGTTCTCGCCCAACAACGGGCGGAATTTTACTTTTGCCCTCACCAGCAGTTTGCAGGCGTCGCTGGCGCGTCTGCCATGCAAAGTTAACAACCATGCCAATCAAAGGAAAGACAACGGCAACTGCGATCGCGGGATGGATTAAGGCAATAAAATCGGAAGTTTCCATTCACAAACCTCTTACTAGAAGCGGGTGTCAATTCAGCA
>CBDTXL010001445.1:0-1577 GCA_965364435.1 uncultured bacterium
GTGACATCCTCCCCTCAAGAGCCGCGAAGCGCGGTATAGAAGGGGCTTCCCAAACTCACGATTGAGAATTGCTGCCTCATAGGACTTGTACTCAAGTATCCTCCGCAGCCAGCTTTCCGTGAGTCCAAGCGTCCGTTGCACCCGATTCAAAATGTTAATTCCAGAGTTCCAGTCTCGATCAATCACTAACCCACAATGAGGGCAGTCATGAACTCTATCTTTAAGGGTTTTCTCTACCCTTTCACTACAACCAGAACACTCGATACTCGTACCTCTTGGGTCATCTCCAATTGCCCACTTACCGCGTTTTACCGCCACTGTAGTGAGTATGTTGAGGAAGCTTCCCCAAGCTGCATCCAGAATCGACTTGGCGAGTCGGGTTCTCGCCAGACCTCTAATGTTCAGATTCTCAAACGCTATCAAGTCATACTGGCTGCACAGCCAATGCGCAACTTGATAATGAAACTCTTTTCTCTGTCTAGCAACGTGAAGATGAAGACGAGCAACTTTGTTGGTTTGTCGTTTGTGGTTCTTAGAACCATGAGCCATCCGTGCCAATTGCCGTTGCTGACGGGCTAATTGCTGTTGAGACTTCCGATAAAACTGAGGGATTTCAACAGCTTGTCCGTCTGAGGTTGCTAAAAACTTTTCGAGTCCTACATCTATGCCAACAGCAGACTTAATTTCATCAACAGGTAACGGTTCGGGAACAGTGCTGTCTTCAAGAGAAAAACTCACATACCAACCATCAACCTTCCTAACCAATGTGGCTTGTTTAATCGTAAACCCGTCTGGGATTGGACGATGTAGGATAACTTCAATCTCACCTATCTTGGATAGTTTCAAGGTGTTTCCCGTTAGATGTGCGCCTGCTTTGGGGTGGTTCACCCTTGGGAAGGTGAACGAGCAAATGTCACCCCGTTTCTTGAACCGAGGGCGTCCACCACGCTTATCGCGCTTGCGCTGCGCCTTTGGCGCACCACCTTTCTTGTCAGGAATCAGCCATCGTTTCCAAGCTTTATCCAGCCGCATTAAGTTCTGCTGCTGGCAGTCTGCATAGATGTTTTTGTACTCAGGAAATAGTTCTTTAGTTTGCTTTAAATCTGATGCTTGTGAATAATAGTCAACTTTTTCGGCGATATCACCTATCGGTTCAGAAACAATACTGCATCGGTCAGCCTGACATCGGGTGCGATGCAACCAATCCAGTCTTTGACCAAGCGCATAGTTCCAATGTCTACGCAGTAACTCCCCCCAGACTCCCATCGCGGACGCCTGTTCAGGAGTTGGACGCAGCTTGTACTGATAGGTAAGTAACATTTGCCCTAGATTGGTATACTCCTAATTGTATACCGAAGGGGGAGTATGAGCAGGCAGAAGAAAATTAATTTTTGGGTCAATGAAAGAGAATACGAACAACTATCGGCTTATGCCGTATCACAACAATTGTCTATTTCAGAGGTGTTGCGAGACTATATCAAGTCTTTGCCGACAATACCGCAACATCCTGACCGCAATTCCCCTGACCACCAAAGCTAGCGCTTATGGTGGCAGTACCCTTGCGGAGGTCTAGATGG
>CBDTXL010001446.1:0-1575 GCA_965364435.1 uncultured bacterium
CCATCTGTAATTTAAATTAACTTAAAAGTTCAAAATACGCAACATTTCTTTAGGCTATGGCTGAAGGAAATCTGGTGTAGGTTTAGGCGATCGCTCGTAGGGACATAGGGAGGCTGAGTGGGGCACTCCGAAAAGTACAAACGCTTCAGGCACCACTTTCGGTCTCAACAACTACCCTGGAGATAAGTCGCAATTTTGGATCAATTGTTGCCATGAAACCCTTGCGTCTCCTGATGCTCCTGCTGCTACTGGCTACAGCAGCTGCCTGTGGCTCGACCCGCGTCTCAATAGAAGAACCCACTTCACCTGAAGCACAGCAAGCGCCGTCAGGCGAATCTGCCTCCCAACCCAAACAGAAGCAAAGCGCTGCCTTAGCGACAAAAAACGTTGTGCCTACCGAGACGCTGACGCCCCAACCCATCAAAATCGCTCTCGGTAATTTGCCCCAACCCTTCGCCACCAATAGCGCCTCCAAGTCACCTAACGTCGTAGAAGTGCCAGAAAACCCAACGCTGAAGGTACCAATGGGCTTCGAGGTCAACGTCTATGCAGACGATTTGGACGCTCCGCGCTGGTTAACCTTGACCCCCAGTGGTGATGTCTTGGTAACAGAGACAAGACAAAACCGCATTAGCCTATTGCGTGACACCAACGGCGATGGCGTTGCCGATGTCAAAAAAACGTTTGCCAGTTCACAAAATGGGTTAAATATACCCTTTGGCATGACCTTCGCAGGCAACTCTTTCTTCCTCGGTAACACAGGTGAGGTGCTGAGATTTCCCTACACCAACGGACAACAGCAACTCGCTGGCACAGGTCAAAAAATCGCTGAGCTTACCCCGGGCGGCTACAACCAGCACTGGACACGCAATGTTGTTGCCTCACCCGATGGGACAAAGCTCTACGTCACAATTGGGTCAGCCTCCAACGTTGATGAAGAACCCCTGCCTCGCGCCTCTGTGCAGGTGATGAACCTGGACGGCTCCAACAAACAGATCTTCGCCTCTGGTCTACGCAACCCAGTCGGTCTCGACTTTCATCCCACCACTGGTGAACCCTACGTCACTGTCAATGAGCGGGATGGGTTAGGTGATGACCTCGTGCCTGATTACTTCACCCGCATACAACAGGGGAAATTCTACGGCTGGCCCTACGCCTACCTGGCACCAAATCTTATTGATCCCCGTCAGGCAACCAATGGTAAAAGCAAACGCCCCGACCTGGTAGCCAAAACTCAGACTCCCGATGTCCTTTTCCAGGCTCACTCGGCAGCTCTGGGACTGCAATTTTATGACGGAAGAACCTTTCCTGAAAAATATCGCAATGGTGCGTTTGTGGCGATGCGTGGCTCCTGGAACCGCAACCAAGGCACCGGCTACAAAGTGGTCTTTGTCCCCTTCAATGCCTCCGGGCGACCTCAAGGTTATTACGAAGACTTTCTCACAGGTTTTCTAATCAATCCATCGGGGCCAACCACTTGGGGACGCCCTGTTGGTTTACTAGTGCTACCTGATGGCAGTCTGTTGCTCACTGAAGAAGCCAACAACCGGATTTACCGAATTCAGTATCGTGGCT
>CBDTXL010001447.1:0-1572 GCA_965364435.1 uncultured bacterium
GCTATTACTATGAAGGGCGTTGCCCTCAAAGTGGTGAGCTACTGAAACTGCCCCGCACCCCAATGGCAGAAGCGATCGCAAGCGGTTTGATGCAACACCTTGCCAATAATGAGCGTTATTCCTATGAGGGCAAGATGTATGGAATACTGCTGGTTGAACTGCCTGCTGGCGAACAACGGGTACTCAAAGCTTTCTCCGGTCTTCTGAATGGTCACAGCACCATTGAGGGTTGGGTACCGCCAATTCCGGGACGAGACCAAGTTGCCCTAGAGGAAGTCCGCACTTTAGCTGAGCTGGAGGCTCTCAAGCAGGAACTCATTAGCCTGAAGCAACTTCCTCCAAGGGAGCATTACGAAACACTGTCTCGCGAGTTTGAACAGCAGCTGCAAGAAATGAGCGATCGCCATCGAGATGGCAAACATCAACGACACCGAAAACGTCAGATACTCTGCGAAACGCTCATTGGAGAAGCGCTCACTATTGCTCTCGAACAACTCGACGAAGAAAGTCGTCGGCAGGGAATTGAGCGACGGCAAATCAAACGCCAGCAGAATGCTGTGTTGCAGCCGCTCAAAGCTAGGATTGAAGCGGCGGATGCGCGGATTCGCGAACTGAAACAACAGCGTAAAGCACTGTCCCGTCAATTGCAGTCTCAGATGCACGCTGCCTACAGCCTGACTAATTTTTCAGGGCAGTCTCTATCGTTGCAGCAATTGATGCCAGGAGGCTCGATGCCGACTGGAACAGGAGACTGTTGTGCCCCAAAGCTGCTCCACTATGCGGCAACACAGGGTCTAAAACCCCTAGCAATGGCGGAGTTTTGGTGGGGACTGTCCCCCATGAATCAGGACAAAGTCCAGGGAGAATTCTATGGAGCTTGTGCGGAGCGCTGTCAGCCCTTGATGGGGTTTCTGCTTTCGGGGAGACCTAACCCCCCAGCCCCATCAGGAGCAACGGAAGGGGGAGTAACAAGCCCCTCTCCGCCGAGGAGACCCTTTGGGGGAGAGGTCTGTTTACCCATTCTTTATGAGGACGAATGGCTGGTTGCGGTGAACAAACCCGCAGGGCTACTTTCAGTGCCTGGCCGTTATAGCGAGCGCCAAGATAGTGTCCTCAGCCGGTTGCGTAATCTGTTGCCTGATGGTATGGTTCTTGCGGCTGTGCATCGCCTGGATGGGGAAACCTCTGGTATCCTCCTGTTGGCTCGCGATCGACAAACATATCGTCAAATCAGTCGGCAGTTTCAAGAGCGGCAGGTTCACAAGGTTTATGAAGCCGTACTTTCCGGTTCTGTAACAGCCGATCAAGGTGCGATCGAACTACCATTGTGGGGAGATCCTGAGAATCGCCCCTATCAGAAAGTCGATGAAGAGCAAGGGTCACCCAGCTTGACGCGCTTCCAGGTTATGGCGAGAGAAGGAGACTGCACTCGTGTAAAGTTTATGCCGCTAACAGGACGTACCCATCAACTGAGGGTTCACGCTGCTGATTCTAGAGGACTTGGGGTACCCATCTTGGGCGATCGCCTCTATGGATGCTGTGCAGTTGCAAGTCGGTTACATTTGCATGCGA
>CBDTXL010001448.1:0-1571 GCA_965364435.1 uncultured bacterium
AGAGGTCTAGACCAATGGCTTTCGGTTGCTGCTGTTTGAGCTTTTCCAGAAGCTTAGCTAGAGTGGCATCTGACATAGGCCAGCGTCCCAATCGCGAGATATCTGGCTCGTCAATGGTGACAATGACTACACGGGATTCCCCAGACTCCAACGGACGCAGGCGAAACCATCGATCCAAAACGGCAGTTTCTAGCAATTGCAAAGCTCCAGACCATTGCAGTGCCAAAACCGCTCCCGTCACACTAATAAGGATAATCCCGATGCCGCGCCACTGGAGAAATTGCGCTTTCAGCTTTGTCCACATCGATTGGTTGCCTCTAGTGGTCCGTAAAGGTCAGATTGATGGATTTTTTGTAGCGGAAGTTCCCCCAGAGCAAAATCACGGAACGCTTGCCCAGGGAGACTTTCTGCCATTTTTTCGTAGCGCTACATCGCTAAAATAGCTGAAACTTTGATCTAGCGAAGGTTTCGCGCTACATCGCTAAAATAGCTGAAACTTTGATCTAGCGAAGGTTTCAGCAGCTCTCTTGTCTATTGCAAGAATAGCGCGATCGCGAAGCGCTCTTTCTCTTACCGAGAGCGTCCTCTGTGCCTATGTGGTAGCCTGCGGCAAGCCGCTACGCGTCTACGTTAAATTCTACGTTAGACTAACTCAGTCTAAGTGGGCGGACTACTAGCTAAAGGGATGCATCCAGGGAGCGAGTATCGCTATTCCATGGGTTGGGTTGCGATCGCATTTGGCACAGGGAAGCCGATCGCATCCAGTCTGACTGATTTCATTAATTCCGCCCAAGTGGTAGCCACTGCTGGATTATTGGGTTGGTTGCGTTGAAGTTCCACTAATGTATTCAGCGCATCGTACCAAAATCCTTGCTTGGCATAGAGAGATACCTTTTCTACTGCTGTGACATTCGCTAACTGTTGCTTTAAGGTGGCACTCGCCTGGGCGCGTTCGATCCAACCTCCTACTACCAAGTCTTCAGTGCGATCGCTCGGATTGCAAACCAGGGCAACTGTCCAGTAGTAAGGCTTATCCTGCGCTAACGCAGGTGCAGTATCGGGTAAGCGAATGCTAACCACTCCCGCTTTAGAAACAGGGACACTCATTTGGTAAATACCGTTCATCTGCTCGTCAAACAAGCTGAACTCAACCGTCTGGGCAGTTGTCTGCGGCAGATAAACTAAGAAATTTGGGCGTTCTGCCTGAGTTAACCCCAAGTGACGACCAGGGCTGAGGGCTGTCAAGGCACCGGACGTTGCCGATCGATTTGACAAGCAAGCTGTCCCCACAGGACGCGACCCTCCCCCAACCGTACCGCCACGGGGGGCATTCCTGCCTGGAGGGGGTTCAAAACTGGCTGCAACGTTAGACTCTGCCCAGACCTTAGTCGTCCAATGAGGTGCTAGCACAACTGATAAGGACAAGAAGGCAGATATCAGCCGATAGACAGATGTATTAGGAGCCATATTTTCATAAGCTTTTAGGTCTAGTTTGACACATTATTTTTTTTCTTCCCTAAAGCCAATTGCCAACCAGAATAAAGGGTCCCCAGTAGTAGGGATGGCTATAT
>CBDTXL010001449.1:0-1570 GCA_965364435.1 uncultured bacterium
TACCGAGTGTCATTCCCTTAGGCTTTCATGGTCAGTGGAAACCCGCATAGTTCTCATATGAGTTGAGTGATTGCAAAAAACTGACAACCCGATCTCATGAACCGGGTTGTTTCTGTATTAGACCTTCTGGCGCAGCGCTTCCAATTCACGCCTTCCTTAATCCGAGATGAAGAGCAGATTTTAGCGATTCGCAATCGTGCGACCTATGCACGTCCTGCAAGTGGTTCTGATCAATCTCGATTTGCTATTCCTCCTCAAGAGTTATTTGGATGATGTAGCAATGTTGAATTAGTATAAGATTTCATAAGTTCATAGCGGTATATTGAACTATAGCTTGATTCCAAATAACAATCTGCTCTAATATTTCTAGAAGATTTTGATTAAAACTAAATCAATGAAGACTATTTTAGCAACAGTAAGTACAACATTAGGATTAGTTGCATTTCTTCATTCATCAGCTTTAGCAATAGAGCTTCGCTCAATTAACGATATTCCGGGAGGGACGACACTCGATTTTGAGAATCAGTGCATTATTAATGAATTTCCCCGTTGCCGTCCCAACCAAGTTCTGTCTCCTTTCAATATAAGATCATCTCTTTACGCAGAAACAACTATTTTTGTTTACTGGGTTGTCGGTAATAATGACGCTCCTATAAGTAATGGAGCTATTTTTGTAGGTGATAACCATATAGAGTTTAGAACAACGGCACAACCCTGGCAAGCAATAGGTTTTTCCGCTGTGGGAACAACTTTGAGTGGAAAGCGAGATTTTGAACTCAGAGCTTTCGACATTAACAATAATTTACTAGGCAGTATTACTACAACTTTTGACCCATCGATTACTGACTTCTCAAATCCAGCTGACCAAAAAAAATACAACAATGAAGCTAAGTTTTTAGGCTGGGCATCGTCAACACCAATCTACTCAATTGATTTCCTTACCTCTGACCCTAATACAGCATTGGATAATCTAACTTTTACCAGAGCCACTATTACCAGGACTGTTCCAGAACCCTTAATTACTACTGGCTACGGGGTAATCTTAGGTTTAGGAGGTCTTATTCAAAGAAAAAAACAAAACAATCATAAATAAGCTATGGCGGTTCTAAATGATTCGTGAAAAGTGCAAAAGTCGTAATAGATAATGGGAACTTATCATCTATTACCAAAAATGCTAAATAGGGTTCACAACTAAAATAGAATTGCTATATCAAATATCTGCCTTCGTGCTACTCAATCAAATAAGCATATTAAAATCTTTTTCAATGGACTTGAGCTTTGAGCCGTGGACTTGAGTCCACGGCGGGTGCAAGCTCGTTACTGAGAATGGTGCAGGATCTCAATTATGCGACTTTGTCGAACTCAATATAGACTACGTAAAAAACTCTTTCCATTACCCATTACCCATTACCATACATTACGTAGTGTGACACTTCAAGGAAAGAACGTGGGTTCTATTTCTCTTGCTCAGCCTGACTCCTGATCAACCGTTGCACATTCACCAACGCCCGATTTAACTCATACCCCCGACGCTCTGGATTACTAAGATACGCCTGTTGTTCCTCCTCAA
>CBDTXL010001450.1:0-1569 GCA_965364435.1 uncultured bacterium
AATTCCGAATTCAACCCTCGACATTTACAATTTCCCTAGTCCCTGTCTTTCATGCCCCTTTCTCGCCTGTTGACGCTGGTTGTTGGTCTCAGCTTAATTCTGGGGCTAATGCTTTGGTTGATTAATTCCCTGAACCGGCTGTATTTCATAATTTCCTATACAGCCCCCCTGCTGGCAAATTTGCTGCTGTTGTTGCTGATTGCTCTGATCGGGATGTTAATCGTCGCTTTTATCTACTACATCGGGCTATTCCAGCGCTCTTCTAAGGCGTCACAGCAACGGCGCTTAGCACCGAAAGTCCCGGTAGTGAAGACTGAGGCAGCTGAGGAAAGCCTCAAAGCCGTGCGGAAGCAGGTGACGCAGATTCAGGATGAGGTGGCGCGGCAAGCTCTTTTAAGCCGCTCACGGGAGATTGAAGCGATCCTGTCTCGTGGGGAACTGCTGGTGGTTGTGTTTGGTACGGGTTCAGCGGGTAAAACGTCGCTGGTGAATGCGCTAATTGGGCGGATGGTTGGTAAAGTCGGTGCGCCAATGGGTACGACGGAGGTGGGGGAGACTTATAGCCTGAAGTTGAAAGGATTAAATCGACAGATTCTGATTACGGATACACCAGGAATTTTAGAGGCGGGTGTCGCAGGGACACAGCGGGAGCAATTGGCGCGACAGCTAGCAACGGAAGCAGATTTGTTGTTGTTTGTCGTGGATAATGACCTGCGGCAGTCGGAATATGATCCACTGCGTAGTTTGGCAGAGATTGGGAAGCGATCGCTCCTTGTCCTCAATAAAACCGACCTCTATACTGAAGCCGACAAGGAAACAATTCTGGCGCGGTTACGGCAGCGTGTTCGAGGATTTATTGCGGCGATGGATGTAGTTGCGATCGCAGCCAATCCCCAGCCAGCACAGCTAGAAGCTGGCGAAACAATCCAGCCCGATCCAGACATCATGCCATTAATCCGACGCCTTGCTGCTGTTCTCCGGGCAGAGGGAGAAGACTTAGTTGCCGACAACATCCTCCTGCAATCCCAGCGCTTAGGAGAAGAAGCCCGACGCCTCATCGATACCCAGCGCAGGCGGCAAGCGGAAAAGGTGGTGGAACGATTCCAGTGGATTGGCGCTGGTGTGATTGCTGTAACACCTTTGCCGGTGGTAGATTTGCTGGCAACCGCTGCTGTCAATGCCCAAATGGTTGTTGAAATTGGCAGAATCTACGGCTGTGAACTGAATATGGAGCGAGGCAGGGAACTGGCGCTTTCTCTCGGAAAAACTCTGGCAAGTTTAGGAATTGTTAAGGGAGCCATTGAACTCCTCTCAACTGCACTCCAACTGAATGTTGCCACTTTTGTAGTGGGCAAGGCAATTCAGGGCGTCACAGCCGCTTATCTTACCAGAATTGCTGGTAAGAGTTTTATTGAATACTTCCGCCACGATCAAGAGTGGGGCGATGGTGGCATCACCGAGGTAGTGCAGCGGCAGTTTCAGTTAAACCGCAAAGATGAATTTGTTAAGGCGTTTGTTCAGGAAGCGATCGCACGAGTCGTTAAGCCCTTAGCAGAAACGACAAAGGCA
>CBDTXL010001451.1:0-1568 GCA_965364435.1 uncultured bacterium
GAGAACTATGCGGGTTTCCACTGACCATGAAAGCCTAAGGGAATGACACTCGGTAATCCCAGCCGACAGACTGGTTCCTCATCCAAGGCGTCGCTATCGAACACCCAAACCTCACTCGTGTCAGAATTGCCGTCATAAACAACCGTTAGCACCCAACCCTGCTCAGGATTGAGAGCATCCTTCGCATAAATGGGTTCTGATGGATAGCGATTCTCACCCAGATCCGCCTCAGTGAGGGTGTCGGTTTGGTGGTCAAAACGTGCGATCGCGCCATATATTTCTTGGCTGATATCAACCCCTTTCCGTTGCAACGACAGATAGGTATAGCGGGAGGCTTGCCCCACTTGCGACGGTTGCACAACGGGGAACTCACAAAATCGGTCTAACAATTCCTGCGTTGCGGTTACCTTGCCAGTCTTGGCGTCGAGATGCACTCGCCACAGCGTCCCTTCTGCGGCGGTGTGGGTTTTACCGCTTGCCACTTCCTTGAGACGCTGATTGGTGAGAAAGTCTTGATAGCGGACAAAATCAACAACGATTGCCCCTGTCGCATCCACGTAGCCATTGGCGAAATGCCACTGATACCAAGGTTCAGTTTCGCCACGTTTCACCAGGGAGAGGGTTTCGCGGTCAAAGATTAGCAGCTGGGTGCCTAGCTTGGGTTGCCACTGCATAGCGTCACTGTAGCTAGTCAATCCCAAAGCAGTTGGCAGGAGATTCACCCGCACTGGGGGAACGAAAAATACCAGATACTGCCCTGCCAGGACAAAATCATGCACCAGAGGAATACCCTCCAACTGCACTGACCCCTGTTGGATAATCTTGCCAGTGCGATCGCTCTTGTAAACCTTTAGCGTCGCATTCAGTCCTGGGACAATACCAAAGTTGAAAATCTCGCCCGTCTTTGGGTCACGCTTGGGATGGGCAGAAAAGGTAGCTCCCTCAGCTAACTGGCTTAAATCATCTACTCCCCTGGTTTCCAGCGTCTGGAGGTCGAGGGCATGAGGATTTCCACCTTCCCATAGGGCTAACAGTTTATCAGGTAATGCCAGCACTGAGGTATTTGCTGCATTCTTCACTGGCTTACCCCAGCGCTCCCAGATTAGTCCCGGTGCCGTCATCCCATAATTGGAGTAGAGGAATTTACCAGCAGCAGCTTCTTCTTGGTAGCCAGCTGTTTGTACATAGCGATAGACTGCCGTCGCACTCGCCTCGCCCCCCCTTACCAAGGGGGGGAAAGGGGGGGTGAAATGCACCGCCAAAATTGCCCCATCACCATCAAACCAGTGTCCGACTCGTACACCACCCCGTTCAAGGCGTGCCGGACCATTCCGATAGAGTGAACCTCGTAATCCCTCTGGAATCTTGCCAGAGAGGATGGGCAGAAGAGTGGATGGAAATTCTGTTGCTGGTTGGGCGATCGCTTTTGCCCAGGCTCCACGGGTTAATGGTCTACTGGTTGTAGTCATTGCTTGATTAAGAACTATGGGCTTAGCAACTGGCTCATTGAAGCGTCTTACCGCTACTCATTATTTTATTTAGTTTTATTACAAGTCAGCTGGATTATT
>CBDTXL010001452.1:0-1566 GCA_965364435.1 uncultured bacterium
CGATAACCAACGTGATATCTATTTGAGGTTATGTTCTCCAGCATTTCCCTTCTAAAATTTTACCTGCATAGATTAAACCTGTAGCGTTACGATTGCCTTCGGCACCGGCAAAGTCGATCGCATGACCATCTTTACCCCTCGCTCTGGTGCAAACGTTACACCTCGGCGTTTCGGACGTTCCGGGCGTTGATCGGCTAGAGCCAGTTCATAGCGTTGCAGGATTGTCGCCAAGACCAATTTCATTTCAAATAACGCCAACGCTTCGCCGATACAGCGACGGATGCCACCCCCAAAGGGTAAAAATTCATAAGGCGAAAATTGACGTTCTAGAAACCGCTCTGGCTTAAATTGCTGAGAGTTTGGATAGATATCCTCGCGGTGATGGGTTAGGTAAATACATCCATACAGTCTCGTACCCGGTTCTAATGGGTAACCCATGAGTTCCACAGGCTCTTTCACAGCCCGTGGCACCGTCAATACGGCGACTGGATAAATTCGTAAGGTTTCATTACAGACTGCCGTCAGATAGGGCAGTCGAGCAATGTTCAGGGGTTCTGGATTATCCCCCAAGGTTTCTAGTTCCTGGAGAATCTGTTCGCGGATGTTAGGAAGCTTGTGAACCCAATACAATGCCCAAGCGATCGCGGTGGCGGTGGTTTCATGACCGGCGAGCAGCAAGGTCATCAATTCATCGTGTAATTCTACATCGGTCATCGCCTCTCCTGCTTCATCCCGAGCCGAGAGCAGCAAACTGAGGATATCTGAGCGCGAAGGGTCATGGTGTTCCCGACGAACGCGGATTTCTGCATAGAGCAACTCGTCAATTTGTCGTTGCAAGTGACAGATGTATCCCCAAGGACTCCAGGTGCCTAAATCTTTTTGTAAAGAGGGAAAAAAGAGTAATCCTGCCAGAAACGGAGACTTAAACGCATCTGTCAGCGCGGTAATCCGTTGTTTGAGTTGGCGAAATTGCTCTCCCTCGGAGAGTCCAAACACCACCTTCAAGATGACCTCCATTGAGATATCTTGCATCACAGTACGAGCTGTGAAGGATTGGTTTTGCACCAACTGAGCAAACGCTTTTTCTGTCAGGTCAACAATCAGTTGCCCATAAGCCCGCATGCGATCGCCATGAAACGGAGGCATGACCAATTTGCGTTCGCGACGATGGCGATCGCCTTCCAGGACAAACATAGAATGATTGCCGACTAAAGGCTGCACATGCTGATTGGCAGGAGCTGTAAATTGCTTAGTATCGCTAGAGAAAATTTGCTGAAGTGCCTGGGGATTGCTTACCAGCAATACTGTGGCAGTATTGCCAATCACAGGGGCATTAAAGATGTCACCATAGCGTTGCACTGCTGCATCCATAAAACTTAGGGAATCCATTGTCCACTGAATCTTTTGTAACCACCGAGGTGTTTTCGGACCATTAGGGATTCTCATAGTAATCTTGCCGATGTAACAGACTGCTCCCAAGGTACTATAGTCCACCCTCTAATATTCAACCTGTCGGACCCCTGGTGCAAGATTTGAGCCAACCCATGCTTGTGTCTGAATTTTAGT
>CBDTXL010001453.1:0-1566 GCA_965364435.1 uncultured bacterium
AAAAGCTCTAACCCAGATACAGCAAGCATTATAGGGCGCTTGTCGCCCCCTGAAAGGTTAAACACTCAGCCGCATCCCCTGTCGAGAGAGTAATAATAGATTTCGGCTCTCCCGTACTTAGTGTGGAAAACCCCCTATTACTGATAGCTTCTCAGAAAATATTGTTTTGAAAGCCTTACCCCGCAGTGCTTTCGGCAATAATCAGGTTTACTTATCACATCATGTACGGGAGAGCCCAAACGCTACTGCTCGAATTGCAACAATCCCCTCAAGCGGGAAAAGGGCTTTTGCCCCAAGTGTGGACACAAGTATTCCTTCCTCGCCACACTCAACCCTGGTGACCTTGTCGCTGGTCAGTATGAAGTGAAGGGTGCGATCGCCTATGGTGGATTAGGCTGGATCTACCTTGGTTTTGATAAAACTCTCTCCCGTTACATCGTACACCTCGATGGCGACATTTATGGCACAGTCGGCTACAGCGCTCCCGAAGCTGGGGAGGGACCGACAGTCGTATCCGATCTGTTTACGATCGGCAGAACCCTGGCTGTCCTGCTCACCAATATCCGGGGCTTCAGCAAAGAACACAAGTATACACTACCTAGTCCCCAAGAAGAACCTCTATTTGCCGAGCAAGAGTCGCTTTACCGATTCTTGCTTAAGGCGACGGCTGAGAATCCAGATGACCGCTTCCAGTCGGCTGATGAAATGGCAGATCAGTTACTTGGTGTGCTGCGAGAGGTGGTTGCGACTGAGACGAATACCCCACGTCCAGCCTCCAGCAACGTTTTCAGCGGCGATATGTTGGCACTCACTAATAGCGGTGACTTCGAGCCAATCCGCGCCGACTATCACCAGTTGCCGATTCCGATGCTGGACTCAACAGACCCCGGCTTTAACGTTTAGCGTCTGAAACGATTTGCTGCCTTAGATTGTCCTGTAAAACTAGATGACGAACAGCTTAGTATCCCGCACCGACCCTAGTTATACCTCGGCTGCTTTTGGTTTAGCCCGCTGCCTTTGCGCCACCGGCGACAGAAAAGGGGCGGTTGCAGCTTTAGAGCGTGTGCCCCAAACATCCAACCTGTTTACGCGATCGCGAGTTGAAGTTGCCCGAACCCTAATTAATACCGAGCGTTCTGCACCGGGGGCGAAAGAGCTCAAGGATGCTTCAGCGGCAATCGAAGCGATCGCTCTGGAGGGGATGGATCGATATCGATTAACCAAACAGGTTCTGGAAACAGCGCTTCATCTTGTCACTTCCCAGGCGCTCTCGCCAGCTTCCTCGATCGCAATTCTGGGACAGCCGCTTGAGGAATTGTATCTAAGAAAGGGTCTGGAAAAATCCCTACGCGCTATGGCACATCTGACAAGCGGAGACGAGAAAATCCGTTTGGTCGATGAGAGAAATGCCTATGTCCTTGTTGTCTGCGATGGGGTTTCCAGTTCCCAGGAACCCGATTTGGCAGCAAAAGCTGCTGCCGAAGGTGCTTGTATGGCACTAACCACCGCTGGTCAACAGAATGATACTTGATGCTGCCAAGAACATCACCTATGACGAGGAAGACC
>CBDTXL010001454.1:0-1562 GCA_965364435.1 uncultured bacterium
GACTGGCTCAATTTAGCCAGTAGATCAGACCAATGTACTCCTGCCAAGCTAGGCAGAACAACGTGAGCGGCACCAACCCGCTCAACGGGTCCAAGACCCACTGCCCACATGCCCGCAGCTAAGGCTGCTTCTACACCCGAAGCAGCATCTTCCACCACCAGACAATGCTCCGGTGCAAGACCCAGTTGATTGGCGGCGTGCAGGAACAAATCTGGTGCTGGCTTGGAGCGCGTTACACTGTAGCCATCTGAAATCGTATCGACGCGATCGCCAACACCTAACCGTTGAATCACTTCCTGGGCATTTTTACTCGCTGAACCGATCGCTACTTTGATACCAGCCGAGCGCAGTTCATCCAGCAACTCAACCGCCCCAGGCAGCAAGTCAGCGGGACTGACATCCTTGATGAATTCCAGATAGTAGCGGTTCTTGCGCTCCATCATCTCCTGGAATTGTTCTTCCGTTCTTGAGCGGTCACCCAGCATCTGTAATAGCGAATCCCGACGTGACAAACCCCGCATTGCTTCGTTAGCCTGCCGATCAAAGGGAATGCCCTCTTCATCGGCTAGACGCTGCCAGCCTCGATAGTGGTATTCAGCTGTCTCAGTCAGCACGCCATCAAGGTCGAAGATTACACCGTGGATGTTGGGGACGTGAGCCGAAGATTTTCCGACTTTGGGATTATTGTTTTCTGTCATTTTTCCTGAGAGTTCTCCTATTTTCTCTGAGTGCAGATCGAACTCGTACCACTGACCGCGCCACTGAAGCTTAAACTTCAGGCGTGTCCAGCCTTCGGGCAGGTGTGGGTTAGCTTGAGGGTAGGCATCATTGATACGGATACCAGCGAAACCGAAGACGATCGCTTGCCACACCCCACCTGCTGAGGCAGAGTGAATCCCCTCCTTGGCATTACGTCGCGTGTCCTCCAGATCCACCAAGGCTGCCTGCATAAAGCGCTCGTAAGCTTCTTGTGCTTGATTGAGATACGAGGCTAAAGCCGCCTGGATGGCTGGACCGAGGGACGAGCCATAAGTAATGTCGGTGCGCGGAGCGTAATAGTCCCAGTTCTTTTGTAGGGTCTGTAAATCGGAGTAGATTCCAGGAGTTTCACGCAGCAGGTAGAGAAGCATCAACACATCCGGCTGCTTAAGCACCTGTCGCTTGCTGGCTCCTTCAATGCCCAGGATAGCCTGCATTGATCGCGTTCTTGGCTCGTAATCAGCTAGGTTTATATCTTCGAGGTTAAAAAATCCCTCGAACTGCTCGATTATCCTACTTTCCGGGTTGTAGAGCAGCCACATATTACTGATGATGTCACGCCAACGGGCTTGTCGCTCCAAGGTAATTTGGAGTTTATTCTCCAGTTGAACAGCTTGGTCGGGATATCCTCTGTGCAGCCACTCCAGTACAGCAAGTGCCTTTTCCAGATGCCATTGAACCATCCGGTTGGTGAAGGCGTTGTTGCTCACATGTTCGTGGTATTCATCCGTTCCAATCACCTCACGGATTTCATAATGTTCCTGCTTGGCATTCCACTCGACACGGCTCCCCCAATACACCGC
>CBDTXL010001455.1:0-1560 GCA_965364435.1 uncultured bacterium
CGCGATTCACGTTAGCTATAGCTACGCCTTAGAGCAGCAGTTTTGATAGCCTGTTGAGTAGAGGCGATCGCTACCTATCTTCGTATCAACACCCCCGGTGTAAAGCGCGAAGCTTAAAGAACGCTCAAATTCAATCCTCAAGCTTTGCTCAACTGCCATGCGATTTTTTAATCGAGTCACCCTCCAAACTCCAGAAAGCGTTGAACTGGAATTTACCCTCGCAGGAATTGGCAACCGCGCCTATGCCCTGTTAATCGACTATATTGTTTTGGGCTTAATCCAGATAGGGTTCCTAATTGCTTGGGCGTTCTTGTCTATTCAACTGGCAAATGTTATAGAAGATTGGGCAGGGAATAGCGATCGCCTACAGCTCTGGTTAGTGGCAATCGTGCTATTAATTACCTTCTTTATTTATGTAGGTTACTTTGTTTTTTTTGAAGCGCTATGGCAGGGTCAAACACCAGGCAAGCGCTATGTCAAAATTCGCGTAATTCGTGATGATGGTCGCCCAATCGGACTACAACAGTCAACACTTCGTGCTTTGCTGCGACCCGTTGATGACATCTTTTTTCTGGGAGTATTTTTAATCGCCTTGGGCAAACGGGAGAAGCGGCTAGGAGATTTCGTAGCGGGAACTCTTGTGATTCAAGAGGAACAGCCTGTTACCTCTGCCACCTTTCCCCTATCTGACCAAGCACAAGCCTTGGCAGATAAGCTACAACTAGAGGCTGATTTATCCCGCTTGCTGCCAGAAGACTTTGCCGTGATTCGAGAGTATTTGCAGCGGCGTCAGGCGATGACATCCGAAGCAAAAACAGAGTTGAGCCGACAACTGGCTCATCAGGTCAAAGAAGTCATTGGATTGGAAAAGGTGCCGCAAAAGGTCACAGCTAACGTATTTCTAGAAGCTGTATATCTCGCCTATCAGCAGCAATCATCCAGCTTTTGACTAAGTATCTGTATTCATCTGTGTTCATCTGTGCTTACTTTTCACGGCATCTGGAAAACCTCTCTCCTGCAAGGAGAGAGGCTTTGAATTCTCCCCCTTCCCTTGCAGGGAAGGGGGTTGGGGGGTTAGGTCTTTTTCCACATGGCGTGAAAAGTCAGCATCTGTGTACCCTAGGCTTCGCCTCGCTTCGCTAACGGGAAGGCGAAGCGCCTACATCTGTGGTTCCAAATCTCTTAAACTGACGTCTTGCACCAGTCTCAATAAGCGTTGTTCATGTAGGGTGGGCACTGCCTAGCAACGCTATTGCTAACTTCTGAAGGTGTCTCAGGCAGTGCCCACCCTCCGTTTAATCACAATGCTGCAAGAGCTGAACCAATTCTTCATGACTAGATAGCCTGATTCTCCCCGCAACGGATGTAGTAAGGGTTCAGAGTTCTCATCACTACATCATTTATGAAAAAGCCAGCGCAGGCACTCTGCTTCGGGTTGCTGCTTTCTAAAGCGTTGACCTCTCCTGTTGTTGCTCAAACAACCGACACCAACACGGGTACTGTGCTCCCTTTATCCCCAACAGCAGCAGACCTGACAGTTCTTCCTCGCATCGGCGCTGG
>CBDTXL010001456.1:0-1558 GCA_965364435.1 uncultured bacterium
CTGGTGTTTTAGGCGATCGCTTCTGAGAGTTCCTGCCAGCGCTCTTGCCACTGTTGTTGCATCGCTTGCACCACCTCTGGTAAATCGGCAAATTCCTGGATTTGCTGGTTAATTTCTGGGGCTAATCGCTCTAGTCCCGTACAATCTCGGCAACGGCGCAACACTCGTTGCCAAGCAGAGTACCACTCAACTCCGGCTTGCTGATGGGCGCGAATCGGTCTAGTTCGTTCTTCTTCTTCCCGCAGGTGTTGGGCTTGTTGCGCCCAAGCATCGCGCCAGGGTTGCACGGCTTGAGGCATGTCGTGTTCATCGTACCAGTCTCGTTCGCTTCGTAAGATTTCGCCCAATTGGTCGAGAGTGGGGCGAGAAGTACAGCGTTTGATGGCGGCAAATCCCTGATCGAGCCAGAGGGGCAAGTTTTGTTTACAAATCGTTAGGACTATTCCCCCGCTATGAACCCTTATTAGCAATTTCGCCAAAACTCGGATAGAAAGACCTTTTGAAATCACTGGAGCAGTACTCCAGTTTTAACAAGTGGGTAGAAAAAGACGGATATAAGAATAGACCTCTTGCTCGCAATCCTTTCTTTAGGATTTGGAACCACAGATGAACACAGATAAATACAGATAAAATCGGATTTGTCTGTTAATTTCATAGACTGCGTGCAAGATGTGAGTTCTAGCCTTCCATTTTGAGCCATCCAAAAACCCGTCTCTATCTAACCTCATTCACAACCCTAAACAATAGCGAGTTGTTGCCTCAACAAGTGACATAACTTGTTCAGACAGTCTACCTGCGGGTTGTTCTGGAAAGCGTCTTGGATCGAGGGAGCGAATTTGAAAACACAAGAAAACTGTTTCAATTGGCAACCCGCTCTCTGCCGCAGAAACCCTGACGTTGGTTGGATAATCACGTTGAATATTTTCTCCTTTAGTTCCAACAATGACTGTTACCACCAAAGGCAAGCGGTTAATTTCATCAATTGAAAGGACAAGAACAGGACGTTGACCTGCCTGTTCTCTACCTTGGACTGGGTTGAGGTTTACAAAATAGATTTCACCCCGCTGAATGCTCACAACTAGGTCAAACCATCCATTTCAGTAATTGCAAACTCCCGATCAATTGCCTTAAGTTCCCCCTGAATGGCTGGATCATTTGCCATCAATGACAGTTGCTCCTCAAAAGTCTGCGGTTGGCGGCTTGGATTGTTACTAGAGCGAGTGATTCGCAGATTGTGAATAATTCGCTCAATGAGCCACAATTGCTCTTCATACGATAAGCGACTGATGGATTCTTCAATCTGCCTCAGGATAGGAGAGGTCATGGCAAACGATGCTACGGGTTAAGTAGGGTCTAAGGTCTAGCCTATCACTGCTCAACCAGAGGCGATCGCACTTTGCAAACAACTAGAAATGCGATCGCGACTGAGGATAGGTTGTTAGAAGGCGATCGCCTCTCTATCTAACAACAACTCTCAACCGTTCTCAGTGCCTAGCAACCTACCGTACTCGCCTTTGATGATTCCATAACACGAACAGGAAGCGGCTTCTAATTTCTG
>CBDTXL010001457.1:0-1557 GCA_965364435.1 uncultured bacterium
GTGGCGTTTGCGATCGCTTTCCTGCTATCCGTCCCTCCAGTTTTAGCTCAGGATAAGGATACTCCCACCGCTCCCATCATCCTCGATGGGCGCAAACTTTTTGAAGTCAGCCAGTCTGGGCGATATAACGCTGAGGAACGAGCCGATGATACTAATCGTGTCCTCAAACAGAAGGTTAAGACAGCTGATCCACCAGTGCCAGTGAAGATCGAGGAAGCTCAAAATTTACCGATTATTAAGCTAGATGGCGCTCACTTGCTGACGGTTACCCAGGAAGATGCCCCACCGGGAAGAACCGCGAAGGAGCAAGCTGAGATTTGGGCGGGACGCTTGGATCTCGCGATTCAGGAGGCACAAAAACAGCGGAGTCCGGCGTATATCCGGAACGCCCTACTGCTCTCCGTTGGCTGCATACTCCTTGCGATCGCTTGCAGTTACGCATTGGGTTGGATCTGGTGTCGTTGTCTCAAGCCCATACTTCCCAGGAAGGTGAGAGACTCAGAAGATACCCGTCCACACCTCACGCTCGAACTCGGAGTACGGATTATCCTCGCTGCTATCCGGGCGGCTATGTTCCTATTCACAGCCCTTTATATTACGGATTTGTTTCCGCAAACGCGGGAACTGAGCCGCAAGATTACCGATACCATCGTTGGCAGTTTAGTCTCCGAGCTGATTCCTCTAGGAAACTCTTCCTACTCAGTCCTGGATTTATTCATTCTCATCGGGCTGTTTACTGGCGTACTTATCCTGGCAAGAACAGCAAAAAAGATTCTGCGATCGCGTGTTCTACGCTTGACTGGCTTAAATCGCAGTTCCCAGGAAACCGTCGCCCAGATTGCCAGCTACGGCATAATTTTCCTCGGCACAATTGTGGTGCTGCAACTGTGGGGACTTGACCTCAGTTCCCTGACAATCTTTGCCAGTGTCCTAGGTGTTGGTATCGGTTTGGGATTGCAAGGAATTGCCAAGGAATTTATCAGCGGTTTGGTGCTGATTTTTGAGCGTCCGATTAAAGTTGGCGACTTTGTGAATGTGGGCGAACTGATGGGAACCGTCGAGCGCATCAGCGTCCGCAGTACAGAAATCCGGACTCTGGATGAACTCTCAATCATTGTTCCCAATTCCCGCTTTCTCGAAGAGGAAGTCGTTAACTGGACTCACCACAGTTCCGTGTCGCGCTTAAAAGTGCCAGTGACTGTCGCCTATGGCTCAGACCTGACTGCCGTGCGAGGCGCTTTAATTGATGCGGCGAAAGAACATCCCGACGTTCTCGCTGAACCCGCCCCTAGAGTCTTCTTTAAGGGATTTGGCGACAGTTCCCTGAATTTTGATTTGTTAATTTGGACTGCCGAACCGCAGAAGCAGTTCCGCCTTAAAAGTGACCTCTACTTTCGGATTGAGGCAATTCTGCGTCATCGCGACGTTGAAATTCCCTTTCCTCAACGAGACCTCCATGTCCGTTCTGGCAGTTTACCGTTGGAAATTTCACCTCAGCTTGTAGAATCCCTGGCTCAGCTATCGAATGGTCTTACTAAGTGGCTAGAACGACAGTCA
>CBDTXL010001458.1:0-1556 GCA_965364435.1 uncultured bacterium
TCCATCTGGAAATGCTGAAAGGGTACTGCCACCATAGCGCAAGCTTGGTGGCAGGGGAATTGAAGCCAAACAAAAAAAGCGCAGCAACAATATTATTCTGGAGCTTCCTGGTCTTGAACATAAGCTTTGAGCTGCTCCAACGTTACGCCACCACAACTGGAGATCTAGCGGATACAAGTTGAATGAGGTACACTTCAGGTGTATGAAACCTAGACAGAGCAAGGAAAACAAAGAAGCTGATAGCTGAAGGCTTTCCGCTATATTCATGAAGCTAACGCATCTCTACAGAATTAAGCCATCCACTGAGCAAGTCGCCATCATGGAGAGTTGGTTGGAGATGCTGCGACGACACTTTAACTACGCACTCGGTCAACGATTCGACGGGTTGCGTAGAACTCGTTGTCAAATTGATAGATGTAGCTTAGTTTCAGAAGCCATTGGCGATATTCCCGACAAGTTTCCTGGTTATAACTTTCAAGCGGGAGAACTCAAACAAACAAAAGAACTATTCCCCGCTTATAAAGAAATTCATGCAGAAGTTCAGCAACAAAATCTCAAGCGTTTAGATAAAGCTTGGGATAGGTGGATGAAACCTGACAAGTCGGGTAAGAGAGCGGGGAGACCCAGATTTAAGAAGAAAGGAGAGATGCGCTCTTTCACCTTTCCTCGGATTAATTGCCCTAAGGCAGGAGTGAACAGGATTGCGAACGGCATTTTAACTCTGTCTAAGATAGGCTCAATGCCCGTTGTCATGCATCGTCCCCTCCCTGAAGGATTTTTTCTGAAAACCGCAACCCTCGTCAAAAAAGCTGACGGATGGTATCTTGCCATCTCTATGGCAGATAATTCAGTCCCAACACCTAGACCAATAGATAAAATCAAGAGTGCTATAGGCATTGACTTGGGATTGAAATCTTTCCTTGTGACATCCACAGGAGAATCCGTGGATGTTCAGCAGCATTACAGGAAAACACAAAAACATCTAGCAAGACTTCAGAAGCGTCTAGCTAAGAAAAAATCGGGTTCTGTTAATTCTCAAAAACAGAAACAGAAAATTGCCTGTATCCATCAACGAATAGGCAGGAAGCGAGAAAACTTTCATTATAATGTTGCACACAAGCTTGTTAAGGCTTATGACTTAATTGCAGTAGAAGACCTCAACATCAAAGGACTAGCAAGAACTAAACTAGCCAAATCAATCTACGATGTAGCATGGGGAAATTTCCTAACAATCCTGGAAGCAGTGGCTCTAAGAAGCGGCGTACATTTTGTTAAGGTTAACCCCCAAAGCACAACAATAGATTGCTCAGGGTGCGGCACAAAGGTTCCTAAAACTCTCTGTGTCCGACTTCATCAGTGTCCTAAATGCCAATTGGAATTAGACAGAGATGAAAATGCGGCAATAAATATCCTTCACAAAGGATTAACCGCCGTGGGACTCACGGTGGCTGCCTACAGACGGTTAAGTGGTTGCACTCCGGATGAAGTAGGAATTCCTAGCAGCGATGTTAGGAGGCTGGCACTATATTCGTAGAATTAGTGCCAGAGGATGTCAC
>CBDTXL010001459.1:0-1556 GCA_965364435.1 uncultured bacterium
GAGAGATTCGAACTCCCATCAATGGTTTTGGAGACCACTATTCTACCCTTGAACTACGCCCGTTTGTTAAAAGCCAGTAGCTTCCTTAAAAACTACTGGCTTTAATATAATGTGCAGAAATTATTCTACGATTTCAGTAACCTGACCTGCACCAACTGTACGTCCACCTTCACGGATAGCGAAACGAAGACCTACGTTCATTGCGATTGGAGAAAGCAAAGTAACATCGATTGTAAGGTTGTCACCCGGCATAACCATCTCAACGCCTGTTGGCAAAGTGATAACTCCTGTTACGTCAGTTGTACGTACGTAAAACTGCGGACGGTAGTTATTGTGGAATGGCGTGTGGCGTCCACCTTCTTCTTTCTTAAGGATGTATACCTCAGCTTTGAATTTAGCGTGTGGCTTAACAGATCCCGGCTTGATGATAACCATACCTCTTTTGATATCAGCTTTGTCGATACCACGAAGAAGCAATCCTACGTTATCTCCAGCTTCACCACGGTCAAGGATTTTACGGAACATCTCAACACCTGTGATTGTAGAAGTCAGTTTCTCAGCACCCATACCGATAATCTCCACTGCATCACCTGTATTGGCGATACCTGTTTCGATACGTCCTGTTGCAACAGTTCCACGACCAGTGATCGTAAACACGTCTTCAACCGGCATAAGGAATGGCTTAGCGTTGTCACGTACCGGCTCTTCGATCCATGAATCAACAGCTTCCATAAGCTCAAGGATCTTAGGAACCCAAGTAGCATCTCCGTTCAATCCACCAAGTGCAGAACCTTGAATAACCGGTCCGTTGTCACCATCATATTCGTAGAACGACAGAAGGTCACGGATTTCCATTTCAACAAGCTCCAAAAGCTCAGCATCGTCAACCATGTCCACTTTGTTCATGAAAACAACGATCCTGGGAATACCAACCTGGCGTCCAAGAAGGATGTGCTCACGTGTTTGTGGCATCGGTCCGTCTGTAGCAGCTACAACAAGGATAGCACCGTCCATTTGGGCAGCACCTGTAACCATGTTCTTAACGTAATCCGCGTGACCCGGACAGTCAACGTGTGCGTAGTGACGGTTAGCCGTTTCGTACTCAACGTGTGATGTATTGATCGTAATACCTCTTTCTTTTTCTTCAGGTGCGTTATCGATCTGGTCGAAAGATTTTGCAGCAGTTTTAGAAAATCCCGCTTCAGCCAACACTTTTGTGATAGCAGCGGTCAAAGTAGTCTTTCCGTGATCCACGTGCCCGATCGTACCGATATTAAGGTGTGGCTTGTTCCGGTTAAAATTCTCTTTTGCCATTTTAGTTAATTTTTAATCTTAGTTTATAATAGTGTTCAATTCGTACTACTTGAGCCAATGACGGGATTTGAACCCGTGACCTCTTCCTTACCAAGGAAGCACTCTACCCCTGAGCTACACCGGCAAGGTTATTTTAAATGCTGATTTTAAACCTAAATTTAAATTCATTACTTAAAATGAAGTTGGACGCTGCGTCCGAGGGTGAGACCCATTTTTTTCAATGCGAAAAAGTGAAGCCCGAA
>CBDTXL010001460.1:0-1555 GCA_965364435.1 uncultured bacterium
TACTAGAACATTTGGACAAGGGGATGCTGGAAGCATATCTTTGCAAGTTAATGACACTGTATCTGCCGCAGACAGCAGCTCTATCTTCAGCTATGTGTTTGGTGAAGCTACAGGCAATGGTGGTAACATCGACATCCAGACGCGCAAACTCTCCTTGACTGATGGCTCTGAAGTGCTAGCCTCTACTTTTGCCGCAGGAAATGCAGGAAATATTCAAGTGAATGCTTCTGACTCGATCAACATCTCTGGAGTTAGTCCAGCAAGGACATATCCAGATGGATTTGTTGACGGGGGATATTCTAGTGGATTGTTTACAAGTGCCGAGGTGGAAAGTCCTACTGGTCGCGGTGGCAATATTCAAGTTACCACTAATTCACTACAGCTATCCGATGGCGCAGTTTTGAGTGCCAGAACCTTTAACGCCCAGAGTGGCGGTAACATCACCGTTAATGTCAATACCCTTGAGCTTAGGGGTGGCGGGCAACTCCTCACCACTGCCTACAGCAGTGGACCTGCGGGTAACATCACAGTTAATGCCGCTGACAGTGTCACCCTCTCTGGCAACGACCCCACCTACTTTGACCGACTTGCCCAATTTGGCAGATTGGTAGTTGACAATGATGGTCCTACCAGCGCTTTGTCTGCCCGGTCTCAAAGTGATGGTGATGCTGGAAATGTGACGGTTACCACTGGACAGTTGCGGGTCGAGGATGGGGCAAAAATAGCTGTGAGTGGTGAACAGTCAGGCAATGCAGGCAACCTCACAGTTAATGCAAGCTCTATCTTTCTAAATCAGCAGGGACAACTTATCGCTTCAACTGCCTCCGGTGAGGGCGGCAACATTAACCTACAGGCGCAGGACTTACTGTTGCTACGCCGCAATAGCCAAATCTCCACGAACGCTGGCGGCACAGGTAATGGCGGCAATATTGAGATCAACAGCCAATTCCTCGTCGCTGTCCCAATTGAAGATAGCGACATCACTGCCAATGCTGTCCGGGGGAGAGGGGGGAATATTAATATCACCACTCAAGGCATTTATGGGCAAAAGTTCCGCCGACGCCCGACCCCCCTAAGTGACATTACTGCTAGTTCCGAGTTTGGGGTCAACGGTGTCGTGCAAATCAACACACCGGATCTTGATCCGAGTAAAGGGTTAGCCGCCTTGTCGGGAGAGTTAGTTGATGTTTCGGGGTTAGTTGCCTCTGGCTGCGAGGTGGCGGAGAGCGAACAGTCGAGTCAATTTGTGGTCACAGGACGGGGGGGAGTGCCACCCAACCCGAACGAGACACTGCGTCATGCAAGAGTGCTAGTGGATTTGGGGACTCCCTCTGATAGCCAGGAGTCCGCACTCAGCACCAATTCACCCTACCCTAGGGTCAGATCTACGACCGACATTCAACATCCTTCATCCTTCTCAAACCGGACTGCTCCCCTTGTAGAAGCCACTGGATGGGTCATGGATTCTAAAGGAGAGGTCATCCTTACTGACAAAGCGCCCACTGTCACATCCCACAGTTCCTGGTTGAGGACTTCCAGCTGTGAGGGGCGCTAA
>CBDTXL010001461.1:0-1554 GCA_965364435.1 uncultured bacterium
AAGAGTTGATTAATTTAATTAAAGCGGATGGTCGCTGGGTCGATCCTTAAGTCGTTAAGAGATTACAGCTTTTGGAAAAGCCCAAACAAGACCCCCCTCAATCCCCCCTTGGGTTCGGGGGGAAGAAAGAGATCTGGCTCCCTCCCCTTGATAAGGGGAGGGTTGGGGAGGGGTACTTTGGTAACTTTGTAAGAATTACAATAGCTCAGACTAGAAGTCTGGCGCTATACAAACTAAGCCTGCGTAGGCAGGCTTTTATCTGCGATAAAAACCGTTGATTCTTGCTCGTTCCAAAGCGTTCGAGCGTGTTTTGTCCAGATTTGAGATAAGAATGGCTGATACTTCTTGTTGTACTGCTTTTGGTGCTTTTTGCAGTCTTGTTCAATTTCAAGCCATAGCGATCGCATAGCAATGTTCCGAACTGCGTTCGTTTTGTTAAAAAGGTATATCAGGATTATCAGCATCAGGTATGCCATCATCTAGAATTAAAATTTCTCCAAAATGATCAATAAACTCTTGTAATACTTCACTTTCGCTTATACATATCTGCCATGTATAAGAAAAACGTTTATCTTCTCCAAGAACCAGATAGCTATTGCTGTCGCTCAGAGTGTTGGGGTTAAATTCCTGTAGAGCGATACTAGAGCAAGCGCGGTAATAAGCATAATCTTCTTCCTCATATTTATAGTAAACTTTTTCAATTTCATTAAGATAAAAAGTGCCTATTGTTTTACGTTCAACTTCCAGAATATTCCAGTAGTTAGGATGTAGAGAATCTAAAAAAATATCACTCATGAGAGGTAACACTAAAAATCTTCCTGCGATAACTTCCTCTGGGTTTTCTTCTTCAAACCTATCTCTCCAATATTTCAGGGTTAGTAAATATGGTTCTAGGATATATTGGGGAATATAAATACATAAACTTTCTTGTTGTTGAGATAAGATCAGTTGATAAGGATTAGCTCCTTTTTCAGGGTTCTTGAACCGATATCCTATATATTGAAATCCTTTAGTTACCTTAAATTTTTGGTCGAAACCAAGTTTCTGTAAAAGCCTGGTAGCCAAAGACATCAAATCCTCATCTCCTTCAACTGCCCTTGTACTTGACGAAAGTAGGGGGGGAAAATCGATTTCATTGAGAATCTTAGCCGCCGAAGCTATCAAACTTCCACCCATCTTCGCGCTTGATGAGACTAGGTGAGGTAAATTGTCCTGATTCAGATGTTCTTGTTCATTGCTAACCTCATTTGTGACACCAGAAGAACAGTCACTTACCCACGCAGGCTTGTGCCTCAGAAATAAAGCTTTTAACTTGTCTCTTTGGGATTGATCGCCTGGAAATTCACTTTTAATACCAAAATCTTCATATATCTTTGAGATTTGCTTGCGTATAGTCCCTTCAGTACGACCCCTCAACCGAGCAATTTCAGCATTAGTATGTCCAGCCAACAACAGTTGTAACACCCGTCCTTTAACAGGTGCGCCTCTTAGCTTTTCCCATTTTTCGTTGAACTGGTGAGAATCCATAGCTTCCATAATACGCAGTTACCTTAT
>CBDTXL010001462.1:0-1553 GCA_965364435.1 uncultured bacterium
GTGAATTTGTGGAACCGCAACATATCCATCACGCCCACAGCGGGCAGTGCTGCACCAAATAACTCAGGGCGCTGAGTCATGCAGGCACCCACTAATAATCCTCCATTACTACCGCCAGCGATCGCTAATTTTGCCGGTTGAGTGTACTGATTATTAATCAACCACTCGGCAGCAGCAATAAAATCATCAAAGACATTCTGCTTATTTAGCTTTGTTCCGGCTTGATGCCATTCCTCGCCATACTCACCACCGCCGCGCAGATTCGGTATTGCATAGACACCTCCCATTTCCATCCACACCAATCTGCTAACTGAGAAATAGGGAGTCAGGGAAGCACCAAAGCCGCCGTAACCGTAGAGGTAAGTGGGATTATTTCCATCCAACTGCAACCCCTTCTTGTGGGTGATAAACATCGGTACCTGAGTACCATCTTTACTGCTGTAAAAGACTTGCTTCGTCTCATACTCATCCGGGTTAAAGTCAACCTTGGGTTGCCGGAAAATTGTACTTTCTCCACTCACCATGTCGTAGCGATAGATGGTTGCTGGTGTCGTGAAGCTGGTAAAGCTATAGAAAGTTTCCGTGTCGTAGCGCTTGCCACCAAAACCACCAGCAGAACCAATTCCGGGTAATTCTACCTCCCGAACAAAGGAACCATCCAAGTTAAAAATCTTGATTGATGAGCGGGCATCTTTCAGGTAGTCTGCAACAAACTGGTTATTGAGTAAGCCCATACCTTCAAGGGTTTCAGCCGTTTGAGGAATGACTTCGTGCCAATGCTCCCGTGCTGGGTTGTTAATGTCGATCGCAATAACCCTACCGCGAGGAGCATCTAAATCAGTGCGGAACCAGAAGAGTGAACCATCATTATCAATAAAGCTATAGTTAGCTTCAAACTCGCTAATTAGTTCTACCACTGGGGAATCTGGGGTCTGCAAGTCCTTGTAGAAAACCAGATTCTTCGGGTCAGTGCCTTGGTCAACAGAGATAATTAGGTAACGACCGTCCTCTGTCACACCAGCACCGAACATCCATTCTTTCTGGTCGGGGCGATGATAAATTAGGGTATCCTCTGACTGTAATGTACCCAGCTTGTGATAGTAGAGCTTTTGGTAGTAGTTAAGGTCTTCTAGTTTTGTCGCCTCATTTGGCTCGTCGTAGCGGCTGTAGAAGAAGCCTTGACCATCATGAGTCCAAGACGCACCAGAAAACTTTACCCACTTTAGATGATCAGGGAGGTTCGACGCAGTTTCTACATCAAGTACCTTCCACTCGTTCCAGTCTGAGCCTGATGTGGAAAGACCGTATGCCATCAGGTTGCCATCTTCACTAATTGCTATACCAGATAGAGCAATCGTGCCATCTTCTGAGAGAGTATTCGGGTCAAGCAACACCGTTGGCTCAGCTTCGAGAGACGTTAAGGTGTAGAGGACGTTTTGGTTCTGGAGTCCATCATTCTTGAAATAGAAGTAGCGATTTCCCTGTTTAAAGGGAATCCCATATTTCTCGTAATTCCACAGTTGAGTCAATCGCTGCTTAATCTGCTCCCGCGC
>CBDTXL010001463.1:0-1552 GCA_965364435.1 uncultured bacterium
TTTCATCAAAGAGCCAATTCAATCTATGCTGAGTACCTTGATCTGGCTACCCGTGTTGGGTGCTGCTGTTGTGGGGTTTTTGCCTGCAAATCTCATAGCAGGGCGTGTCCGTTCTGTAGCATTAGCGATCGCGTCTGCTATCTTACTTGTGAGTGTCTGGCTGGCTAGTCAGTTTGACTTGACCACTTCCGGATTACAGTTTCAAGAGTATTTACCCTGGATTGGGCAATTAGGCTTGTCCTATAACCTAGGCATTGATGGCTTGTCCTTTCCTTTGCTAGCTTTAAATGCTCTGCTCACTTGGATTGCCATTTATAGCACCAATGAGAAAATTGAGCGTTCCCAGTTCTACTATGCGTTGATTTTCCTCGTCAATGCCGGGGTAGCTGGTGCTTTTGCTGCTCAGAATTTGCTGCTGTTCGTTCTGTTCTATGAGCTAGAACTCATCCCACTGTATCTCTTGATTGCTATCTGGGGTGGCACCCAAAAGCGCGGCTATGCAGCGATGAAGTTTCTCATCTATACGGCTGTTTCGGGAATTCTGATTTTAGCGGCATTCTTGGGGATAACTTGGCTCTCTGGCTCCACCAGCTTCGATTACGAGTCAATGAACACCCAAGCATTGCCCTTGCTGACTCAGCTAATTCTGTTAACAGTGCTGCTAATTGGGTTTGGGATTAAAGTTCCCCTGGTTCCCTTGCACACTTGGTTACCAGATGCTTATGTGGAAGCTTCCCCACCTGTGACGATTCTTCTGGGTGGCGTGCTGGCAAAATTGGGGACTTATGGCTTGCTCAGGTTCGGTTTACAGCTGTTTCCGGAAACTTGGAGGCTTGTGGCTCCAGGGTTGGCGATTATCGGTACTGTGAGTGTTCTCTATGGTGCCGTCACGGCGATCGCGCAAAAAGATATCAAACGCATGGTAGCCTATAGCTCGATTGGTCACATGGGCTATATTATCGTTGCCTCTGCTGCTGGTACACCATTGAGCTTGGTTGGCGCTGTCTCTCAAATGGTTGCTCACGGTATCATCCTGGCAATCCTCTTTAATCTGGTGGGCATTATTGAGGAGAAAGTCGGTACTCGCGAACTGGATGTCCTTAATGGTTTGATGAGTCCAGTTCGCGGTTTACCCATCATTAGCGCCCTTTTGGTCATTGGGGGAATGGCTAGCGCTGGCATTCCCGGCATGATGGGTTTTGTGGCTGAAATTTTAGTATTTCAGGGCAGTTTCTCCATTTTTCCAGTACAAACCCTGTTGTGTGTGCTGGCGTCTGGCTTAACGGCAGTTTACTTTGTGATTCTGATTAACCGCACCTGTTTTGGCAAACTGGACAACAACACAGCGTACTATCCCAAAGTCCAGTGGCGAGAGCGTGTCCCAGCTTTAGTTTTAGCAGGTCTCATTTTCTTTATGGGAATTCGACCTACTTGGCTAGTGCGCTGGAGTGAAACCACCACAGCATCTATGAGTGCCCCGATTGTGTCAGCAATGCCATCATCCACAGACATGGGTGGGGATGTTACGCCAAAATTATCAATCAGCTATCAG
>CBDTXL010001464.1:0-1551 GCA_965364435.1 uncultured bacterium
GAGCTGTTACGCTTTCTTTAAAGGATGGCTGCTTCTAAGCCAACCTCCTGGCTGTCTAAGCGCTCCCACATCCTTTACCACTTAGTGGAGAATTGGGGGCCTTAGCCGACGGTCTGGGTTCTTTCCCTTTTGGCCACGAAACTTAGCTCACGTGGCCTGAGTGCCGACCTGAACTCACCGGTATTCGGAGTTTGATTGGGTTCGGTAAGATGGTAGTCCCCCTAGCCCATTCAGTGCTCTACCCCCGGTGGTAATCGATCGACCCTATACCTCAATATATTTCGGCGAGAACCAGCTATTCCCCAGCTTGATTAGCCTTTCACTCCTATCCTCAAGTCATCCCCCACATTTTCAACTGTGGTGAGTTCGGCCCTCCACGCAGTCTTACCCACGCTTCAGCCTGCTCAAGGATAGATCGCTGGGCTTCGGGTCTGCAGCACACGACTTGAACGCCCTGTTCAGACTCGCTTTCGCTTCGGCTCCACCTAACGGCTTAACCTTGCCGCGTACCGCAACTCGTTGGCTCATTATGCAAAAGGCACGCTGTCGCACATTCCCTTGCGGGCATAGTGCTTCAACTGCTTGTAGACGCACGGTTTCAGATTCTTTTCACTCCCCTCGCAGGGGTTCTTTTCACCTTTCCCTCACGGTACTCGTTCACTATCGGTCACCAAGCCGTACTTAGCCTTGGAAGATGGTCCTCCCAGCTTCAGACAGGGTTCCACGTGTCCCGCCTTACTCGGGGTGTCCCTAGGGCTGCTTCGATTTTCGTGTACGGGGCTCTCACCCTCTTTGGCCGACTTTCCCAAGTCGTTCTACTAACCTCGTCAGTCCCATGTCGGGCCCCCACAACCCCAATCGGAAATCCGATTGGTTTGGGCTATTCCGCATTCGCTCGCCACTACTAGCGGAGTCTCGTTTGATTTCCTTTCCTGGAGGTACTAAGATGTTTCAGTTCCCTCCGTTCGCCCTGTACACCTATGTATTCAGTGCACAGTGACAGACCATGACGTCTGCCGGGTTTCCCCATTCGGATATCTACGGATCGACGTTCGCTTCCAACTCCCCGTAGCATTTCGCAGGTAGCCGCGTCCTTCATCGCCTCTTGGTGCCTAGGCATTCACCGTGTGCTCTTTCTACCTTGACCTTCACACGCCCCGCGTTTGCTTTCGCATGGCAAGGGTCGTGTCAGGTGCCGTATTCCCATGGTGTGCGGTTCGAGCCCGAGGTTCCTTTCGGCAACCCTCGGTCTCACCAACATCCACAGCGCACGTCGTGCAGCTCGGGGTCCTTCTTGCGAAGGATGCCCGGTCGTCGCATCTCCCTGGTCTTGAGGCAGGAAGCGCTCGGACGCGCCGCTCGACGATTTCTTTGCTCGTCGTCTTCAAACAGTAAAGTTGTCAAAGATCCAGGGACTCGTCCCTGAAAACTGGAAGGAAGAAGGGAAACCAAAGTCTCAGGCCCGGGAGGGCCGTGAAAACCAGCGGCCGTTGGGCCGCGACGCATTGTGGGCTTGACCTACGAATATCCAGCCCGAAAGCTTGGATGATT
>CBDTXL010001465.1:0-1550 GCA_965364435.1 uncultured bacterium
TCACCAACCATTTCCTTCAATTGTTGCCCCGCCTCCATTGCAGATAGTAACGCTTCGATTTCTTCAGAGTCAAATTGTCGTAGAGCAGTGATTCCTGCCTGTTCCAGTCTTGTGCCGAGCCGTGCTTCTTTATGGGCTGTACTCGCCCACACTACGACCCCTAGCGCCAAAACTGAGATGGCAGCCAATCCAGCCAACCCTGTACGAATCGCTTGCTTTGCTTTCTTTTGGGCATGTTCTAGTATCCGATTCGCCTGTTCTACTGACTCCTTAGCTTTTCTTTCTGCCTCCAAATCTCTTCTTATCTGTTCAGCCTGTCTTTCTGCCTCAAAAGCCCTTCTTTCTGCTTCTAAGGCCTTTTGATCTTCTTGATTTTTCAACTCTCGGCTGGCATCTAAGAAGCGATAATCCTCGCCACTCAAGCTTTTATCCATAGCCCATGTCTGAGCAGCCTGCAACGCCTGTCCACGCAATAGCCAGGATTCCTCGTGACAATTGGACGCCAACCAGGCTGCTAGTGCCTCAGCATAGGGCCGCAAATTCGCCAATGCCTTTTCAACCCAAATCAGGTCAAAAACAGAGGCATAAATGCGGTTGTAAACTCTTAACCTACCCCGTTGCTCTACCACCAACCCCGACAGCCGCAATTCCATTTGTTCAGGACTATCGTCTGCTTCTACCCCCCCTTGCCCTCCCTTAGTACGGGAAGGTTGGGGGGGTTGCAAAATTTGCTGATACAAGCCCAGCAGTCGGGCAGTGCGCTGCTCACTTTTGAAGATGCGATCGCGTATTGTCCTCAGATGCTCCGGCTCATCTTGGGATTCCCAATTCTCAATAATCCGAGTTTGAACTAGATTTTTCAACCACTCGACTTGTGAGCCTTCTGTAAGGGGCTCTTGAGCAGTACGAACCAGTTCACAGAGCTTCTGGGTGAGAAAAGGTTGACCTCCTGTCCAAGCCAACACCTCCTTGAGCATAGACTGTGGATCGCCTACTTTCTGAGCCAAGCCGTGAGCTAAGGGTTTAGCTTCATCAAATTGAAAGCCTTTGAGTTCAATCGCTTTGCCAATGTTAAAAGGGGTGCGGGTTTTGTCTCGAATCAAGTCGGATGGTGTTGCTACCCCCAACAGAGCAAAGGTAAGTCGCCGATATTGCGGCTTGTCAGCACGCTTGTTGTAGCAAGCCCGAATTACTGCAAAAAAGTCATCAATTGGAAAATTAAGGCTAATAACACTATCAATTTCATCCACAAAAATGACAATGGTTTGAGAGACCATCTCCAGCAGCACTGTTTCGATAAATTCACCCAACCGCTGCACCGGAGAGATCAATTCGCGATCGCGCCACCACCTGCTAACATTAACGTGATCTGAAAGATTGAAACTATTTACTAATGTCCTGATTAAGCCTGCATACCACTGTTCGGGGGTAACCCGCTGGCTCCCAATTTCGGTAATATCGATTGCAGTACAGGCAATCCCATCAGCTTCCAGCCGTTGCATCGTTTGCACTGCCAAGCTAGACTTGCCCATCTGCCGTGAGTTGAACAC
>CBDTXL010001466.1:0-1549 GCA_965364435.1 uncultured bacterium
CTTCAATAACCAACCTTCGCCGTAGGGGTCTTCCGACACCAGTTCTGGAGACTCTATCATCGCTTCATTGCGCTCAATCACTGTACCGGAGATTGGAGCATACATATCCTCAACCGCTTTCACCGATTCAATGG
Source organism: uncultured bacterium (assembly GCA_965364435.1). GTDB lineage: Bacteria > Cyanobacteriota > Cyanobacteriia > Cyanobacteriales > Coleofasciculaceae > CBDTXL01. The sequence continues at coordinate 135 of CBDTXL010001466.1, forward strand.
TTCCAAAGCTCTCGCCTTTTTCCAAGGCATCACCAATCTCTGGCAGTTCCAGAAACACAATGTCGCCCAACTGGTCAACGGCAAAAGCGCTGATGCCAAGCGTGGCAATCTCACCATCGAGCCGTACATACTCGTGGGTATCGAGGTATTTCAAATCCTCAGGATAATCGAAGGCCATCTCACGTCCTCACTACGTAGCAGAGCTAAGTGTACAACTTCCAACAACTTTGAGCTTCAAAATTAAGCTATGTAGAGGTTATCTCAAATAGGGTATAGCAATGCTGAATTTAAAAATAAAGCAATAAGAGCCTATCCGAAAAATCATGAGTAGTGGCGACAACAATCTGTGTTCATCTGTGTTCATCTGTGGTTTCAAATCACATATCCACTTTTCGGATAGGTTCTAAGCCCTGCAAAGATTGCTATGCCCAGTTGAGCATCAGGCTGCGTTTACTGACTTGTCCTTAGGCAGACCGATGGATAAACAAACCCTCAGACGACTCCTATTCGGTGAATTTACCTTCAAACGACTTGTGCGATCGCTAATTTTCATTTACGCCTTCTTTGCCCTATCTGTCTTCTTCATTGCCGACCAAAAGATCTTTTTGCCTCAACCCTCCAGCTATCAAGACACCAAGGAAATTCTCAAGCTGACCACCCCTGATCAGATCCAGATTTCAGCCGTTTATCTACCCAATCCGGCATCTACCTACACCATTGTTTATACCCACGGTAACGCCGAGGACTTGGGAGACATCCAGCCAGTGCTGCAACAACTGCAAAACATTGGGTTTAGCGTCTTTGCCTATGATTATCGCGGGTATGGCACCAGCCAGGGAACTCCTTCAGAACGCCATGCTTATCGAGATCTTGACACAGTCTACGACTATTTGACCCAGCAGTTGCGCGTACCAAGCCAGCGGATTATTGCTTACGGGCGCTCAGTCGGTGCAGGGTCGGCGGTTGATTTGGCGGCTCGCAAACCGCTTGCTGGCCTGATTCTGGAAAGCGCTTTCACCACAGCGTTTCGAGTGGTAGTGCCTATCCCGATTCTACCCTTTGATAAATTCCGCAACATCGACAAGATCAAAAAAGTAAATTGCCCGGTGCTGGTGATGCATGGGAGACTTGATGAAGTGATTCCCTTCCAACATGGGCAGAAGCTTTTTGCCACTGCTAATGAACCGAAGCGCTATTTATGGGTGGATGAAGCAGGTCACAATGATTTCATGTGGGTTGCTGGTGAGCAGTATAGGAAAACCTTGCAGGAATTTGCGGCGCTAGTTACAAAGACTCAACCTCGCCCCAGTTCAAGGTAAGCTATCAACAAGAGTGGGAAAATTCAGATCTTGCACCAAAAGTCAACAAAGCCTTTGGATGTAGGGGCGGGTTTCACCAACAGCCTATCAACTCTC
>CBDTXL010001467.1:0-1549 GCA_965364435.1 uncultured bacterium
AATCTCTTGGCGGGGTATATTAACTGAAATGCTCCTGCTTCAGTTATGGTTGCTCCAATCCCAGAAGCCCCTGAAATCGAGCGTCACAGAGCCGCGATCGCACGGACTGACATCTCCAAGCCGGTGCGATTGGCAATAGAAAGCGCAATCTTAAGCAAAGATACCACATTTTTTGATTACGGCTGTGGTCACGGCGGCGATGTCGATCGCACGAGAAACCAAGGCTACATCAGCGCGGGTTGGGACCCTTACTACCAGCCCAATAATCCCCTCACTCCAGCAGATATCGTTAACCTGGGCTACGTTATCAATGTCATTGAAGACCCTGCCGAACGCCGCGAAGCCCTAATCAAAGCATGGGAATTGACCCAGAGAGTCCTGATTATTTCCGCCCAAGTCTTAATTGATGAGCGAAGTTACGGGCAAATTGCCTACGGTGACGGCATTGTTACCAGCCGCAATACCTTTCAGAAGTATTACGAACAAGAAGAACTCAAAGCTTATATCGACCAAGTTCTAGGCGTCGATGCAATTCCAGTTGCCCTAGGCATCTACTTCGTCTTCCGCGATGAAGCCCACGCCGAAAGCTTCCGGGCGTCCCGTTTCCGTTCCCGCACCACCACCCCCAGAATCCGCGCCAATATTAAACGCTTTGAGGACTACCAGGAACTCCTTGCCCCGTTGATGACCTTCGTTACCGAAAGGGGACGCCTTCCCGCCACAACCGAACTGCCAAGCGTTCCCGACATCCTCGCCGAATTTCGCACTTTGCGCCGCGCCTTTCAAGTCATCTTGCAAGCCACCGACCAAGAAGAATGGGATGCGATCGCAGAAAAACGCCGTCAAGACCTCCTGGTTTACCTTGCCCTGACGCAATTCAGTCACCGCCCCAAATTTAGCAATCTCGATAGCACCGTTCAAAACGACATCAAAGGACTCTTCGGCAACTACAAACAAGCCTGTGCCGCCGCCGATCTAATGCTGTTGAGTGTGGGAGACTTGCGACTAATTGCCAACTGCTGCAAACGCAGTGCGATCGGCAAACTCCTACCCAGCGCCCTCTACGTCCACGTCTCCGCACTCGAAGCCCTCAATCCCCAGCTGCGACTCTACGAAGGCTGTGCCAGCCGCACCATTGGTCGCATGGATGGCGCTACCCTGATTAAATTCCACACCAATCTGCCGAAAATCTCTTACCTGTTCTATCCCGACTTCGACAACGACCCTCATCCCGCCTTGCACACCAGTATGCAGATTGACCTGCGGGATTTACAAGTTATCTACCGCGACTACGACACATCAGAAAATCCGCCTGTATTGCACCGCAAAGAAACCTTTGTGACAGCGGACTATCCACTTTATGAGAAGTTTGCAAAACTCACCCACCAAGAAGAAAACTGGGGGTTACTCGACCATCCCAGTACAATTGGCACCCGCAAAGGCTGGCAAAAATGTCTGCGAGAACACTGCGCTGAACTTCGAGGTCATCGCGTCTACTGGCGCAAAGATGCTGACCCTTACCGAGTCAAACTCCTACTTTCTGCCCGCA
>CBDTXL010001468.1:0-1547 GCA_965364435.1 uncultured bacterium
GATGGGGAACACTGATTACCTCTAGCTCATCTAGATAAAAATTGAACTTTGTGTATAGCCGATCGCTCCCAAACATGCTAAAACTATCCGAGGAAATCTAACCAAAGTAGTACGACCCTGGAAAGAGGCAGCTGGTACGTTCGACCGTCCAAAAGAAAAATCAATCTAGGCGGATTTTGGCTCAAACCTATTGAACTAATGAATCTGGCAGCCCCTTTAAGGGAGATTCAATCCCTATTAATCCCAAAAACGAGAATAGTCAAGTAAGGAAGTTTTCAAAGATGGCATCTGGACGTTTCCCCGTCTCTGTTGTATCAGTGCTGAAGCAGATGATTTTGCTTGGAGGGCGTCATTGGTGGCTCTCTTTTTTATTGTGGATTGTCCTAGTTGGTCCGGCTCAGGCGGCGACGGAACTGCGAGTGGCGATTAAAGCGGGTGTAAGCCGGGTGCAAGTAGGCAGTTCTACCAAAGCGATTGTCCGCGATGCGGCTGGTCAAGAAGTTGGAGAACTAGAGGCAATGAACGCCTTCAACGCCCAAGGTGGTAGTGGCGTGGCGCTTGGTCGGTGGCGTTCTAGTCAGCTTTGGATTGAGCCGACTGGCGATGGTTTTGTGTGGATTGGCGATCGCTGGTATCGGGGACGCACCCAACTTGTTCCTACCGGAAGGGGACTGACTGCTGTCAATCACGTCAACTTAGAACAATATCTCTACAGCGTTCTCGGCTCTGAAATGAGCGCCAATTGGCCTCAAGAAGCCCTGAAAGCTCAAGCCGTCGCCGCCCGCTCCTACGCACTTTATAAGCGCTCTACATCAGGTAATGGCGTTTATGACGTTGGTGATACCACAACTTGGCAAGTTTACAAAGGTCTGGAAACCGAAGCTCCAGGAACGCAGACGGCGGTAAATGCGACAGCTGGGCAGGTGATGACCTATGGGGGTAAGATTATTCTCGCTGTCTTCCACTCCTCTTCTGGGGGACACACGGAAAATGTGGAAGATGTCTGGAAAGAACCCCTCCCTTACCTGCGGGGCGTCGCTGACTACGACATGGGAGCACCTGTCTTCGAGTGGACAAAAAGCTTTTCCCGTGGTCAACTCAGCAGCCTGATTTCCGGTGTCGGCAATGTAATCTCGATGACGCCAGAGCGCACGACACCGCAGGGACGCATTATCACCATGAAAGTTGAAGGCACTGGCGGCACACGGCGTATAAGTGGCAATGATTTACGCAGCGCTCTAGGTCTTAGAAGTACGCTTTTCGTGGTTAACCCAACTGGCAGCGGTTTCCAAATCAATGGTCGTGGTTTTGGTCACGGACTGGGTATGAGTCAGTGGGGAGCGCACAACTTAGCCCAGCAGGGAGTGAACTACCAGCAGATTTTGGATCACTATTACCAAAGTGCTAGTCTGGCTCGGATTCAATAGACTTGGAAGGTTGAAGGTTCAAACGTCTTTTAATATCACCTCCGTTTGAATGCACACCAATAGACTTCTTGCAAAAGTGCTGATGCAAGGATTTTTAACCACAGATGGACACAGATAAAC
>CBDTXL010001469.1:0-1542 GCA_965364435.1 uncultured bacterium
ATTTCCTCCTTGAATCAATTAGACGCAGAGTTGCACTGAATCACACCCTATCAGTTGCATGGCTCCCGACTTAACTATTTGAGGAAATATCCGCTTTCTATTTGAGTGCTGCTGTTGTGATCAAAAGGAAGGTCTTCGTTGTCTGATGAGACAGATTTTAGATGAAACAGGTGTTATTTACCTCCTCATTCGTATTTAGACTTTGCTGTACTATCTGTCACCAGACGCTTTTTAAATACATTTTTAATTTACCACTCTCTTTTAAAAGCACGGAAAAATGACACGGGATTTTACTTGCTTTTAAAAAGTACAAAAAAAAGACACATAAGTTTACTGTTTTGTGAGTAGCTGCTATAGCAAAATGCGATCGCTCTCGCGACAATAGCCTTATCGCTGTTCGAGGAGTTATAGCCAACAGGGGTACTTGCCTGAGCTTTCTCTGGTAGTTGGTAATTCAGAGAAAGTATATTGAAAGACAAGGCTAGAGAGTCAAGGAAGTGTATTGTGTCCAAAATTGTTTCTATCCACTCGTTCCGGGGTGGAACAGGTAAATCAAACTCAACTGCTAATCTAGCTGCTACTGTTGCACGCTACGGGCATCGGGTTGGCATCGTTGACACGGATATCCAATCTCCAGGCATTCACGTCCTCTTCGGTTTTGATGAAGAGCGGATGAAATACTCCCTCAACGACTACCTGTGGGGCAACTGTGTAATCGAAGACACGGCCTACGACGTTACTTCGGTTTTAAAAGAAAAAGCCAATAAAAGCAGTAAAATTTACCTTATTCCCTCTAGCATCAAAGCTCGCGATATTACCCGAATCCTGCGCGAAGGCTTTGACTTTGGTATGCTCAATGACGGTTTCCAAGATCTAATTGATGCCCTAGACCTGGACTACCTGTTCATTGATACCCACCCAGGTCTCAACGAAGAGACTTTGCTCTCCCTCACCATCTCCGATGTGCTGGTTCTCATCCTGCGTCCAGACAACCAAGACTTCCAGGGAACCGCCGTCACTGTAGAAGTGGCTCGTAAGTTGCAAGTGCCTAAGATGTTACTCATGATCAATAAGGTACTGCCATCGATAGATTTTGACTCTTTACGCCAACAGGTAGAGAAAATCTACAATGCCCCGGTGGCTGGCATCCTGCCTCTTTCTGATGAGATGGTTCAAATGGCTAGCAGTGATCTCTTCTGCCTGCGTCACCCCAACCATCCCCTTAGCCAGGAGATGGAAAAAGTTGCTAAGCAGATTATGCGCTGAAGCCTATAAGGAGGCACAAAATGAGTACAAAACAGTTCAATCCTTCAGGAGCAAGGGACGAAGAGAGTGAAAGCGCCTCTGGTCGTAGCATGGCTGATGTCCTGACGCTGCCAGACTCCGAGCAAAGATTTGTCACTTGGTTGATACGTCAAAAACAGGTGAGTCTGTCCGAAGCAGTGGCTTATATGAATCAGGAGGAAGAAGCTGTTTGCAATATGCTCAACTCACTCTCCACACAAGGTTTTGTACAGGAACTGAACGTGGATGGTGAACTAC
>CBDTXL010001470.1:0-1540 GCA_965364435.1 uncultured bacterium
CGGTTGAGCAAATTTTGGGCTTTCTGGTTTGGATGGTGCAAAATGGCTGATGCAGTTAATACTGAGTTGCTGTCTAACGTAGAATTTAACGAACCACAGAGGCACAGAGGACGCTGAGGTAAGAGAAAGAGAGAGTTATACGTTTGAATGCAACTGCGTATAAGCTCATCCCACGACTCTCATTACGTGGGATTTCCGGTTAGTAGGCGAGTAGAAGCACTCTCCCACGAGTCAGGGCGATCGCTTTACTCTCTTCGAGTCTTCGCCCAAGGGGCGACGCCAAGGGCGAACGCTCCTCAGCGCAGATCGCATAAAACCCCAGCGAGAGAGAAGGCGGGACTCAAGAGAAAGAGTAAGATATTTCTGGTCTATTGCCTCAAATCTCTCATAATGAGCCAAATTTCTCCCCAAACCTCTACCCGTTCCCAACTCAATCCGTTTGATCAACCCGGTGAGTGGCTCTATGCTTTTTGGAAATTCTCACGCCCTCACACCATTATCGGCACTAGCCTGAGTGTTTTGGCATTGTATCTGATTACCTTAGCAACCACTACTAGCAGTGTCACCGTAGAGAGTTTAGAGCAACTGCTGGGGGCTTTGCTTGCTTGCTTGTGTGGCAATGTCTACATTGTCGGACTAAATCAACTGGAGGATGTAGAGATTGACCAGATTAATAAACCCCATCTTCCCATTGCTGCCGGTGAGTTTTCACGGCAACAAGCCCAGGGGATTGTGGTTAGCCTCGGTATCCTAGCACTGCTGTTGGCAGGGTTGCTAGGACAGTGGTTGTTCTTGATGGTAGGCACAAGTTTAGCAATTGGCACGGCTTATTCCTTGCCGCCAATACGGTTGAAGCGATTTCCCTTTTGGGCAGCACTGTGTATTTTTTCGGTGCGGGGGGCAATTGTTAATTTAGGGCTATTTTTGCACTTTGGTGACCGTTTGTCTAAGAATGTTGACTTTCCCCCTGCACCCGTTTGGGCGCTGACGTTGTTTATTGTAGTCTTTACGTTTGCGATCGCCATTTTCAAAGACATCCCTGACATGGAAGGCGACAAGCAATACAACATCACCACGTTTACCATCCAACTGGGTAAGCCAGCAGTGTTTAATCTAGCGCGTTGGGTAATAACAGCATGCTATATAGGAATGACTCTGGCTGGGGGACTATGGCTACATTCAGTTAACCCAGTCTTTGTAGTGATTACTCATCTAGTTGCACTGGGCTTAATGTGGTGGCAAAGTCAGAGTGTAGACTTGCAGGATAAGAGTGCGATCGCGCAGTTCTATCAATTCATCTGGAAACTCTTCTTCCTGGAATATCTGATTTTCCCAGCTGCCTGTTTACTGGCTTAAAGCCTATCCGAAAAGTAGATTCTGTGAGATTTGAAACCACAGATGAACACAGATGAACACAGATGAATAGGGGATTCGGGTAATGCGTCCCATTTTTTTCCAGGATTTTTCGGATAGGCTCTTAAAGCCGGAAAATTTTGTCTAACTACCCAAACGAGATCAATTAAGATTGTCGGGTATGCTT
>CBDTXL010001471.1:0-1539 GCA_965364435.1 uncultured bacterium
GATCAAACCCACAATCCAAATCTGCCAGAATATCTTCAATATCGTAGGCAAGCTCGAAGTATTTGGCAAAAGTATAACTCTCGTCTGGACGGAGAACTTTTGGGCGGTTCATGGTAATTTTCTCACGCTCAGCGGGCCTGTTGAGGAGTCATAGGCTCGAATATCTGCTGCTCACGTCTAATTTCTCACGTCTAATTTCAGAATATTGCTTACCTGTTATTCTACAAGTGCGAGCGTTCATCGCCGTAGGTTGGGTTGACTTTCCTCGTGCGGATTATGTGAATAGAGGGGGGGCAGCGGCAGCGAAAAACTCATGAAGGGTAGGAGCGTTATGAATACATCCCTGTTAAAAACAGGTTTACCCAGCCTTCATGAGAAGAACGGGAGACAGGTAATGATTTAGGCGGTTATAGGCTGAGGATTGTTCTGTTGGTTCTGTTGCAGCATAGCGGGGTCAATCTGAATGCTCAACGCCTGAGCAATGCGCCCACCGTAATCCACATCAGCCCGGAAGAAGTGGCACAGTTGCCGCATTTGGATATCTTGCCGTACTCCACTGAGCGCCCCGGCGATCGCTTTTGCGGTGCGGTCTTTCTGGGCATCATCCAAAACCCGCCAGAGGTTGCCAGCTTGGGTGTAGTCATCTTGATCGCGGGAATCGTAGCTCTCAACGCTATCGCCAGCAATCCCAGCCATCACAGTTAGTCGGGGAGTGCGAATCCTGTTCGAGGATCGCGGATATAAAGCCCTAGAACTAACGATTCCATCACCGTGTCCCATACGGGAATCAGGCGATCCGCATCATCTGCCCAGTAGTCAAAAGTAATCAGGCACTGAACTCCAGAACCTAGCCCAATGCAGATGCGGGAATAGGCTTCGCGGTGTTCTTGAGGGTCAATAAATTTGATTTGAGTCCAAACGACGCGGGCTGTTTGGCGTTTGAGTCGAATAATTTCCCCTTGCTCGATCGCATTCCGCTCATCGTCTCGAACCACTTTCTTTAATAGTGGAACCAGCGGAAAATCTGCCCAATTGCCAGGGGGCAGTAAATTAAAGGAAGCTTCTAAGCGGCAATCATCGTTCGGCGGCTTTTTGTCTAGAAACCGAAACGACTTCGCATCCGGTTCAAAATGCCAATCCTGGGGGACATCAAAGCGCAACGCTCCTCGCCCTGCCACGAAGATTCGAGTTCCTGGCTTTGATTCCCAGTTGTGGTCTTCTTTTAGCTCTAGGGTTTCCTTAATCCATTGGAGATTGTGCTTTTTGCGCTTAGACATAGCCACTCCATCTGTTGACCTCCCTCTTATTTTGCCGTAGGTTGGGTTGAGGTTACACAAGTTAATCTGCCTAACTGCAACCGTAGTTGGTAAGAAGTACTGAAGTATTCGTATCCCTGCTGCGCCCAAACTATAGGCTACCTAACTTCTGCTTACACCGGACGGATTCGCAACTCCTGCCTTCGCTTCAGTGGGAGCTGCCGCCGGTGACGTTCGCCGTTGTCTGTAGGGGCGTATTTGTAAGGTTATCTGTGGGATGCGA
>CBDTXL010001472.1:0-1538 GCA_965364435.1 uncultured bacterium
GTCTGCTCCTTCTTTTTACCCTTTGATTTTGATTTGTTGACCTCTGTCAGTGCTTCTTGAAACAGGTTGTGCAAGTGCAGTGGCACACTGGCTATTTCTGGTAACTCTGGCTCTAAAGGTTTATTATGTTCTTTCAGCAAGGCGTCTAAGTCGCGCTCAAGCTTAAACTCTGGACGCTCTAAGAAAGTTTGCAAGACCTTTTCCAGCTGGGTTGGGCAAGCTTTAGCTAATTTGTGCCAAATGAAGACGTTAATTGTCGCGTCTTCCAGATATTTCCGAACCAGTTTATTGGTATCTTTATTACTCTGCCACTCCTCTGATTCCAGGATTGTCTTGAACTGAGGGTAGGTTGGCAAAAACATCTGCCCCCAACGAGGATGTGTGAAGACTGTTACCTGTTCTGCTTTCTTCAGATCAGCTGGTAACTCAACTTTAGGCGTCACCATTTTTGTCTTACCCTGGCTGCTGTCAAATAGCTGAGAAACAGCTGTTGAGTCAGCACCCGCTTCTTCGGCAGCGGCTTTTAATTCTTCTTCTGTGACTCCTGCTTCTTCTGCAATCTCCGACAGGGATTTGGAGTCATCAATGCCTGCGGCTGCCAATTGCCGCTTGGTCAATAACTCCTGCAATTCACTAATTTTCTTGTTTAGTTGATACCCAGGCAGCGTTACTTCGTCGCTACCAAAAAAGTCAAGAAACTGATGGTGATACTCTGCTACTGATTCCCATGCCTGCTCTAACAAATCTGGGGCATCGCTGTAAAGTGCGTCTTTATGATGTTCTTTGAAGTTACCAATTGCTACTGCCAACTTTGGTTTGCCCAAGCGACCCATCGACATATAAGGGCGAGATAACATCCAATAAGCGTCAGTTACAGGTGCGATGCGGGTCTGTAAAATATCACCTTCCTTAAGCCGCGCCATTTCTTCCAAAATGAGAGGGTCGTTAGGCTTAACGGTATAATGCTTAGCGGTTAGCCAGTTGATCAACTCAAAGCCATCAGGAAGAATTTGACTGATAGCAAACAAGCCGATGAAGCTGCGTCGCCAGCTACTTACTAACGTGCGATCGCCTTCTGAGAGATCTGGATGGCTTTCTAGGAATAAATCCAGGGGTGTTTTATCCCCGACTTTCCCCTCACTCACAAAAGAATCAATCAGCAGATTCTGTTCGTAAGTTGCATCATGACGATTACCCTGGGGACGAGACTTGGCAGCAACATAGGATTCTAAAGATGTTGCCAGATCTCCTTCTGCGTCTAGAACGAAGTCTATCAATGCTTGCTTGAGTTCGCGCGATCGCTCTAATATTGCATCCACAAGTTAATCTTTCCGTTCAATACCTTTAGATTATACCTTTCCAATCCAGGGTAAAATCTGTTGTACTTTTGCTCAGGATTACCAGCCCTCCAAGGTAACAGCTTCGCCCTTGAAGCCTAAAGATTTAAGTGCTTTATTGAATCGGTCGAGTCCAATTTTTTTGATATCGGGAGCTAATTCGGAAAACATCATATAGCCTAACTTAGAACCTTCGTCCTC
>CBDTXL010001473.1:0-1538 GCA_965364435.1 uncultured bacterium
TTTCTTTACATCCTTCCCCATGATACCGATATAGGGAGTGGGCTTTCCAGGCAATCGTGTTAAACCTACTTGAGAGGATTTCAGGGCGTTTTGCTGTGCATCTAATTTGCCGGTTTGTACGTCTTGATCTGGGTGAGAGGTAAGGGACTAAAGGTCTTTAACGCACTTACCTCTTTATTTCTGAGGCTAGCTAAGATCAGGTTCAGCTGAGTCTCGCCCACCCAGAGTACCCAAATAGGTCAATGAAGCCGCCTGACTTCCTGAAAAACTTACCGGTTCCCACACGGATGTTATTCCGACCCATGCTGATGATGTCTTTAGTGCTGCATGGCGCAGTACTCATGCTGCCGATACCATCTGACCTAGACAAGCCCAAGCCTCCTAAAAAACAGGAACAGGTCAAAATCACGCAGTTACCAAGGACTCGATCTTCTCCAAAACTCTCTCCTCAATCCTCATCGAAACCGAATCCTCAACCTACTCCTGAGCCAAGCCAGTCAACACGTTCTAATGAGACCACTCCTCCAGCATTCTTACCAGAACTGACTACTCAACTAAGCGAGTCAACTCGTTTGAATGAGCCAACTCTTCCAGAATTCTCATCGAAACCGAATCCTCAACCTAGTCGTGAGCCAAGCGAGTCAACTCCTGCCGAACCGAAGCAGCAGTCAGCTAATCCAATCATCTCTCAAGCTAATCCAGAGCAAAACCCAACCTCTCAACCCAAGCCGGAGGAATCCGATTCATCAAATTTTAAATCATCTCAGTCTCCACCTTCTAATCCTGCTCCTAATACTGAGACTAATGCTGATGATCCTAAAGTCAATGACCCCCTTAAAGATTTCCTAAATAATTTTCCCTTTCCAGAAAACGCTAATGTTGGTTCGTTAGGCTTACTATCTAAAGATGCTGATGAATCGGCTCGCAATGTAAAGCAGCCACTGGAAGGGGTCATAAAATACTACGGAAAAGAACTACCAGTTAGAAAATATTCTCCCCTTGATTCTCCGCTTGAAGATGATACAGATCTAAAAGTTTATCAAGTTTATAAAGGTAACACTTTTCAGTATCTGCACTTGATATCAAAGGAGGAGAACACCATAATTTTCCTTTCCGGAAAAAAGCTAAATCGTACAGATTTAGCGAATTTAGAAGTAGAAACGGCGCAGCAAAGAGAGTTTAAAGATATTCTTAGGCAAACTATTTCAGTGGCTTCAAACAAAGAGCTTTCCTCTGATATAAAAAGCAAATTAGGAGATGGAAAATATATAATTCTGGGAATATTCCCTGGAGAAAATCCTAAACAGATAGGTGACGACTTCATTAATGCACTTAGAAAGAAGGAATATCAGGTATTTCCTTTCGGAAAAGAACTTTATTACGGAGTAAAGAAAGATACTTTCACGGGCTATATCCAACTTATACCCAGTTCAGATGGTACGGGAACCGCAATTATTTTATTGGATAAAATATCTCAGTGAAGAACGGTTTTTGTAACTGCTCACAGCAAAAACCAGGGCTTGTTGAGAATCGGATGA
>CBDTXL010001474.1:0-1536 GCA_965364435.1 uncultured bacterium
CCAAATTCAACCTTCAACCCGATCTGCCCATTCTTTCGCCCAGCTGAGGGTGCGACGTGCCTGTTCAGGGGTGGCGGCTTCGCAGTACAGTCGTAGGACTGGTTCAGTGCCACTGAAACGAATCAGCAGCCAGCTGTCGTTGGCTAAACGAAATTTATATCCATCCGTCGTCTGGCAATCAACTACCGACTGACCAGCAATTTCTGTTAAGGGCTGAGTTTGTAATTGTTCCAGTAGGCGCGATCGCACATCCATCCCCGAAAGATGCAAATCGATTCGGTCATAGGCAGAGGTATAGCCAGTGCGTTCTTGCAGACGTTTGTAGAGGTCACTCAAATCAAGTCCTGACTGAGCGATCGCCTCTAAAAGATAAAGGGCTGACAATAGAGCGTCTCGCTCTGGAATATGGTTACCATAACCAATCCCTCCCGATTCCTCGCCGCCGAGTAAGACGGGAGTTGATAACATCCGGTCGGCAATGTACTTGTAGCCAATGGGCGTCTCATACACTGGCAGCTGATACAGTGCAGCAACACGGGGAAATAAGTCTGAGCCACTGATGGTTTTGACGACTTCACCACTGAACTGACGCCGTTGTGCCAGATGTTCAATCAGGATGGGGATAAGAATTTGGGAGCTAAGGAAGTTACCCTCACCATCGACAGCGGCAATGCGATCGCTATCTCCGTCAAACACTAACCCCACTGCCAGACTAGTACCCTCTTGACGCCGATGAGTACGCATGACTCGGAACAGCTGAGAAAGGTAACGGGGCAAGGGTTCTGGGGCTCCACCACCAAATAAAGGGTCGCGTGAGCTATTAATTTCCTGAATCTGCACCCCTAGGAGCTGGCTCAAGCCACCCGCTGCTGCACCATGCATCACATCGGCGTAGACGGTCAATTTTCCTTGACTAATGAGTTCCTGAATCCGAGAAATCTCAACTTTTGTCCGCAGTCCCTCACAGTAGCTGGACCACGGATCGAAGGTTTGAAGACTTCCAGGGGTTTGGGCGCTCAATGTAGGTGACTGAGCGAGTAGGGCTTCAATCTGTTGTGTGATTTCTGGGGAAACCGAGCCACCAAACGCCCCTTTCACTTTCAATCCCAGGTAGGTTCCAGGATTATGACTGGCTGTAAGGACCAAAGCCCCCAGGGCGTTCTGTTGCTTCGCCGCCCAGCTAAACGCTGGAGTAGGGGCGTAACTCTCAGACAGCAGCACATCAAACCCAGCGGCTTTGACGAACTCTGCGGTCTTTTTCGCAAATTCTTCCGCCATGAAGCGCCGGTCATAACCCACAATAATTGTGTGGCTACCCGTGGTATCGCCATAGACATCTGCCAGGACTTTTGCAGCCGCAGGTGCGACTAAAGCCAAGCGCTCGAAGGTGAAATCGGCGGCAATTAGCCCTCGCCAGCCGTCTGTCCCAAACTTAATTGAATGCACGGCAACCGGTATAACAAATGGGGATTGATTCTTGGAGATTCCAAGACTAACGGCAGGATTCTAACATTTGTGGTGCCAAGTGTCTTGCTC
>CBDTXL010001475.1:0-1535 GCA_965364435.1 uncultured bacterium
GAGGCACAGCAGCTGCATAATGAGTGATTCGTTATTCCTTGACTCGGTGTATCAACTAAAAATTAACCACTAACAACAGGTCAACAGCCTCACCCACTCTTGGGATGAGGCTTGTTCCTAACCGAAGTTATCGACTGAAACAATAGGCTGATTGACCGCAGCCCTAGATTTTAAAAAATCGTTACGAATATTCATTGATGCGTTGTAGTCAGCATGGCACTCAAATCCGCATTTCTTGCAGCGAAACTCAGATTGAGAGGGACGATTACCTCGCTCAATATGTCTGCATTGACTGCACTTCTGGGAAGTGTAACGAGGGTCAACAAACCCAACTTTTATACCCCTCGCTTCAGCTTTGTAGCTGACAAATGCCTGGAATTGAGCAAAACTCCATCCATGCAACCTGCGGCGTTGAACTTTTCTTACTTTGGCTCTACCGCGAATATTCGTAAGGTCTTCAAAAACCAACGTTGCACCGGACTCGACAGATTGAACCAAACGCTTCGAGAGCACATGGTCACAATCTTTTCTGAAACGTTTCTGGCGACCCGACAGCTTTTTCAAGTGCCGTTTGGCGCTTTTTGTGCCTTTAGATTGGAGTCTACAACGCAACTGGAATGTTCTATCTTCTACCTGTTGCCAATGCTCAGACCCATACTTGTTTCCATTGCTATCGACAGCAGGGATGGCAATACCCAAATCGACTCCAACAACCTGGTTTGTCGGCTCAATCTTAGGAGTATCCGTCTCCATGACAATATGCAACCACCAGCGTCCTCTACGGTCACGAATCAAGTCAGCACTGGTATTGTTCCAGCTCAGATATTGACGATAATACTGGGCCACCTCGAAGGGAAGTTTAATCCGTCCCCCAATGGCAAGAATCGTCACTTCCTGACGCTCAAACCAGATTGTGTAAGACCGTGCATCGTACCGAATTGGACAATGCTTGGACACTGGACAACTAACTGTCTTGCCTTTTTTCTTCAAGGATACCGCCGACTTGAGGGCTTCAGTTGCCTTGACCCTAGCGGCACAAACCAGTTGAGAGGGCAATTGAGTTGCTGCACGATGTTCGTAGTAGGTTGCTTTGTGAAGCTCTACACCATTTGTCAGATTGTTTTCCCATCCGTAGTTACAGACATCATTAAACGAGCAAGTATACTGCTCAATCGTTTGAGAAAGAGCTTGAGTTGCTTGGTCGTTTGGCCGAAGCTGAAGGCGAATGGTTCTTTGCATACAGATATTATAGTTCATATATAGCAAGAGTATCTGTAGCTTGTACAAAAGTTATCTGTGGAAAGCCTTACACCCCGCCCCGCCTTCCTCCCCGTCCGAAAAGTCGGCGGGGAGGAAGGCGGGAAGACTTTTATGAAGCAGGTTGTGTTTCACTCTTCAGTGGTCACGCAGAATATCGTGAACTACCTACACTAAGTCGAAGCGACTGTAGTGTAGGCTTCTAACATCGTGGGGGAATGCCTCAGAACGGACTTGCGTCCCAACTTTGGTCTTACTTCCCCTCCGTTAGCAGAGAC
>CBDTXL010001476.1:0-1530 GCA_965364435.1 uncultured bacterium
GGTCAAAAATATTCCCCCGCACCGGCTGCTTCGGAATCAGACGAATCCGGTTATTTTCTGCCAGCTGTCGGTTGCTATCTCCCTGAATCAACTGTAAAAAAGCTAGGCGAGAGCCAATTCCTCCCACCAGTAATAGGCTGACAAACAGCATGACAAACAGAGATTGGTAATTGCGTCCAACGGTTCGGGTGGTGGAAGTATGCCCCAATGAGTAAGGCTGAATTACGGTCATATCAGAAATTTTTAGGGGTTGAGTCTGAAAGAAATTTTTACCTAGTCTATTGTTGATCATGAGGTCTTCGTCTAAGGAAAAATAACTCCTCCCTTAAGTGACGACCCTACGACGCTCAAAGCGAGATGTGAAATGATAACTCATCAAGACGCTAGAGTAGACAGATAAAATAAACCCAAGTCGGGAAACGACCCTAAACGGATCAGACAGACTTAGCTTCTAGATTGGAGCATCGCCGCTGTTGAAATAATCACTATGTCTCAAACTTCCGTTAAAGAACAACGCTCTCTGGATACGGCTACTGAGTTTGATGTTGAACTCCGTAAGGTTTTCAAAGTTTTCGATGGAGAGACAGCTGTCCGTGGTGTGGATCTGAATATTCGTCGTGGAGAATTTTTCAGTATTCTCGGTCCATCTGGCTGTGGGAAGACGACAACCCTGCGCTTAGTGGCAGGGTTTGAGATGCCCTCAGCTGGAGAGGTGCTGATTCAGGGACAGTCGATGAATCAGATCCCACCACACCGACGACCCGTGAACACTGTATTTCAAAGCTATGCTCTGTTCAATCACTTGAGTGTCTGGGAAAACATCGCCTTTGGCTTACGGTTGAAGAAGATCAAGGCGTCGGAAGTTGATGAGCGGGTAAAACAAGCGCTCAAACAAGTGAAGATGGAGGCATTCGCCAATCGCTTTCCGACTCAAATGTCTGGGGGACAGCAGCAACGGGTGGCGTTAGCACGGGCGCTGGTAAACCGACCCGCAGTGGTATTGTTGGATGAACCGTTGGGCGCTTTGGATTTGAAGCTGCGTAAGGAGATGCAGGTAGAGCTATCGAATCTGCATAAAGACTTGGGATTAACGTTTATTTTGGTTACCCACGACCAAGAAGAAGCGCTCTCACTTTCTGACCGGATCGCGGTGATGCGCGGCGGTAAAATTGAGCAGATTGGTACCCCCACAGAAATCTACGAATATCCCCGGACGCCCTTTGTAGCGGATTTTATTGGAGATACGAATTTATTTAAGGGGCGTCTGGAAGCCGCTGACGCTTCCACACTCCAGATTACGACGACAACGGGTCTGAAGATTGTGGTGCAGCCCAAGTCTGTGAAGGATGCTGTTAGCAATTCCAAGGAGATTGTAGTGAGTGTACGCCCTGAGAAAATTCGCCTGAGTCTTTCTCCCCCAGAATCAAAAATTAATTGCTTTGAAGGTCGTCTCCAGCACGTCATGTACCTGGGAACTCATGTTCACTATGTGGTGGAGTTGCTCAGTGGCGATCGCGTTACCGTAATGTT
>CBDTXL010001477.1:0-1530 GCA_965364435.1 uncultured bacterium
ATTGATCAGATTTTTTAGGTCGCTTCCTCAACTCTTTTGCCTTTTTCTGCAAATCCTTGAAGTAATCTGACTCAGTAATCTCAGCAACCTGGCGATCTTTCTTGGCTTCGTCTATCTGGATGCGAAGTTCCTGCACCTGTTGTCTCAAGCGTTGCTCACGGGCGTAGACTTCAGCCGCCATACGCTCGAATACTCGCCCCAGCTGCCCTAGCTCATCAGCGCGACGGGCGACTGCTGTCAGGTTTTCGGGGTAGAACTCTTCAGTTTTATCAGAATTATTTGTGCTTTCGCTAATTTTTTGAGCTAGCTTTGCCATTATTTTAATGGGTTGGATTACATTTCGCTTCAGCAAAAAATTAATCAGAATAATAACGATCGCAAAAATTACAATGAAAATTCCAATCACTAAGTAAAAAGAACGGCGGGCGAGGCCCAAAACTTTTTGGGCTGGAACATAAATAGTCTGAGCCGCTACAATTTCATTGAGCTTCCAACCAAAGCCATTCTGGGTTCCATAGGTAGCTATCTGGCTTTTCGGAGCTACTTCTGGAGTACTATGGCATTGGAGACAGCGTTGTTGTTGAATGGCGAGCGGTCGAGCAATATAGAAGACTTTCTCTCCAAAGAGCGTTCTAAAACCTGAGAGTTCTTTAGTTTCGGGTTGGTTGCGAAAACGCTTTACAATTTCAGATTCAAAGGGGTCTGCTTTATCCCGTAAATTAGTGGGATTTAGAGTTGCATCTTTATAAAAGAGATCGTTATGTTCTTTATTCTGGCGTAAAATCTCAAAGACTTCTCTGACCGAGTAGGAGGGTATGGCTTCAGCTATAAACTTTTGTTTAGCTTCCAAATTTGGTGCTAAGAGAGGATTGATTCGGGTGTCTGTATAATTTCTTACTGAGTTCATTGTATCCAGAAGAACAAAACCTTTAGAGGTGATTTCATGTTGGGCTCTCTCCATTAGGGCTTTTGATAAAGCAAAGCCGCTAATCACAATGCCGCTGATAAAGACCAATGATAGAAGTAAGGTAAATTTGGTGCCTAGCTTGAAGTTACTGAACATTATGAATATTCTTGCTTTATGTAATTTTCATTGGGAGCATCCCATTTTTGCAAAAATATCTGGCGATTGGAAAGAAGCTGTTGGCTCTCTTCGGAAAACCTAACCCCCCAGCCCCCTTCCCTACCAGGGAAGGGGGAGCCGGAAAGCCCCTCTCCTAGACAGGCTATGCATTACCCACATCTCCTGAAACCCTGTAGGGGAGAAGCATTCGCGTTTTATCTTTTCGGCCGTGCCCAAATATTTCTGCGCGAATGCTTCGCCCTCTCGATGATTATGCGATCGCGTGGAAGGGCGAAGCAAATGGAAGAGAAATTTCTGGTTTTTGCTTCTAAGCTATCGCCCAAATGCGAAAGCCCCTACCCACAATTGTGATTACTGGACCGCTCCTCTAGCAACGGTTTTAACAAGTTGCGTTCTTCAATGGGAAGTTCTAGCAAGACACGCTTATCACCTTTTGTCTGGCGATA
>CBDTXL010001478.1:0-1529 GCA_965364435.1 uncultured bacterium
TCCTTACCTGGGTGGTTCCATGAGTAGTCATAACTCATGCCCTGACTGACAAGTTCGCGGAATTCATCAGCAGAGTGATACCACAACCCAATTGCGCGATCCATCGCCGATTCTAGAGCAGGATAATCCGTCTCGTAGAACACGTAACCGTTGCGCTGCTCAGGCAAGTGATTTTCGTCGTAGTCTCGGTCAAACACAGTATTCACCAGACCTCCGACTCCCCGCACAATTGGTACAGTACCATACTTCAAGCCAATCATCTGAGTCAATCCACAGGGTTCGTAATTGCTGGGAACAACAATCATATCTGCCCCTGCATAGATTAGGTGAGACAATTCTTCGTTAAAGCCAAGTTCTAAATGAACGTCAGGGTTATCGTTCAAAAACTGTTTTTCGTGCCAGAATTGAGCGTTAATCCTCGCTTCTGTTGCCGAACCTAACAGAACGAATTGCGCTCCCTTGTCGAGGGCATGGTAAATCGCGTGATGGACAAGATGAACGCCTTTTTGCTCGTCTAAACGACCAATGTAGGCAATGATCGGCTTATCCACATCCCTTAGCAGCAGTCGTTCCCGAAGGGCTTTTTTGTTCTTTGCTTTTCCTTCCAGGTTCTCCTTAGAGTAGTGATAGGGAATGTAGCGGTCTACTTCAGGATTCCAAAAATCATTATCAATGCCGTTGAGAACCCCTCGGAACTTATCCTGGTAGACATGCAAGGTGTGACCTAATCCATACCCAATGGGAGTGCAACGAGCTTCCCAAGCATGATGGGGTGAGACTGTGGTCACAAAATTCGAGTAAACGATGCCCCCTTTCATAAAGTTCAAGGCAAAGGGGTTGAAGTTGTCCTGTAGGCGATCGTACTGGAAGTAATATGGCTCGTTATTTAACCCCGTTGCCCAAAGAATCTCGTTACCGCCCATTCCCTGGTGTTTGAAGTTGTGGATAGTGTAGCAAACCCGCTGATTCCCCATTTCGTATTTATAGTTCTCGAAGAGCATGACTGGGACTAAGCCGGTTTGCCAATCATGGCAGTGGATGACATCGGGACGCTTATTACTCTTCAACAGAAATTCCAAAGCAGCTTTGCTGAAGAAGGCAAACCGCATGTTGTCGTCGTCGCAACCGTAGTAGCAGCCCCGGTTGAAGAAATTTTCCTGGGAGTGGGGTTCGATAAAGAAACACAGTCGCCCGTGTACCCAACCGCAGTAGACAGAACAATGGATTGCACCGCCATACCAGGGCACCCATAGTTCCCGATAGGCATCATGGAGTCCCCAGATATGGTCATATCGCATGCAATCGTACTTCGGCAGAATCAGCTCTACCGTATGACCACGAGTTTCTAACTCCCGGCTGAGTCCGTAAACCACATCACCTAAGCCTCCAGCTTTGATAACAGGAGCGCACTCAGAGGCGATTTGTACGATATACATCCTTCTCCTCCCTTAGTCAAAAAATATTTTCTTAATTTCACAAAAGTATATATATTATTGGCAAATAAGCAACCTCACCCTTCGGAATAAACA
>CBDTXL010001479.1:0-1528 GCA_965364435.1 uncultured bacterium
TACTGATTCACTAACTCTGGCTGTTCGTGCTGCACCCAGTGGCTACAGTTTGGGATGTAGCGGATTTGGAAATCTCTGACGTATTTTTCTGTCCCGTAAGTCAACTCCTTACCCAAGGCTGTGTCCTTCTCACCCCAAATCATCAAACTTGGTACCTGGAGGATACTCCAATCCTTTTTACCAAAGGTAGTGAAAGCATTACGGTAATAGTTAAGCATCGCCGTCAGTGCGCCCCGCCGCGAGGCAGCATTCTTATAGGCTTCTATATCTGCTGGAGTGAAGGCGCTTTTATTAATCGCCATACCCGTGAAAGCGTTGCCAATTGCTTGATAGTCGCCTGCCTGCAACAGCAGTTCTGGTAGCCCTGGCAGCTGAAAGAAAAAGGCATACGAACTACGCAACAACTGTTGAGGAGTACGCAACCCTTCAGCAAATTTGGCAGGATGAGGTATGTTTAGTACAATCAGCCGCTCTAGCATTTCCGGGTAAGCATAGGCAAAACACCAAGCGATCGCACCACCCCAGTCATGACCCACCAGCACACAGCGTTCGTATCCCAATCCCTTAATAACACCCTCAACATCCTTGATGAACTCACTCATCACATAAGCAGATTGCTGTGGCGGCTTATCGCTTTCGTTGTAGCCCCGCAAATCAAGGGCAACAACCTTATAATTCTTGGCGAATTCCGGGATTTGGTGACGCCAAGAGTACCAGAACTCAGGAAACCCATGAAGCATCAGCATCAGTGGTCCTTCTCCTTGAGTCACATAATGCAGCTTTACGCCGTTGCTGATAATGTACTCGTGCTGCCAGGTTTCTTCTAGCACAGCCATTGATATTTCCTCAGTTATTTTGGTAATCGTCTATACATCTTTATATCGGAGCATACATAGGTTTTTTTTCCTCTCGTCTTTTAGGCAGACACCCTAAGTGGCTTTCCTACTTCCTCAGTTGCATTAAGAGTAGCTCAGGTTTCCTGCCAGAGGGGGATTCCAGCTTGGGTAGCTAAGGAATACTCTTGTACTCATGGATGTTAGAAAGAGTTTTCAAAAAAGAACGAAGGGAGAATCAGTCATGAAGTTTTCTAATTTGTCTAAAATTGCCGGTGCTGGTGCGATCGCTGTGACTTTGGCAGTTGCACCCTTAACTCTTCCTGCACAAGCTCAGAATAATGCTCCTGACACCACCACTCAGCAAAATGGGGATGTCGATGCTAGAGGTCCTATAGGGGAGAATACCCCCCGTGATAACAATGATTGGGGTTGGTTCGGTCTACTCGGTCTGACTGGATTACTCGGCTTACTTCGCAAGAACCAGAAAGAAACAGTTCACCACGTCAATAATGACCCTAATGTAGTAGTTCGTCCCGGTAGCGACTATCGTTAATCAAGTCCCAAGTTTGAGTACGGGGTAAGCGCCACGGAACCAATGGTAGCTGCGCTTCTTTACTTAAAGCAGGCAGCCCCTTGTATTGAGCGAGGAACAAGTGGTTACCAAGCTGGAAGTAAAGTTGAGGCTACCTGCC
>CBDTXL010001480.1:0-1525 GCA_965364435.1 uncultured bacterium
ATAACCATCTATGACTACCGTTGCAAATCAACCGGCACAACAAGCATCAACGTTCAACTGGCGGAAAATTGTTTTACCCATCTGTGTCTTTCTAGTAGTTGTCTTTTTCATGGCACCGATACTCTGGCAGGTGCTGACCTCATTCAAAGTAAATGCAGATATCTCTGCCGTTCCCAGTGTCTACATCCCTAGGCAACTCACCCTGGAGCACTACGAGTCTCTATTCGACCGCCGTCCGTTTACCTCCTACATGTTCAATAGCGCCTTGGTGTCCTTCACTTCGACGCTGCTGGCTTTGGGATTAGGCGCTCCCGCTGCCTACGCCTTGGCGCGGATGCGACTGCCGGGAGAGAACATCATCCTCGCCAGTATCTTGATTGTGACGCTGTTTCCCGCAGTGCTGCTGTTTTTGGGACTGTTAGAGGTGGTCAAAACCCTTGATTTAGGCAATAACTACTTGGCGCTGATTATTCCTTACACGGCTATTAATTTGCCGCTGACAATTCTGGTGATGCGGAGTTTCTTCCAACAGCTGCCAAAAGATTTAGAAGATTCCGCCAGGGTAGATGGCTACAGCACCATTCAAATGCTGACCAAAATTGTACTGCCGATGACGCTTCCAGCACTCGCAACCACAGGAATTCTCACCTTCATTGCGGCTTGGAATGAGTTCATTTTTGCCCTGACGTTCATAACCCGCGAAACTATGAAGACGATACCCGTAGCAACGGCTCAGTTAAGTGGGTCATCGGCGTTTGAAATTCCCTATGGTCCGATTGCAGCTGCTACAATTTTGGGAACATTGCCTCTGGTGGCGCTAGTGCTGGCATTTCAGCGAAAGATCGTCCAAGGTTTAACTGCTGGTGCTGTTAAAGGATAGTGCTTTGTTGTTTGTTGTTTGTTGTTTGTACAGAACTAATAACTAAGAACCAATAACCAATAACCAATGAGTGAGAAGAATTATGTCAAATCTTGAGCTAATAAATCTTAACAAAACCTATACCCCTAAAGTAATCCCTGTTAAAGACATCAGCATTAATGTTGAGGAGGGGGAGTTTCTCACCCTGTTGGGACCGTCAGGATGTGGTAAATCAACGTTACTGCGGCTGATTGCGGGCTTGGAGCCGCCTACCCGTGGCAAAGTAGTGATTAACGGGCGCGATGTCAGCCGTGTCAGTCCCGGCAAACGCAATATTGCGATGGTGTTCCAAAGCTATGCTCTCTACCCCCACATGACGGTATATGAAAACATTGCTGCTGGTCTGAAGCTACGCAAAATGCCATCGGATGAAATTCGGCGGCGTGTGAATGATGTCGCCCAGAAGTTGGGATTGGAACGCTTGATGGATCGCAAGCCGGGTCAAATGTCTGGTGGACAGCGGCAACGGGTGGCTCTAGGTCGTGCTTTGGTGCGCGAACCGGATGTCTTTTTGCTGGATGAACCGTTGAGTAATCTGGATGCCTTGTTGAGAGAGCAAGTACGGGCGGATTTGAAACAGCTATTCGATCAGCAGCAGACACCAGT
>CBDTXL010001481.1:0-1524 GCA_965364435.1 uncultured bacterium
CGCAAGACTCTCCTCACAAAGAAAGGGGCTAGGGCGTCGGGGTTAGAGCGTCGGGGTTAGAAACAAGAGACTTTTCTCCCCTGCTCTCCTACTCCCCTGTTGCTGCGCCTATTTTGGCTCATCTACTGGCAAATACTTCTGTAACATTCGCTCCAACTGTTGTACGGTAGTGCGGGGAGAAGGGCGAGGCAGGGGTTCTTCGCGATCTGTGCTATCTCGACACAGTACCGGCACCTCATACTGATAAGCTTGAAACCACTCCTGGCGACTGGTAATATCTCGTACCTCTAGTTCAAAGTTCAAACCTTGAATCTGTTCTAGCTTCTCTTGGAGTCCCTCGCAGAGATGGCAACCGGGCTTGCTGTAAAGAATTAATTTCATTGATTTTCGCCAAATTTCTTTGTCTGAGGCAGGAAACTTTCTTTATCTACTTTTATTATTAGGCAACAAGTTTTATAATTTCTTTACAAATTCCCAGGGCAGAGGATGGGTAAGAACTTGAAATTTTTTATACGGTTACCCCATCGGGTTATGTGTATTTCTGGGGTAAAATTGACATAGTTCAAAATCCGCAAGTACCAGACAAAAAATAATTATGAGCCAATTGACCCAATCAGCAGTTCAACCCCTCAGCTTTGACCTGGAGGAACTGAATCAACGCTTTGACACTGCCAATCCTAGAGAAATTCTGGCATGGTGCGTTAAGAATTTCCCTACGGGTCTAGTGCAGACCAGTGCCTTTAACGTTGATGATTTGGTGATTACGGATATTCTGTATCGCGACCTCAAACCAGCGAAACCAGTACCAGTGGTGTTTCTCGAAACGCTACACCATTTTCCTCAAACCCTGGAACTGGTGGCAAAAGCCAAAGAGGTCTACAATTTGGCTCTAGAAACTTATAAAATTCCAGATGTTGATTCCCGTGAAGCCTTTGCGGCTCAATATGGGGAAGCTCTGTGGGATAAAGATATTCAACAATTCCATTACCTAACAAAGATTGAACCGTTGCAACGGAGTCTAGCAGAACTGAACACAGTTGCCTGGATTACTGGTCGCCGTCGTGACCAAGCAGTGACTCGTGCTGAGATGCCGGTGTTAGAGCTTGATGGAAATGGACGCCTGAAGGTCAATCCCCTAGCTAGCTGGACGCGCAAAGAAAGCTGGGCTTATGCGAGGGAACACGGTGTCATTTACAACCCTCTACATGACCAAGGCTATCCCAGCATTGGGGATGAACCGATCACAACGCCAGTAGCAGAAGGCGAAGATGAACGCGCTGGTCGTTGGCGGGGTAGTAACAAAACTGAGTGCGGCATCCACATCTAGAACACCAATTCAGTAATCATCACGCACAACAATTTTTCGTAGGGGCAGCGCCCCTGTGCCTGCCCCAAAACATTGGAGGGGCAACCACAGCCGGAGCTTTAGTGAGGAGATTGCCCCTACGATTAATGAATCGATGTTCTAGAAGTAAAAAATTCTTGGCGCTTCTATTTTTGATGATTCTTTTGATTGTTCTATAG
>CBDTXL010001482.1:0-1520 GCA_965364435.1 uncultured bacterium
GTTGTTTGTACCCAAGACCCAGTGACGCTTGAGGCGCGGACATTGAAGTTTGATAAGCTCTCACGTCGATTTGAAATGGCAGCGGGTCAGGTTGATGTGGTGCCGAGTTTAGTATTTATTCAAGGTTCCAATCAGTTGATATTTGGGGAACAAGTGCGACAAGAGCGTCTTGGTTTTGCCCAACCGGAGCGATTATTTCAAGCCTTTAAACGTGATTTAGTGGCAGAGTATCGACCCCCTGCGCGTCAACTCGATGGTCAAACCTACACAGCTGAATGGATATCAGAACTTTTCATTAAGCAAATCTGGCAGCAGCTATCTCTAATGCAGCTGCAACCCCAGCGCGTGGTTTTTACTGTGCCAGTGGGAGCGTTTGAACTGTATCTTGATTGGTTCCGAGAGTTGGCGCAACGGCTGGGTTTACCCGCCATTCAGCTGGTGGATGAGTCCACAGCTGCGGCTTTAGGTTACGCCGTGCAACGCCCTGGTTCTGTAGTTTTGGTCGTGGATTTTGGGGGTGGAACGTTAGATTTAAGTTTAATTCGCACCAGTGCTACCCCCCCCAGCTCCCCCTTTCCAAGGGGGGGAGCCAACTCCTCTTCATCGGTTTCTCCCCTTGCTAAGGGCGAGTTAGGGGGGGTCAAGGCGGAAGTACTAGCCAAGTCAGATGCTTATGTGGGTGGGGTTGATATTGATGTCTGGATTGTTGAGCATTACTTGCGGCAAATTGGCTCCTCACGAGAGGAGGTTAAAGAAATTGGCTGGCAGAATTTATTAGACATAGCAGAACGTCTGAAAATAAAGCTTTCTATTGCTATGGAAGCAAAGGAAAGTTGGTTTGATGATGAAAATTTTATCTCTCACGAATTGCAGTTAACCCAAGCGGACTTGGCAGAGATTCTGGAAGAGAGACAGTTACTGGAACAACTGCGGCAGGCTTTAGATGAAGTTCTAGCGATCGCACTTTCAAAAGGCGTTACTAAAGCAGACATTGAACAGGTGCTACTGGTGGGAGGTAGCTGTCAGATTCCCACGGTACAGCAGTTAATCATTTCCTACTTTGGGCGACAGAAAGTTAAGTTAGACAAGCCCTTTGAAGCAGTAGCACATGGAGCCTTAGCATTAGGTCAGTTAGTAGAGGTGGAGGATTACCTGCGACATGGCTATGCCATTCGTCTGTGGGAACCTTACGCCAAACACTATTCCTATTTCCCCCTATTTGACAAAGGACTGCGCTATCCCTGTCAGCGCCCCGAACCGCTGACGCTACAAGTGGCAACACAAGGACAGCGGGAGATTCGACTGGATATTGGTGAAGTGGCAGATGTCTCACAAGCTGAGGTTACCTACGACGCTCAAGGTAGAATGACGAGCAGCCAGCTGAATCAACAAACCTGTTTTCGCTCTCTAGAAAGTGATCAAGGTCAAGTTTGCATCGCACATCTGGAACCGCCTGGAGACACAGGAGTAGACCGGGTTGAGGTCAATTTCGAGGTGAATGAGCAGCGGGTGTTGCTGGC
>CBDTXL010001483.1:0-1515 GCA_965364435.1 uncultured bacterium
TGTTGCTGACCGCCTGAGAGTTGGTGAGGATAGCGGTTCATCATCTCTCTGGGGTTGGGTAGCTTGACTTCATCAAAGAGTGCGATCGCTTTTCTGTAAGCGTCCTTATGAGAAACTTTTTGATGGAGCAATATCGCTTCTACAACCTGTTCTCCACAGGTGTAAACTGGGTTAAGGGAAGTCAATGGTTCTTGAAACACCATCGAGATTAGCCCACCCCGATAAGTCCGTCTTTTGTTAGGAGGAAGCGCCAACAGATTGACGGGAGTGGCTTGTATAGAGCGGGGATTGTGAAATAAAATTTCCCCTGTCACCTGAGCAGTGAGGGGGAGAAGTCCCATAACCGCTAGCGACGTTACAGATTTACCGGAACCCGACTCGCCGACAATTCCGAGCGTTTCTCCTGCTGCGAGGGTGAAGGAGACATCTTTAACTGCTCGTACTACCTCAGCTTTGGACGGAAACTCGATGGATAGATGATGAACATCGAGGATTGGATGGCTCATGGTCTCGTGCATGGCTGACAATCAGCATACTAGCCCAGACCAAAGATTGTTGCGACCAGGGAAAAGGAATTGAATACAAGATTAGCCAAGAGGTCTTACCATCCCTCATAGGCTATGAATGACTTGGTGAGACCAAAAAACTTTTCTTCAACAATCTTGGCATTAGCAAATAGATTAATAAATTCTTTTTTGCTAAGTAATCTAATTTCACTAGCTAGTTCGTTTGCCTTTTGTATATCTGTAACTTTTCCATACCACCCCAGGGCAAAATGACTAATTAGCCATACTTTAACTGACTGGGGAAGAAACTGAAAAAATGGAAACACAAAATGAGGCTCAATTGGAAAATATAGATTAGGCGTTTGAACGAAATATCTTTTCCCAACCCTTTTAATTTCGTTAGCCATCCGCCGCTGATCTTCGTAACTTCCTACATGTTCAATTACAGAATTTGAAAAGACTACATCAAATTCCTTGTCTGCAAACTGCTTCATATTTCTTGCATCACCAACAATACTCCTAATATTCGGAACATTTACTTTAAATTCACTAATATTCATAATTGTTATTTCTACATCTCCCAATTCTGACAGTACCACTGATTTATCCCAAAAATTCTGCGTTCCTCCTACATCAAGTATTCTTATAGTCGCTGAATTAGGAAGCGATGCGAACAGAGATTTTAACAAAGTAAATCTCTTTGACCTGAGTTTTGTGGCTAAAGAGTTGGAGCTTGTATGGTCATAAATAAGTTTTTTGTACACTTTAATAATTACTCCTCGTTTGGATAGTCCTATCTTTTTTTTAGAAGTCTATCTACATATAGAACAAAAAGAAATTAACTTAACAAAAATATATAAAATTACTACACTAACCCTGTCATAACAAGGTACAACTCAATTTGTGAAAATCTTCCTCCTCCAACTGTCTATAGGTATGATTTTGATTTGTAAGATTTATGGTGCTCTTGGGTCATACACCCAGCTAAGAGGCGCTTGAAGAAGGAGGT
>CBDTXL010001484.1:0-1513 GCA_965364435.1 uncultured bacterium
GACTCCTTACTAATTAATCTGATTGTTTAGCTTCTTCAATTCCTTATGTACGCTGAGTCCAATTTGTAAAGACTCATTGACTAAGTGAGTATATTCATTAACCTGATGGCTCAGCTCAAATGAAATCAAATTAGTGAAATTATTTTCAAGGTTTGCCAATAATTCATGATGACTGCTCAGAAACTTACGATGTTTCCTCATGAGCTTTTCCGCTTGTAAAGCGCTGCTCAGGGTTTCCTTAGTAATGCTCAAAGCTTGAATGACTTCTTTTCTAATGCTGAGGCTATTACACCGAGAGGGTGAGCGACTTGCTGATTCTAGTTCGTCGATAAGAGCGATCGCTTGAATTACGTGATTGTACTTATCGACTTTATCCATTAACCTAGCTAAAGACTTGACTTGTTTAACTTGTTGCAAAAAAAAGACATTCCAAATCAAGACACCCAACAGAGAAATACCTAAAATTAGGGTTAATAATTTAGTGACACCATCTGTATTTCCAGGTAAAGCGCCAGCATTCCGAAGTACAATCAAACTCACAGGCATGACAAAGATTAAGACCAAGATGAAGATAAATATTTCCGTCAGGAGAACTGATAACATCTGCTTGGTATTTTTGAGGATAAACCCTTTATAGGCATCAATTGCAAGGGCAGTACTAATATCTAAATCAACTAAGTTCTCAAGCTCCTCTGTTGTCAGCTGCAAATTTTCTAAATCAGCTTGCATATCAGTTGGTTCCTGTTACGTGCTTAACGAAAACCTAGTGCGCCAGCAATTACTTTCCAAAGATGAAAGTAAAAGTTACTTTCTAGAGGGCGAAATAGCTCGAAGGGTTTATCAGGCGTTCCAAAAAAAGGTCTGAGTGTCCATCCTAGTTGGCTCCCGACAAAGCCATATAGCACTAACCAGCCTCGAATCATCGCTGTGCGGTTTTTTGGGCTTTCAGAATCTTGCTCGTTGATATATATCAGGCTTCGATAAAAAACATTAACCCCAATCAAACCAGTAAGTGTAAAAACTACTACATTCAAAAGCTGAAAAAATCGGTAGTCGTCAATGGAAAGACGAAAAAACAGGATAATCGGTGCAAAACTAAACAGCATCACGCCAATGATTGACATTGAGGCTAAGAGCAAAGCTAGGTATTGCCCAAAGCTGCGCTTAGAGCCTTTAATCACCTCGAAAAAATATAAATTAGGCAAACAAATAGCTAGTGTAATTAAGTACAATGCTGGTAGCTTAATGGCTGAAGCAACCATTTGCAGTCCGCCACTGAACGAGCCGATAATTGCCCCATAAAGTGCAAAAAAGACTGAACTACTAATTAATAAGGCAACAATCTTGGTTTCAATTCTTATCCCCTTACTAATCTCTTCCAGAAATTTCTGGCGATCGCGCAAAAAGTACATGAGGATTGCGAAGTGGTTCATGGCATCTTCTCCTATCAGAGATTCAGGTATCGCTCTACCGATCTCTCAGGCTGGCACCTCAAACTTGTGGGGATATACCC
>CBDTXL010001485.1:0-1512 GCA_965364435.1 uncultured bacterium
TTCTTCGCGAACAAATCTCGCGAAGAGATTCTCTTTTGTCCAAAGTCCAATAGATAAACTACCCAGGGAAAGCCTAGCGGCTGAAACCTGGGTTTTCAGTAGCCCTGAAGTTATCGAACAAGGTCTTCGCTGAACATACAAGGGTAGTTCGGTTTAACTTGCACGATAACCCCGTGCCTCCAGGCTGGTTTATAGATAGCCCCACAAGTGCAATATTATTGGCTCCATTAAAGTCGGCATCCCCGTGCCAGCCACAATGTCCACACCTGAAAGTCTTGCCGCTACGGTAAGACTTTCCTTTTACAGGGTGAATGTATAGGCAGTTGTGACACATCTGCGACGTATATGCCGGAGAAATAGGGATAACTTGAACACCAGCCCCAATTGCCTTGTACTCAATAAACATTCGTAGTTGATGAAAAGCCCAACTGTTGGAGCGTCTCCGCTCGGTCTTGTTTCTTGGCTGCTGGTTTGTTCTGTCCCTGATTCCTGTCAGGTCTTCTATGGCAATTGATGCACTTAACTCAACTGCTCGTCTGACTACTGATTTGGAGATGCCGTGATTGAGCCATTGTTGATAGCGCCTCTCGCGCCCCGACAGCCGTTTCAGGATTTCTCGACATCTGCGCCGAGTTGTCCTCGTGCCTTTCGGAGCTTTCTTCTGGAGAGACGCTCTAACTCTGGAAAACCTATCTCTGACTTGCTGGATGCCCGTACCATCCCACTTTTCGCCCTCAGACGTTATTGCAATATCGCGGCGTCCTAGGTCGATACCCAGTATTTTACTGGTGCCTTTTGGGTCGGGAGCGTCATCCTTAATTTGGATGTGCAGGTAGTACTCACTATCTCGGTGTTTGCACAACTGAGCAGAAGTTGGATTTTGCCGAGTGAGTTTTCCTTTCTGGTAATTACCAACATGAAGGGATATTCGCTCTCTACCGTGAATGGTGGCAAGGCTTACCGTCCAGTCTTGTTCTCTGAACCGAAACAAGTCCTTATCACAGTCCATACTGCTTGGGGCAAAGCCTTTAACGGGTCTGCCTTTTTGCTTCGCTACCTTGCGGTTAGCAGCTACCCTTGCACAAGCCCTGACTGCCATATTGGCTACCAAGTTGAATTTCTCTTTGATGGTTTGGTAGACCAGAGATTGAATAGCTATTTTGTTGGTGAGCTTCGACTCTGTGTGTTCGTTGACATAGTTACAAGCAGCAGCAAACGTTTGAAGGGTTGCCTCTAATTTGGCAATTTGTTCAGGCGTAGGTTGAAGCTTTACAACTATTGTCAGGACTTGTTTCATAACAAACATTTTACCAACGGGTGGGAAGTGATTGGAAATACTTCGGGCATTTAGCCCTCGTATTTCCCGCTCTCCCTCTACGGCTTACCTCCACTTCGTTCCGGTTGAAGCCGTAGCCCCTCGCGTTTTTGGTGGGATGTAGAACTTCTCCAGGGATAAGAGTGACCAAAAAAAGCGCGATCGCACCAGTAAGACAGCGATTACAAGAATAGAAG
>CBDTXL010001486.1:0-1511 GCA_965364435.1 uncultured bacterium
GGCAAAGGCATCAAGGAAAGATTTTCATTGATAGCGATTTTTAGCATCAAGGAACTTCAGCTGCTGGTAGAGCATGGCAATTTTCGGCAAATCAGTACCGGCGGATTGAGCAGCACGCAGTGGGTTACCGAAGATTGCCTCTACTTCAAGCGATCGCTTTTCATCGTAGTCAATCTTCATACTGGTGCGGTACGGTGTCATCTTGAGAGTGTGGTCGATCATCTGTTGGATAACGCGATCGGGGATAATGCGACCAGCAGCAGCAGCACCCGCAACGACTTCACGCATCAGCTGCTCAACTAATGATCGAGTGTGATTATCAGCCATCAGTTCATCGGTTGTGGCGTCGAGAACCACAGAAAGCCCATTGTAGGGGATGTTCCACACCAGTTTCTGCCAGCGAACCCGCAGCAAGTCCTCAGCCATCTGCATGGGAATACCGGCACTTTCAAACTCAGCAGCAATCTGACGCATCCGCTCAGTAATACCACCAGGGCGATAGCCGGGGGTATATTCGCCTAGGCTGATTTTCTTATAGTCCAAGTGGCGGATGTGTCCCGGTCCCACTTTATTGGAACAGAGAAAGCACAAGCCCCCAATTACTCGTTCTGAGCCGACAATTCGGGCAACTTCCTCTTCGATACCCAGTCCATTTTGTAGCACTAGGACAACGCCATCATCTTTAACCACATTAGGCAGCAGCTGAGGCAGCAGGTGGTTTTGCGTAGACTTCAGTGCAACAGCTACCACGTCACAACGCGGCATCTTGTCAGCATCACAATAGGCGTTGACGTAGGGTAGGCTGAAATCCCCGTCTGGAGACTCAATTAGCAGACCATGCTGATAGACGTGTTCATAATCGCTGTGTAGCAGAAAGTGGACATCTAAACCCGCCCGTTGCAAGCAAGCACCGTAATACCCACCCAGCGCACCAGTGCCAAGAATAGCGTAGCTGCGTTTCATTACTCTACTTTGAAGATTCAGTATTATATACTACAAAATTCTGACCTAAGCAAAGGCTCCCGAAAGTTCACACAAACTTTAAATAAAATTTAAGAGTTTAATACGTCTGAAACCTAAGTATATTCACTGATATGCCGCTTGCATCCCTCTATTGACCCCAGTTTTTTTATTTTTCTCTCGCTAAAGATTTGACAAAGACGAGGAGAAATCCTGGCTATCTCTAGAGAGGGTATGCCAGGATTCTGGAAGATTGCATTTCGCTT
This sequence comes from uncultured bacterium, assembly GCA_965364435.1. Classification (GTDB taxonomy): domain Bacteria; phylum Cyanobacteriota; class Cyanobacteriia; order Cyanobacteriales; family Coleofasciculaceae; genus CBDTXL01. The sequence continues at coordinate 1,227 of CBDTXL010001486.1, forward strand.
TTTACCTGCTATTTAAGTCGGCGCTGGCACTTGTCTAGCCTGCGCGTAGGGATTCTTTTGTCCATTTTTACTGGGCGTATTATGCCTGCCGAAAAAGCGCTGGCTTATCGGACATTTGTGAGATGCAAAAGCTCAGTTTAATGCTGCTTTTGAAACGCGATCGTAGGAACAGGTCTTATGGCATCTATCTTTGGTACACCCGGTTTGGATCAGCTTATTGGTACACCTTTTGATGATCAGATCTATGGTCTAGCTGGCGATGATCAGATCGACGCAGGCGAAGGC
>CBDTXL010001487.1:0-1510 GCA_965364435.1 uncultured bacterium
TTTTGCCGCAGAAATTCACAGTGCTGGGTAGCTTGACTTAGACGGCGCGATGTGCATTGGATTAACTGCTGACGCTTCTGTGCGATCGCTTTTTGTTCTTGCCGTAGTTGTCGGTCAAGGGGTAGGCGTCGTAATCGGTCTTGCAGATGTTGAAGTTGATTGTGGGACGCTTCCAGAACTTGAGATACAGCCTCCTTGAGGGCGCGTTGCCGCTGTTGATGTTCGGCATAGAGGGTTACGAGTTCTGGAACCGCTAGTTCCGCAGCCGCTGTGGGAGTGTGGGCACAGGCATCAGCCACCAAGTCAGCCAGGGACTCATCTCGTTGATGACCAATACCAGTTACTACCGGAATTGAACAATCCGCGATCGCCCGCACTACCCGTTCATCATTGAAGCAAGCCAAATCCTCAGATGCTCCACCCCCCCGCGATAAAATCAGCAGTTGCGCTCTCCCATCCCGCTCAACGCGCTCAATAGCTGTAACAATTGACGCAGGAGCAAGTTCACCCTGCACCTGAGCCGGTGATAACAAGACACACAAACCCGGATACCGATGCCGGAGTGTGCGTTGAATATCACCCCAAGCAGCCGCTTGTGGCGAAGTAACAACACCAATGATTTGAGGATGAGTCGGAAGCGGCTGCTTGCGTTGTTCATCAAAAAGCCCTTCTGCCTCCAGTCGGTTCCGTAGCTGGCGATAACGCAACGCCTGCAACCCCTCACCTGCTGGCAATGCCTGCCAGACACTCATCTGGTACTGTCCCCGTTGAGGATAAACCCGGATACTGCCCAAAACAATCAACTGCTCTCCTGACACCGGCTGCTGCACCAGCTTGCTCAGCTGACTGCTCCACACTACACACTGAATCGATGCCTTGGAATCTGGGTCTTGGAGCGTAAAAAACATCCCACTCCGATGCGGGTTGGCACTAGACACTTCCCCTGTCACCCAAACCTGCCGGAGTTGAGCATCTTGCTCTAACAACTCCTGAATGTAGTCCGTTAACCCAGCAACAGACAGAGCTGCCTCTGGAATCAGTGAATTTGAGGGAAATGATCTCATTTTTTTACACAAATCGCCGCAAAAAGCCCACTCGCTTTAGGGGTGGGAGTGTCAATTGTCTTTCAAGGATGTAGTTTTTCTGCCTTGCCGTAGATTTTTGGTGGAGCCGAGCTGAAGTATTTAAACATTGCTGGACATAACCAGCCTTCCCTATTTTTTAACTCCCAGCGATACCAGTAGCCGCTATGTTCCTCTCTTCTGCGAACCAATTCTGCTTGATATCCTGGGAAAGGATTCGCTGCAAACAAAAGCCTAAAACCTTTATCCGCGTCGGGAATGTCTTGTACCAGTATGTCAATCATTTCCGGTATGCCTGAAACAAATGGTTCTCAAACCAGTCCAACACTTTTATCATCAAAAACCCACGTGTACTGATCTCGATAGGGAAAAATCACCATCATTGCATTGGACACGGCATTAACCTCACTCAAGCTTGTCTTCTGATT
>CBDTXL010001488.1:0-1508 GCA_965364435.1 uncultured bacterium
CCCATTACCCATTACCCATTACCCATTACCCATTACCCATTACCCATTACCCAAGAGTAGGCGGGGATTTGACGACTTAATCCAAGATTTGCAGTTCGTAAAGACTCATCAAGTTTGGTAAATCCTGCCAACTAACTACTGGATGCCGTGTTAGTTTGATAGTGGACATCAACCTCCAGACAAACAAGAGGAACAAATCAAGCTAATGGGCATAGATGCGATGTCCCCGGTCTGTGACCCAGCCGCAGCAAAACCAACCAACCATAGCTTTAAGTGGCTCAATTCCAGGGTGTAAGCCGGAGAAAGCCAAACTAAGGTCTAGAAAGACACGACTATGTGGAACATTGAAGGTGGGTGGAGCTGTGGAAGTTGTAAACCTTAGTAGTTAACTCGTTGAAAATTCAATCTTTTGCACTTGGATGGGTCTAGCCGCACTTGGCTAGGCCCACTAAGTTTTGAGGCAACTTGAGTTTTAATCATAGGTGATACCAAATCCGGGTTATATACCCCCCCTTAATCCAATGGCACGCGAGTTAAGGAAGGTGGGGAAGGTGGGGAAGGTAGGAAAGGTGAGAAACGTGGGGAAGGTGGAGAAGGTGGGGAAGGTGGGGAAGAAATTACTCCTCTATCTTCCTCATCTCCCCTATCTCCCTTAACTCGCGTGCCATTCCCCCCTTTATCCTGTGGTGGGAACCCTGTAGAGACGTTGCAGGCAAAGCCTCTACCCTTGGTGTCAGAAGGGGACTTAATAAGCGCATTTGGTAGGAATAGGGATTTCTCACTCCTTAAGGGCTTAAACATTGACAAATATTCTCTAGTAGGTTATAGGCTTAGACCTCCTAAGCTGAGGCAGAGCTTGTCAAACTTCCTACTTAGTTATTAAGAATAACTTCTATTAATAGTACAATCCATCAAAGGCAGGTGGCTGCAAGAGACAGCATCGGCTTGAGTCTTAGATAACAGGAGCAAAACCAACACAGACATGAAAATCACCAGACGTGTGTTTCTCGCCACTACCACGGCAATGGTGGCAGTCGCATCAGGATGTGTGAGTAAGACGACACAAGGCTCAAACCAAGCACCAAAACAGACACAGACACTCAATCTCTATTCAGCACGTCACTACGACACCGATAACGCATTGTACGAAAGCTTTACCAAAAAGACAGGGATTAAGGTCAATCTGGTTGAGGCTGAAGCAGACCAACTAATTGAACGGATTAAAAGCGAAGGAACGAATAGTCCAGCTGATGTATTGATTACTGTTGATGCTGGTCGTCTTGCGCGAGCAAAAGAGGCTGGTGTTTTACAACCTGTTTCCTCGAAGGTGCTGGAAAGCGCTGTTCCGGCAAGCCTCAGAGACCCGGATGGTAACTGGTTTGGTCTCTCAAAACGAGCGCGGGTTATTGTGTACAACAAGGACAAGGTTAAGCCGTCAGATTTGTCTACTTATGAGGCGCTGACTGACCCGAAATGGAAGGGTCGCATCTTGGTGCGATCGTCTAACA
>CBDTXL010001489.1:0-1506 GCA_965364435.1 uncultured bacterium
CTTCACTCCTAGTTTATTGCGCTTGGCTCCATGTACATAATTTCCCAAATGTGACCCTTGCAATCCACGGTTCATCCACATGGGGAACGGGATGGCGACCAATATCCCGATAGGTGACGACATCAGCCGGATGAACCTGCATCCTCGCCTCAACGAATTCTCTGGTGAGTCTGCGAGAGTGCAGCAATTTCTATGTATTGGGACGGCAAACACTTCATGAGCAGGTACTGCATTGCTCACAAGCCTGTGTTAAATGCATAAAGTTTGGCTAATAAACTCGCATCTACTAGAACTCAGTTGTTTCATGGGAAGAAAAGCACGTTACAATTAGAGAAATAAATTAACAAAAAAACATAAAAATCATGACGGTTGCTTATCCCCGCAAACTAAACAACGCGATTGGTGCGCGTGACATCATGAAGCAGGTGGTGCGCGATCGCGAAATCCATCTCATCACCCTCAACCGCTACCGCTACAGTGAACAACGTAGCTGCAAAGATCTCACCGAGGTCATTGAACAGCTAGATGGAAATCCAGCTGAACTGGTGCGCGACTTGTCCCATCACATCTCAGACGAAGCGCGTCATGCAATGTGGTTGACCGACCTGCTGGTGGATCTGGGTTGCGATATCGGGACCCCGCCTGGGGTGTCATACATCAATGAATTTGAAAGGCTACTAGACAGCGACCAGAAAGATCCAGCTAAGGATCGGGACGACTTTGTGATTTCTACCCTCGCCGCCATTAACGTCACCGAAAAGCGTGGTTGTGAGTACTTCTCCGCTCACATTCACGCTTTGAAAGAAGCACCGCAAACCGAGGAAAACATCAAAATCCGGGAAACGATTGAACGGATTTTCCCAGAGGAAGCGGGTCACGTCCGTTGGGGAAACAGGTGGCTAGCAGAAATTGCCAAGAAAAGCCCAGAACACCGACAGAAGGTGGAGCAGGCAAAGCACAGGTATGTAGCTATTGAACAGGCGGCTTTTGAGTCTGGCATGGATATCATGGCAGGTGCTGAACTGCGCCGGATGAACAATTTACTAGAGATTGCCAATACCATGCCGGTTTGGGAACGTCCACAGTATCTAATTGATCGCCTACCGCAGACTTTGCTAGCGCCTGAGCTACAAATCACCCGGATTGATGTGGCACAACGGGCTTGGAAGCGCGATCCAAAGGCGTTTATGGAGAAATTTGTGCCGATGTTCCTGAATGGTCTGAATGGGACCCAAAACCAGAAAAAGAAGGCGACGGCGTAAATGCTTTAGTTGGAAGGTTGAAAAGTTAAAACCTTCCCAGAAAGCTAACCTCAAACATTGAAAGGCAATGAAAGGCGATCGCATTCCTTAGCTCCTGCCAAACAGTCCGCTGGCAAGACAAGTGAACCTCAGCAAGGGAGTCGTGAAGAGCGAAGCCTGCGGCGGGCTTCGCCTACGCCTTAACTTTTTCTAAAAGGTGATTAAAAAAACAATAATTTACCAAGAAGGTCAGCCACGGGCGATA
>CBDTXL010001490.1:0-1504 GCA_965364435.1 uncultured bacterium
CGATCGCTATCAGGTTTGTTGCCCTGAGAAGTCACCGTCTTTGTAGGGCTATCATGTACCCCCGTGATATTCCCTGTATTGTTGTGGGAAGAAACGACAAAATTAAATTTCAAGTCGCGCACCCCTTTAGTTGGGTTAATATCACAGTGATCATCATCCCCGCGCACTCCACCGTCTTCATCCCATAGCTCGTAACGGATTGGAACTTGAGCAGTTGAGGAAGGGACAAACTTGATGGTCGTCCAAGCTGGTGAAACACTAGATTTATCTAGTTGCATCGCTTCGACGAAAGTCTGTCCGGCTACCGTAATTTTGGCGTAGAAGTCTGCTTTACCACCCGGATCGATTTTGGATTCAAGCAATCCCACATCATTTTTTTCCGCTACTTGAACGGTTTTGACAATAATTGCCCTTTGATTCAGAGAAATCCTTGGAACGGTGGGCACAGGAGTAGGGGGTGGGCTAATCGTCTCCCCTTTACTTGTCAACCCATTAATCAACAAGCGGTGAATCCCACGAACTTTGAATTCTTTCACAAACCGCGAGTCGGTAGCACTTGTCCAACGAGTGGCGAATGCAGCAAACTCTGCTGCACTGCCACTGCCATTGCCTTTCCAATGCCCGTTTTCCGAAAATGCCACCCATTCGGAAAGGCGGTAAGCCGCTTCCAGGTCGAAATTCAATGCCGAGCGGTCTGCACTACCTAGACTATAAGTCTGAAGCCTTCTCCAGACCGTTGGATCGATTTCGTTGACCCATGTACGCACCGCATTTACCCATTGGCGGGAGCCTGCGTAGGCGAAAACGTAAGCTTTATCCCAATTTGGACGCACATAGGAATCTTTATTCAAACCGCTGGTGTAATCTCCATGCAGTACAACGGCTCCGGGTCGCAATTTAGGATAGGAACCAGTGTACAGCCTTGAACTACTAGGCACTGGGGGAGAATCGAACCAGGTTTCTGGGCGGTAGGGGCCACTGGTCGAGCGAGGATGAGTTTCTACCCAGTTAGAGTGGCTATAAAAATCCTGAACCGCATGCAGCGATACACCCAAAATGGTGAGTAACTTGAGGGTGTCTTTTTCCCTCGCTGCTTGTTGGACAGCGCTCCGTGTATTCACACTCAGTCGTCCCCAATAGTTGCGGATCTGCTCAGTTGTGAAGAGATTATCGAAGTGTAGTTTCGCTACATCCCCCTCGATGGAAGAAGTCGGACTGCTGCTGAAATAGTCTACTAGCCAGTTCTGCACCTGGACAGTCTGGATTGCAGTTTCGCCAAAACCTTGGTCTTGCAATGCCTCTTTTGTTAAATCCGAATGATGACCCGTATCAAACGCGAAAGCTGGTTTGGCAAGCAATAAAAAAAACAGCGTAAGAATCATCCTTTTACCGCTGTGACGGATACGCCCGAGACCCAAGTAAGAAAAGATCCCAGTCATAGTTTTTATACCTTTGTAAGAAACTGTTTCTAATATGTCCTTTTAAGATAACTGGGGATTATTTT
>CBDTXL010001491.1:0-1502 GCA_965364435.1 uncultured bacterium
CAGCGCCGGTGCCCGTCAGGCTGATATTTCCATCCAGCGAAGAAACCCTGCCTGCGTCCCGAATATCTATCCCGTCATTACCCGTCGTCCCGTTCCCGCTGGTGCCATTCAGGGTAATATTCCCCGTTCCGGTAGCTTCTACCACGCCGCTGTTTCTAAGCGAAATGCCATCGTTGAATTGTCCAGTCACAGCGCCGACTGTGCCCGTCAGGCTGATATTTCCATTCACTGTAGAGACTCTGGAGCCTGCATCCTTAATCTGTATCCCCCGATTATCATTTTTACCGGAACTGCCGGTGCCATTAAGCGTAATATTCCCTGTCCCGGTCGATTCCACCACACCGCCGTTGGCAACACTAATGCCGGGGTTGTTGCTGCCACCAGTTCTTCCCGTACCCGTAATCGAAATATCGCCAGTTCCAGAGTTGATGGTTGCCCCCTCTAGAAGCACCCTGCCAACTGCTACTCCTCCAAAAGTTCCCTGCTCAATCGTCACGTCGCCGCCGTTGGTCCAAATCTGGCTGCCAGAGTTCATCACAAACTGGGCAGTTCCTGTATCTCGATCGCCTGCATTAGCATTCTCGTCATTTATCCCGGCGCTAAAGTTGCCGCCCTTGAGGTTAATCGTTCCATTCGGATTAAATATAATGGATCGCCCTGCCTGCAAAGTTAGTCCATTGCCCAAGGTAATAGGCGTGACCTTATCATCAACCCTGATGTCATTATTCGCTTGCAATGTCACACTGGCTGTGTTAATTGCTGCTGAAAGGTCGTCTCCGCTGATGGTTGAGTTGCCTGTAGGCTTATCACTAAATAAGCTATTTCCGGCGACTGGATTGGAACGACGGGCTTGAATCACTATATTTTTGGGGTCAAGTAGCAGCGTCCCAACCTGACCATTTGGCGCTCTTGTATCCACAGTTCCCGCAAATTGCAGATTCTCCTTGCCCGACACCTCAACAAATCCGCCATTGCCTGAATTCCTGCCACCACGGGCGCTGATTTGACCATAAAATCCACTCACCTGATTTGACCAGATAATCACCCGCCCACCATTTCCATCGGTGAGGGCGTCGGCATTAATCAGCGAATCATTGCTAACAAAAGTGCGAGAGGCATTGGGGACAGTCCCCTTGCCCTGATAATCGCCGCCAATCAGCACCGTGCCACCGCCAATAGTGCCAGAAGTATTGATCTTGGCGTCGATTAGTCCTACTTGGTTGCCCAAGACATTCACTGTGCCACCCTTTGCACCAGAGACATTGAGAGTGCCCGATCCAATCGCATCTCCTGACTGTGTTGCTATCTGAACGCCAGAACCCGTTAGCTGCACTGTGCCATCACTATTGAGTGTCAATCCCGTTGCATTCCCCAGATTCCCACCCGTTAGCAGCACAGGGAGGGAGAGGGGAGTAAAGGGTAACGCCGGGGCAGTTGAGGAAGCGGGCAGTGGTTGCATCTCCAAATTGAGCAGATGTCCCCTTTGACTGATGCGGACTAAA